>DATBRF010000122.1:0-27427 GCA_036560425.1 Methylocystis sp. | reverse complement strand
CCGGCTTCTTGGCGCTCTCGACTGGCGCGGGAATGGCCGGCGTGGCTGCGCCTGGCTGCGGCGCAACCTCGTCGGACTGCGGCGCTGGCCGGACCTCCGGCGCCGGAGGCGGGGCGAGCGGGGCCTTTTCGAGCAGGGCGTGGCGCGAGGGCGCCTTCGGCGCGGGCTTCGTCGATCCCGTCAGATCGGCGATCAGGCTTTGCGCCTTGTCGAGAGAGCCCCGCGCCTCGGCAAGGCCTTTTTCGACATAGTCCGCCGCCAGACCGACCCGCGGGTCCAAATCCCTGAAGGTCAGGGCCGCATAGCCCGCGGCGCCGATTCCGACCAACAGGGCCAGCGTCGAGATGACGAGCTTGGAAAGCGCGCCGCTTCCTCGCCGCTTCGGCCCAGGGCGGGGCGGCGGAACGGCTGCGTCGCTTTCCGGGGGAGGGTTCTCGATCTTGGCAGCTTCGTCCGCTGCCGTCTCGGATTCAGGCGCCGCCATGTTGATCGTCCTCGCTCCATTCACCCCGTGGGCTTTGCAGGTATAAAGTAGGCGGATTGCCGGCGAAACAGGCCGATGCGCCGGCGGGGCCGATCAGCCGGCGGCCTCGACCAGCGCGAGCGTGCGCCGGGCGACGTCGAGATGCAGCCGCTCGACCATCTTGCCGTCGATCTGCGCCACGCCTTTTTCGGCGTTTTCCGGATCGTCGAAGATCTCGATGATCCGGCGCGCGAAATCGATCTCCTCGGCGCTCGGCGCAAAAATTTCATTGACCGGACCGATCTGATTCGGGTGGATCAGCATCTTGCCGTCGAAGCCCATGTCGCGGCCCTGCTCAGCCTCGCCCCGCAGCCCGGCCTCGTCGTTGAAGTCGTTATAAATGCCGTCGATGATCTCGATATTGTGAACGCGCGCCGCGAGCACGCCCGCCGAGAGCCAGGAGACGAGCGCCGGCCGGCCAGGCGTGAGGCGGGCGCGGGTCGACTTGGCGATGTCGTTGGGCCCCAGCACCAGAACCTCCAGGCGTGACGCCGAATCGTCGGCGGCGCTGGCGATCTTCTCGATGTCGAAGATGGCCCGCGGCGTCTCGATCATCGCCCAGAGCTTCGTCCTGATCGGCGCGCCCGCCGCCACGATGTCGGCGGCGGCTTTCAGAATGTCGTCTCGGGAATTGACCTTGGGGATGACGATGGCGTCGGGGCCGGCCGGCGCAATGGCCGCGATATCCGGCTTGTACCACTCGGAGCCCCGCGCATTGACGCGCACGACAATCTGCCGCGCGCCATAGCCGCCGCCCGTCACGGCGGCGGCTACCTGCTCGCGCGCCATGCTCTTGGCGGCTTCGGCGACGCCATCCTCGAGCTCGAACATCAAAACGTCGGCGGGAAGGCTCTTGCCTTTTTCCAGCGCGCGGGCGTTGGAGCCCGGCATGGCCAGGACGCTGCGTTTCAATTTCGAAATCATCTTTTCGGCTCGCTTGTGTTCTTGGTTCATCTTTTTCTTGCTGCGCCGGCTGGTCTACACAATAAGAAGCTTCTCCGCCATCGGCCTTTGCGCTCCTTTGGCGGCCCGCCTTCACCGTCTTCCCGCAGCGAGGAAAAAATGGCAGCCGAATCGAGACCCGATGCCCCGGGCGGCCTCCCGCCGCATCTTGTAAAGGGTTACGAGGTCTTTCTTTCCGGCCGCTTCCGTTCCGAGCAGGAGCGTTTTCGCAACCTGGCGGCAAAGGGCCAAAAGCCAACGACCATGGTCATCGGCTGCTGCGATTCGCGTGTCGCCCCGGAGGCGATCTTCGACGCCGGGCCGGGTGAGCTTTTCGTCCTGCGCAATGTCGCCGCGCTCGTGCCGCCTTATGAGCCCGACGATCATTTCCACGGCGCCTCGGCGGCGCTCGAATATGCGATCATGGCGCTCGAGGTTCAGCATGTCGTCGTGCTCGGCCACGGCCAATGCGGCGGAGTGAAAGCCTATGCGGAGATGGCCGCCGACCCTAAGACGCCGAGGCTCAGCCACAGTGATTTCGTCGGGGATTGGATCAAAATGCTCGCCCCCGCCGCGGCCCGGCTCGGTCGCGCCCCCGATCCCAGGGACGACGATTATATGGGCAGGTTCGAATTCGAATCGATCAAGCAGACCCTTATCCATCTCCGCAGCTTTCCGATGGTCCAGGTTCTCGAGCACCGGGGCTATCTACATCTGCACGGCGCTTTCTTCAGCGTGATGGACGGAAGGCTCCTGGCGCTCGACGAAGGATCGGGAGAATTCCTCCCCGTCGCGGAAAAGGCCCACGCCGCCGCTTTTCTGGAGGCGCGCTTTTGACGGACGTTCCCGAGATTTCCGGCCTGCGCGAACTCGCCGGCCGCTACGATGCGCTGCTATGCGACGTCTGGGGCGTCCTTATCGACGGCAAGAAACATTTCCCGCGCGCGGCGGACGCCTTGCGTCGCTTTCGCGGGCAGGGCGGAAGCGTGGTGCTCATCACCAACGCCTCGCGCCCGGACGCCGAGGTGCGCCGGCAACTACTGGGGTTGGGTTTGCCTGAGGACGCCTTCGACGATCTTGTCTCGGCGGGCGAGCTCACCCTACGTGAGATCGTCGCCCGCAAAGGGCAGGCCTGTTACCATCTGGGCCCGCCGCGCGACAACGGCCTCTTCGACGAGGCGGCCCGCCGCCTGGGCGCGCCTGTCGCCAAAGTCGGACCGGAACAGGCCGATTACGTCGTCTGCACCGGCCTCTTCGCCGAGCGCGAGGAGATCCCACAGGATTACGACCAGCGGCTCGCGGCGCTCAAAGCGCGCGATCTCACGATGCTTTGCGCCAATCCGGATATCGTCGTCGCCATCGGCGACGACATCGTCTATTGCGCCGGCGCGCTGGCCGAGCGCTATGCCGCCATGGGCGGCGAGGTTGTGATGTTCGGCAAGCCGCATCCGCCGATTTACGCCGCCGCCCTCGAACGCCTCACGCGCTTGCGCGGCGCCCCGATAGACAAGGGCCGCGTCTTCGCCATGGGCGACGGCGCGCTCACCGACCTCGCCGGCGCTGGCGGGGCGGGGCTCGATTGCGTCTTCGTCACCGACGGGGTGCACGCCGGGGAGCTGCGCCCCGATGGCGGCGAGGTCGATCCTGCGGCGCTGGAACGCTTGACAGCGCTTGCGGGCGCGCGTCCTGTGGCTTTGGCTCGGGAAGTTTTCTGGTAAAAGGGGCAAACGGGCCTTTCGCCCTCCCCGCTCAACGATCCGGTGAATACATGTCGACGCCGTTCAAAATTTATTATTTCGAAGACCTGAGCGTCGGCATGCGCGAGACGCTGATGAAGGCGGTGATGGACGACGACGTGATCGCCTTCGCCGATCTCTCGGGCGACCGCAATCCGATCCATCTCTCTGACCATTTCGCGTCGAAGACGCGTTTTGGCGAACGCATCGTCCATGGCCTCTACACGGCCTCGCTGATCTCGACGGTCATTGGCATGTATCTGCCGGGGCCAGGCGCGGTCTATCTGTCGCAGACCCTGAACTTTCGCGCGCCGGTGAAGATCGGCGACGTCATCACCGTGGTCGTCGAAGTGGTGGAGCTGGTCGAAAAAGGGCGCCGCGCGAAGCTCAAATGCGAGTGTCTCGTCGACGGCAGGGTGGTGCTCGACGGCGAGGCGACCGTGATGGTGCCCTCTCGAGAGCAAGCCGCCCGGCCAGCGGCGCCGCCGGCGGAGAAGCCGGCGACGGCGTGATCGCGTCGTGGCGTAAGATGCGCTTCGGCGGACCGTAGAAATTATCGAGCGCGCGAGAATGGCGACGCTATCGGCGTCGCTTGCCGGACTCGGGTTCAGCGCAGCGCCGTATCTTTTCGGATTCAAAAAAAAATCGTTACGAGTCGCATGTAGGTTCAGGTCCGCGCTTCCGGCGCTTTCCCTGGGGCTCGAACTGTGCCTATGGCGCTCATTATCGGCGCCGAGCCCGGGGCCCCATCTTTTTTGCTTGCCTTGCGCTTCGCGCCGCCGCACGTCACTTTGGCCCCGCCCAGCGCCGCCTACGGACCCGAACTTGAGCCAAAAATTTCTCGTCGTCCAAGATCCCGTTTCGCCGCCCGCCGGGCTCGAAGGCGCCGTTGCGGCCATCGGCAATTTCGATGGGCTGCACCGCGGCCACCGGGGGGTTGTCGCGCGCGCCCAGACGCTTGCCAAAAAGCTCGGCAGGCCCTGCGTTCTGCTGACTTTCGAGCCGCATCCGGCCGATGTTTTCGCCGGCAAACCTGTGATCTTCCGCTTGACGCCCCCGGACGCCAAGGCGGCGCAAGCCGCCCGTCTCGGGCTCGACGGCATGATCGTGCTGTCCTTCAACAAGGAATTCGCGGCCCGTCCGGCCGAGGATTTCACGAAGGAAATTCTCGCCAAACGGCTCGGGCTCTCGGCTGTCGTCGCGGGCTATGACTTCCGCTTCGGCGCCGGCCGTAGGGGCGACGCCGATTTCCTGAAGGCCGAAGGCGCGCGGCTCGGCTTCGTCGTCGAGATCATCCAGCCGATCGTACAGGATGAGGAGGGGAGCCTGGAGGCGGTCTCCTCCACGGCGACGCGCGCGGCGCTGGAGCAGGGAGACGTCGCGCTGGCGCGCCGCCTCCTGGGCCACCCCTATTTCGTGCGGGGCGTGGTGCGTCATGGCGACAAGCGCGGCCGGCTGCTCGGCTTTCCCACCGCCAATATCGGCCTCGATCCATCGAACCGGCTGCGCCACGGCATTTACGCGGTGACGATCGAGGTCGACGGCGTCATTCGGAAGGGCGCCGCGAACTTCGGCCGCAGACCGACCTTCGACAATGGCCCCCCGCTGCTCGAAATCTTCATCTTCGATTTTTCGGGGGACCTCTATGGCAAGGAGGTGGAGGTCGCCTTTTTCGGCTTCATCCGCGGCGAAGAGAAATTCGAGAGCGTCGAGGCGCTGATCGCCCAGATGGAGGACGACTGCATCCGGGCGCGGGAAATCCTCTCGCGGCGTTGAAATATCCTCCCCCCGCTTGGCGCGCGGGAAGCGCGCCCTAGCCTCCTAGGCCTATCTCTCGGCATGGAGGCGACCATGAGCGGCGCGCGGCTTTCTTCGGCCATCTTTTCTCTTCTCGCGCTTTGCGCAATCTCCGCGAGCGCGCATGCGCAACCCAAGCGGCTTCTGATCCTCGGCGACAGCTTGAGCGCCGGATACGGCGTGCCGGAGGGGAGCTCTTTCACCTGGGCGCTCAACCGGCGGCTGCATATGCGCGGGCACAGGGACGTCGTCGTGCTCGACGACTCGCAAAACGGCGCGTCCACCACCGACTTCGTGCGACGGCTGCCCAAGTCCTTCGCCTATGGGGCCGACGCCGTCATCGTCGAGCTCGGCGGCAACGACATGCTGCAGAAGGAAAATCCGGCCGTGGTCTATCGGAATCTCCAGGCCATCGTCCGCTACAGCAAGGCGCGCGGATCGCGTGTGCTCCTCGCCGGCATGCTCTCCTATCCGTACCAGCCCAACCTCGCCTACAAGCTCGGCTTCGACGGCGTCTATCCGACCCTCGCGGCGCGGGAGAGAGTGCCGCTTTATCCCTTCTTCCTCGAAGGCGTTTACGGCAATCGCAACCTCATGCAGAGCGACAACGAGCATCCGAACGCCGTGGGCGCGGATTATATCGCCGCCCGCATGACGCCCTGGGTGGAGCGCGAGCTGCAGGCGCTGGACCGGCGCCGCTACCACGCCGCGCGCTGACCATCGCCTTTGCGAATCTGCCCCGCATTGCAGCTGAGCCGGTCAGCTCCTATCTTTCGCTCTGAAAGGGACAGACATGAGCGACGAACCCAGAGGCCACATGGAAATCATCCCGCCGGGCCAAAGCTCGCGCGCGGAGGCGGAGGAGGGCTTTGCGACCTCCCGCATCTGGATTTCGTCCGGCGGGGAGCAAATCAAGTTCGTCAAGCTCGGGCCCGTCCAAAGCATGCTGGTCGGGCTTTGCCTGATGCTCTGCGTCGGCCTCGGCCTCTTTTTTCTCTCGGGCCTTTTCCTTCTCCTTGTTCCGGCCGTGGCGGTGCTCGGCGCGGGAGCCTGGGTCGCGAACAAGCTCGGAGTCGGCCCCTTCCGGCGACTGCGCTAGATTTTGAGGCTTTCCCGCCCCGGCGCAGCTTGATAAGAGGGGCGATGCTGATCGTTCTGCGCAGTCGAATTACCGGCCCGGTCCGCGCTTGAGCTGCGCTCGCGCGGGTTCCGGGTTTTCGGCGCGATTGGCGCTTCCTTTCCAAATCCTTTATGTGACGCGGACCTTGCCGGCCGCCCCGGCGCCGCCCGACTCTGGTTGCTCGACCCCATGAACGACGACACGCCCAAAGGGCCCGACTATTCCAAGAGCCTCTATCTGCCGGTCACTGATTTTCCGATGCGCGCCGGCCTGCCGCAGCGCGAGCCGGAGCTGCTGAAGCGCTGGCAGGAAATCGGCCTTCAGGCGAAAATGCGCGAGGCCGCAAAGGGCCGGCCGAAGTTCACGCTGCACGACGGTCCGCCCTACGCCAATGGCAATATCCATATCGGCCATGCGCTGAACAAGATTCTCAAGGACATCGTCACGCGCAGCCAGCGCATGACCGGCAAGGACTGCGTCTATGTGCCGGGCTGGGACTGCCACGGCCTGCCGATCGAATGGAAGATCGAGGAGGAAAACTACCGCGCCAAGGGCAAGAAGAAGCCCGACTTCTCCCGCCCCGACGAGATGATCGCATTTCGGCGCGAGTGCCGGGCCTATGCCGGGAACTGGCTCTCCATCCAGCGCGAGGAGTTCAAGCGGCTGGGCGTCGCCGGCGAATGGGACCACCCGTACGCCACCATGGCCTATCCGGCCGAGGCGATCATCGCCCGCGAGATCATGAAATTCGCCGAGAATGGCCTGCTCTATCGCGGCTCCAAGCCCGTGATGTGGTCGGTGGTCGAGAAGACGGCGCTGGCCGAGGCGGAGGTCGAATATGAGGACCACACCAGCGATACGGTGTGGGTGGCGTTTCCGATTCCAAGAGGCGCGGAAGGCGATCTCGCCAACGCGCGCGTGGTGATCTGGACGACAACGCCCTGGACGCTGCCGGGCAACCGCGCGATCTCCTTCTCCTCGAAAATCTCCTATGGCCTCTATCGGGTCGCCGAGGCCCCGGAGAACAATTGGGCCTTCCCGGGCGCCAAATTCATTCTCGCCGACAAGCTTGCTCAGGACGTATTCAAAGCCGCCAAGGTCGAGGGCTTTGAACGCCTGCGCGACGTGCCAGCGTCGGCGCTCTCCGAGCTCATCTGCGCCCATCCGCTCGCGCATCTCGGCTACGCCTTCGACGTGCCCCTCTTCGACGGCGACCATGTCACCGACGACACGGGCACGGGCTTCGTGCATACCGCGCCGGGCCATGGTCGCGAGGACTTCGACATCTGGGTGGCGAAC
This sequence comes from Methylocystis sp., assembly GCA_036560425.1. GTDB lineage: Bacteria > Pseudomonadota > Alphaproteobacteria > Rhizobiales > Beijerinckiaceae > Methylocystis. The sequence continues at coordinate 20,010 of DATBRF010000122.1, read as the reverse complement.
GGCCGGCGTCTGGCCGAGTCGGGCATCGACAGTCGCATCCCTTACACAGTGGACGAAGACGGCTTCTACACCAAGGAAGCGCCGGGCTTCGAAGGCAAGCGCGTGCTGACCGACAAGGGCGAAAAGGGCGACGCCAACGAGGCCGTCATTCAAGCGCTCATCCAGGCCGGCAATCTCATCGCGCGCGGCCGGCTCAAGCACCAGTATCCGCATTCCTGGCGCTCGAAGAAACCGGTGATCTTCCGCAATACGCCGCAATGGTTCATCGCGATGGACAAGCCCTTCGCGCAGTCGAACCCTCATCCTGAGGAGGCGCGCAGCGCCGTCTCGAAGGACGAGGGTTCGGGAGCCGCATCCTTCGAGACGCGTGCTTCGCACGCTCCTCAGGATGAGGTTCGGGAAAACCGACCGACGCTGCGCGAGGTCGCACTCGAGGAAATCGCCCGCACGCAATGGACGCCCGCCGCGGGTGAAAACCGCATCCGCGGCATGATCGCCAATCGCCCGGATTGGGTCGTCTCGCGCCAGCGCGCCTGGGGCGTGCCGATCGCCGTCTTCGTGAAGAAGGGCGCGCATGAGATCCTTGTCGATCCGCGCGTGAACGCCCGCATCGTCGAGGCGTTTGAAAAGGAAGGCGCCGACGCCTGGTACGAGACGCGCGCCGCCGAGCGCTTCCTCGCGCCCGATTACGATCCAAACGACTATGAGAAGGTCGCCGACGTTCTCGACGTCTGGTTCGATTCGGGTTCGACGCACGCCTTCGTGCTCGACGACCCGAAGAACTTTCCCGCCCTCGCAGGGATTCACCGCAAGCGCGATGGCGGCGGCGACGAGATCATGTATCTCGAAGGCTCCGACCAGCATCGCGGCTGGTTTCATTCCTCCCTTCTCGAAAGCTGCGGCACGCGCGGCCGCGCGCCTTACGACGCCGTGCTGACGCATGGCTTCGTGCTCGACGAGAAGGGGCGCAAAATGTCGAAGTCGCTCGGCAATGTCGTCGCGCCGCAAAAGGTGATCGCGGATTCTGGGGCCGACATTCTGCGCCTGTGGGTCGCGGCCTCCGATTACGCCGACGATTTGCGCGTCGGGCCCGAGATTTTGAAAACCTTCGTCGATCTCTATCGCAAATTGCGCAACACCCTGCGCTGGATGATCGGGGCGCTCGCGCATTACGGTTCGGACGACGACGAAGCGCTGGAACATGCAAGCGAGCTCGAGCGGCTCATGCTGCATCGTCTCGTCGAGATGGACGCGCAAATCCGTTCGGCCTATGCGGCTTATGACTATAAGCGCGTCGTCGCCCTGCTCACCCCTTTCATGACGAGCGACCTCTCGGCCTTCTATTTCGACATTCGCAAGGACGCGCTCTATTGCGAGCCGCCGTCGAGTGTGAAGCGCAAGGCGTCGCTCGCCGTGATCGAACGCATTTTCCGCTGCGTGACGACATGGCTCGCGCCGATCCTCGTCTTCACGGCGGAGGAGGCCTGGGTCGCGCGCTATCCCGACGCCGTCTCGGTCCATCTCGAAGACTTTCCCGACATTCCGTCCCATTGGCGCGACGAGGCGCTGGCGAGGAAATGGGAAGGCGTGCGCGCCATTCGCTCGGTGGTGACGGGCGCGCTCGAAATCGAACGCGCGCAAAAGCGCATCGGCTCCTCGCTCGAAGCCGCGCCGGCGGTATACGTCGCTGACGGCAAGCTGCGCGCGGAGCTGGACGGCGTCGATTTCGCGGAAGTCTGCATCGTCTCGGATATTGCGATCGAAACCGGCGAGGGACCAGCCGAGGCCTTCCGCCTGCCCGAGGTGAAAGGCGTCGCCGTCGTACCGAGCCGTGCGAGCGGGATCAAATGCGCGCGTTCGTGGAAATATTTCGATCCCGCCACGGCGGAACCGGAATATCCCGACGTGACGCCCCGCGACGCGCAGGCGCTCAAGGAGCTGAAGGCGCTCGGGCGCTGGAGCGCGTAAGCGAAGAAATGGAAGCGAGGGCGAACAGCAACCCCACCCGATTGGCGGCTGCCTCCCCTTTACGGGGAGGCCGGCGGTGGAAGACCGCCGGGTGGGGTCCGCGCCGCGATCACGTTGGCTGGGCCTTACCCCGCCCGGCCCCACCAAAGCCCATCGGACAGACGGGCGTCAGGTGGGCGCCCTACGGTGGGGCGACCCTCCCCGTAAAGGGGGGGGATTTGGGATCGACGGGCATCCGCGCGGGTTTTGGCCAAGGGGGCATCTTTCATTGAAAGTCCTCCTCGCCTTCCTCGCCAACACCGCCACCAATTTCGTCATCGGCCTCCTCGTCGCGAAATTCCTCGGCCCCGAGGAATACGGCCGCTTCGCCCTTGCTTTCTCCATCGCGGTCGTCGTGCAAACGGCGCTCTATGATTGGCTCCGGCTTTCGGCGACGCGCTTTTACTCCCAGCGCACGCGCGAGAACGACCCCGTCATCCGGTCCACGCTCGGAGCCTCCTTCGTCGTGGCGAGCGTCTTTCTGGCCTCGAGCACCCTGCTCTATTCGCTTGTCGGGCCCGAGCTCGACTTCGAGAGCGAGCTGATCCTGCTTGCGCTGCTCACCGCGACGGCCAATGGCCTGTTCGATTATTCGACCGCTCTCGCCCGCGCCCGTTTCGAAGACGGCGCCTATGGAAGGCTGGTCTTCGTCAAAAATATCCTCGCCTTCCTGCTGATCGGCGGCGGCGCCTTCGTGTTCCGCTCCGCTGGCGTCGCGCTCGCAGGCGGCGTCGCGAGCCTCTTGGGCTCGGTGCTCCTGGTGCGCGAATCCCTGCGCGATCCCGGCGTGCGCTGTCGCGCCGCCCAGCCTGAAACGGCGAGGCTTCTCATCGCCTACAGCGCGCCCATCGTCTCCGCTCATCTTCTCTACCAGGCCATGCCGCTCGCCGCGCGTTCGATCGTTGCGAGCGTCTACGACTTCGCCGAGACGGGCCAGTTCGCCCTTGCTTATGATCTCGGCATGCGCGCGATCATGGCCTTCGGCTCGGCGCTGGACGTTCTTTTGTTCCAGATTGCGGTCGCGGCGCACGAGGAACATGGCGAGGCCCGCGCGCGCCAGCAGGTCGCCCATAATATGAGCGTCGTGTTCACCTTTCTGCTGCCGGCCTGCGCCGGGCTGTGGCTCGTCTTGCCCTCGGTCGAGACCCTCGTTGTTCCGACCGAGTTTCGCGGGCCGTTCGGCCATTACCTCGGGCTGCTCATGCCCGGTCTTTTCGCCATGGGGATGATCAATTTCGGGCTGAACCCCGTCTTCCAGATCAGCAAGCGCACCGCGCCCCTGATTCTTGCGGCTTTCGCCGCCGCCGTCGCCTCCCTTGTTTTGCTTTTTGTCCTGCACTGGGGCAAGGACGCCTCCCATCTCGCGATCGCTCAGGCCGGGGGCTATCTTGCCGCGCTGGCCGCGACCATCTTTTTCGCGCTGAGGGCGCAGCCGGTCTGGCCGTCCTTCTGGGACCTTTTCGCCGCCATCGTCGCCACGGGCGTGATGTTCGTCGCGCTGTCGCCCATGCGCGCAATGACGCCGGGGCTCATGACGCTCCTGCTCCAGGTTTTCGCCGGCGGCGCCATTTATGGCCTGATGGTCGCCGCCTTCGACATCGCCGGCCTGCGCTCGCAGGCCATCGCCTGGCTGCGGCCGCGCCCGCAACGGGCGTGACAGAAGCGCAGGCGCGCTTATGTTAGGGATTGCCTGTTCCAGCCAATGAGGTTCTTGCGATGGTGATGCCGCTTTACGACGACGCGCCGCTGCGCCGCCTCGAGCGGCCCATCGCCAATCACGCGCTGATCTTCATAAACGTTGTGATCTTTCTCGTCGTCTATAGCGAGATTTTGGGCGATCCGTTAACCATCATGCGCGGCTTCGCCATTATCCCGCGCGTCCTCTTCGGGGAGGCAAATCTCGCTGACTGGATCGTCGGCCCCCCCGCGCCGGCGACTCTGGTCACCTCGCTCTTCTTTCATTCCTCGCTGCTGCATATCGCGAGCAACATGTTGTTTCTTTACGTATTCGGCGACAATGTCGAAGACGCGATGGGCTCGCTGCATTATCTTTTGTTCTACCTTTGCTGCGGCGTCATGGCGGGCGTCTTCTATGTCTATGCGACGCCGCATTCGATCACGCCTCTCGTCGGCGCCTCGGGGGCGATTTCCGGCGTTTGCGCGGCTTTCTTGCTGCTCTACCCGCGCGCGACGGTCACGGGTTTCTTCCCCCCGCTCACCTTCGTGATGCTGCCCTTCTGGCTCATTACGCTCGCGGAAAAATCCCGTTCGCCCTTGCGGCCGCTTTTCGGATTGAAGCCGCCGCTTTTCTCCTTTCACGCAACAGGCGTTCTCTTCATCGGCGCCTGGATCGCGATGCAGCTGCTCAACGCCAGCTGGGGCGGCGGCGAAAGCCATGTCGCCTGGATGGCGCATGTCGGCGGCATCGCCGCGGGGCTCATCCTCACGCCAATCTTCAAGCGGCGCAGCCATAAGCTTTTCGATCGCGGTCCCTATGGACCGCCCAAGGCTGCGCCCGCGCAAGAGTCCCTCCCCCCGGAGCAGACGGGCTCGGAAGGTTGATGGGGCGAGGGCTTTAAAAAGGGGCTTGACCTCCCCGTTTGACTTGCGCGCGCGCCCCCGTTACCAGACCGCCACAGTTTTCCAGCGGGACGCGCCGCGTCCGCCCTTCATCTCCAGAGGTCGCGCGATGAAAATTCTCGTGCCCGTCAAGCGGGTCGTCGACTACAACGTTAAAATCCGGGTCAAGCCAGACGGCTCCGGCGTCGATCTCGCCAACGTCAAAATGTCGATGAACCCCTTCGACGAAATCGCCGTCGAAGAGGCGCTGCGCCTGAAAGAAGCCGGCAAGGCGACGGAAGTCGTCGTCGTCTCCATCGGCCCGGCCAAGGCCGACGAGACGCTGCGCACCGGCCTCGCCATGGGGGCCGACCGCGGCATTCTGGTCAAGACCGACGAGACGGTCGAGCCGCTCGCCGTCGCTAAAATTCTCGCCAAGATCGCGGCGGAGGAGCAGCCGGGCCTGATCATCCTCGGCAAGCAGGCGATCGACGACGATAGCAACCAGACGGGTCAGATGCTCGCTGCGCTCCTGGGCTGGGGCCAGGGCACTTTCGCCTCCAAGGTCGATATGACGGACGGCTCCGTCGACGTCACCCGAGAGATCGACGGCGGGCTGCAGACGGTGAGCCTCAAGCTCCCGGCGGTGGTCACGACCGATCTGCGGTTGAACGAGCCGCGCTATGCGAGCCTGCCGAACATCATCAAGGCGAAGAAGAAGGAGGTCGCCGTGAAGGCGCCCGCCGATTATGGCGTCGACATCGCGCCACGCCTCGAAGTCCTCAAGACGGCCGAACCCGCCACCCGCAAAGCGGGGGTGAAGGTCGGCTCGGTCGCCGAACTCGTCTCGAAGCTCAAGGAAGCGGGAGTTCTCTGACATGGCCATTCTGCTTCTCGCCGAAACCGCCAATGGAGCGCTTGCGCCCGCGACAGCAAAGGCGCTGACCGCCGCTTCGCAGATCGGCGGCCCCGTCCATATCCTTGTCGTCGGCTCGGGCTTGAAAGGCGCGGCCGACCAAGCCGCCAAGCTCGCGGGCGTCGAGAAGGCGCTCTACGCCGACGACGCTTCGCTTGATCATATGCTCGCGGAGCCGGTCACGGCGCTGATCCTGTCGCTCGCGCCTTCCTATGACGCGATCATCGCCCCCTCGACCAGCGCGACCAAGAATGTGTTGCCGCGCGTCGCGGCGCTGCTCGACGTCGCCCAGGTCTCCGACATCATCAAGGTCGTCGCGCCGGACACATTCGAGCGCCCCATCTACGCCGGCAACGCCGTGCAGACGGTGCGCGCCAAGGACGCCAAGAAGGTCATCACCGTCCGCACCACGGCCTTCGCGGCCGCGCCGGAGGGCGGCTCCGCTCCGGTCGAGACGATCGGCGCCGCCGCCAATCCGGGCGTTTCTTCCTTCAAGAGCGAGGAGCTCGCCAAGTCCGAGCGTCCCGAATTGACCTCCGCCCGCATCATTATCTCGGGCGGCCGCGCGCTGGGCTCCGCGGAAAATTTCCAGAAGGTGCTGGACCCGGTCGCGACCAAGCTTAACGCCGCCATCGGCGCCTCGCGCGCGGCAGTCGACGCGGGTTACGCGCCCAATGACTTGCAGGTCGGTCAAACCGGCAAGGCCGTCGCGCCTGAGCTTTATGTTGCGGTTGGCATTTCCGGCGCGATCCAGCATCTTGCCGGCATGAAGGATTCCAAGATCATCGTCGCCATCAACAAGGATGAAGAGGCTCCGATCTTCCAGGTCGCCGACTACGGCCTCGTCGCGGATCTCTTTCAGGCGATCCCTGAGCTCGACGCGGAGCTCGCCAAGCTCGGCAAGTAACGAACAACCGCTCCCCGTCGCCGCGAGCAGCGGGCGGGGAGCGGAAACATGACATTTTGAAGCTTACCGGTTTTCTTTCGTCCCCTTCGCGCGTTATATTGCAGTGCAACGTGGCCGCATTGCATCGCAGCCGTCCCGCCCTTTGAAGGTGGTCCTCTCGCTAGGTGTTCGAACTATGAGCTTCGAAATTCGCAAAGTTGGCGTGATCGGCGCGGGCCAGATGGGCAAAGGCATCGCGCATGTCTGTGCGCTCTCGGGCTTCGACGTCGCGCTCAACGACGTCACCGCCGAGCGCATCGAAAACGGAATCAAGGATATCGGCGCGCAGCTGAAAAAGTCGGTCGAGCGCGGCTTTCTGTCCGCCGAAGCCGCCGACAAGGCCATGCCCCATATTTCCGCGGCGCCCGCCATGCAGGATTTCGGCGATTGCGACATCGTCATCGAGGCCGCGACCGAGAACGAAGAGGTCAAGCGCAAGATTCTCAGCGACGTCGCGGCGGTGGTGAAGGCGGACGGGATCATCGCCTCCAACACCTCGTCGATCTCCATCACGCGGCTCGCCTCGATCACTGGCCGGCCGGAGCGCTTCATCGGCATTCATTTCATGAACCCCGTGCCGCGCATGCAGCTCGTCGAGCTGATCCGCGGCATCGCCACGGACGACGCCACGTTCGAGGAGGCCAAAGGCTTCTGCGCGAAGCTTGGCAAGACCGTCACCGTCGCCGAGGATTTCCCGGCCTTCATCGTCAACCGCATCCTGCTGCCGATGATCAACGAGGCGGTCTACACGCTCTATGAGGGCGTTGGCTCGGTCGAGGCGATCGACACCGCCATGCGGCTTGGCGCCAATCATCCAATGGGACCGCTGCAGCTTGCCGATTTCATTGGCTTGGATACATGCCTCTCGGTAATGCAGGTGCTGCATGAGGGGCTCGCCGACACCAAATATCGGCCCTGCCCGCTGCTCGTGAAATATGTCGAGGCCGGCTGGCTCGGCAAGAAGACCCAGCGCGGCTTCTACGACTATCGCAGTGGGACGCCGACGCCGACGCGGTGAAGGCTCACCTCCTAAAGCGCATTCCGCAAAAGCTGACAGGCTTCCGCGATTTCAGAATGCGCTCCAAATTATTGTTTCAACAGGATTTCTTCTTGCTCGCATGATTCCGTGCGAGCTGTAAGCGCGCCAACCTTGTTCCGCGCGGGGAGACGTGTTAGGCGGGCGGAACTCCCCGCCACTCGGCGGCACGGCTGGAGAATCGCATATGACCGATACGAATGGAAACGGCGCTGGCTCGCAGGGCGGCGCTCCAGCTCTCAATGCGCTGGTCCAATATCTTAAGGATTTCTCCTTCGAGAATCCCAACGCCCCGAATTCTCTCGGGCCGCAGCAAAAAGCGCCGAACATTTCCATCCAGGTCAATGTCAACGCCAAGCAGCTGGCGCCGACCGATTTCGAAGTGTCGCTGGCGCTGGAGGCCTCGGCCGGCGAGGGCGCCAACCTTCTCTTCAAGCTCGAGCTCGAATATGGCGGGGTCTTCCGCCTCGTCAACATTCCGCAGGAACAGGTCCATCCGATCGTGATGATCGAATGCCCGCGTCTGCTCTTCCCCTTCGTCCGTCAGATCGTGGCCGACGCCACCCGCGACGGCGGGTTCCCGCCGCTCTACATCGATCCGATCGATTTCGTGGCGCTTTATCAGCAGAAAGCGGCTGAAGCCGGCGCCCAGCAGCCGTCGGCGAACGCCTGAGGCGCATTCAAATTTATCGAAATCAAGCGGCGGAGGGCGATTGCTCTCCGCCTTCTTGTTTCTGGGGAAGAAATTTTTCCCAGATGGGCGATTTCATGCTCGCGACAAATGCGAGATGCGCTTCTTCTTCCTGGGCGGTCAGACGGCCCGACAGAGGCGCTGGGCGGGCGCGCAGCAAATCGCCGGTGTGGGTCTGGCGCCTCTGGCTCACCATCGCCAGCGACAGCGCCGCCTGCCGTCCGCCCCTAAGCTCCGCATAGACTTCCGCTAGCAGCCCCGCGTCGAGAAGCGCCCCGTGTTTGTCGCGGCGCGAGAGATCGACGCCATAGCGCTGACAAAGCGCGTCGAGCGAAGCGGGGCTGCCCGGATGCAGCCGGCGCGCCATGGCGAGTGTGTCGACGATGCGCGCCGGCGCGAGAGGCGGCAGTTTCCGCAGCGCAAATTCAGCGTTCAGAAAACGCACGTCGAATTCGGCGTTATGCGCCACCATCGGCGAGTCCTCGATGAAATCGAGGAACCCCGCGACGATCTCGGCAAACTTTTTATGCTGGGCAAGAAATTCACGAGAAAGGCCATGCACACGGAAGGCTTCCTCGGGCATGTCGCGCTCTGGATCGATATAGACGTGAAAGACTCGACCCGTGGGAATGAGGTTCAAAATCTCGACGGCGCCGATCTCGACGACGCGATCGCCCCTGGCCGGATCGAGGCCGGTCGTTTCAGTGTCGAAGACAATTTCGCGCATCGTTGATCGTCTCTCAATTGAGCGGCGACCGTCACAATCCGAAGAACCAGCGGAACAGGTTCAGGACAAGACCGCCACACCACACAAGAAACTCCAGACAAAGCTGGAACCCATCGAAAGCGTCGACGACCCTTTGTTAGCCGCTCTCAGGTGGTCCGCCGCCCGCCTCTCTCGCATCGCGCTCTTTTTTCGAGCTCATCGAGAATCGTCCGCACCTCTTCCCGCGCCGCCTCCAGCCCTTTGTTCGTGTGCACGACAAAATCGGCGCGGGCGCGCTTTTCTGCGTCCGGGACCTGTTTAGCGAGAATGGCGGCGAATTTCTCTTCCGTCATGCCCGGCCGCGCCAGCACCCGGGCTTTTTGCACATCTTCCGGCGCGGACACCACGACGACGACGTCGACGGTCTTATCGGCGCCGGTCTCGAAAAGGAGCGGCACGTCGTAGACGACGATCGGCGCCCCTTTCTCTTCCTGTTCCTTCAAAAAAGCGTCGCGCGCCGCCCACACCAGCGGATGGACGATCTTCTCGAGCCGTTTCAGTGCTTCGGGCTCACGAAGCACTCGCTCGGCGAGCCGCGCCCGATCAACCACGCCGTCGGCCGTCACGCCGGGAAATTCCTTTTCGATCGGCGCGGCGGCGGCGCCGCTATAGAGGTCATGGACGATCTGATCGGAATCGAGCACAGGAGCGCCCGCCTCGCGGAACATCCCGGCGGTCGTCGATTTGCCCATGCCGATGGAGCCAGTGAGACCGACGCGAAGCATATGGCGCCTCAGGATGCGAGCGCGCCGAAACGGCGCAAGGCGTCGAGCAGCGGCAGGATCGGCATGCCCATGATCGTCCAGTGATCGCCCGAAATCTCGGAAAAAAGATGCGCGCCGAGCCCTTCGACCTGATAGGTCCCAGCGCTTGTGAGGGCGGCCTCGCCCATGGCGTCGAGATATTCGGCGATGAAGGCCTCGCTCAACGGCCGCATGGTCAGATCGGCGTGGGCGACGGTCTCGAAGACCACGGCGCCGTCCCGCAGGAGCGCGATCGCCGAATGCAGGCGGTGACGGCGCCCGGACAGAAAGCGGAGCAGCTCGATGGCCTTCTCCCTATCTTGCGGCTTGCCAAAAATCCGGTCGGCGCAGCTCGCGACCTGATCCGCACCGAGCACCAGTCGTCCCGGCGCCGCCGCTGAAATGGCGCTCGCCTTGGCCAGCGCCAGCGCGCGCGCGATGGCGTCGGCTCCCACCCGCCCGAGCGCTGCTTCGATGGCGCGTTCATCCAAATTGGCCGGGCGGCTTTCGAAGGGCACGCCGGCCTGGGCGAGGACCTGCCGCCGGCCCGCGCTTTTCGAGGCGAGAATCAATGGCGCGTCGGCGCGCCAGAAGGGAAAGGAAGCGGCTTCACTCACGCGTCGGGCATCCACAGGCTGGCGGGGGAATCCAGAAAAGCGGGGATAATTATGCCGCTCCAAAGGCGCCCCTGTCGACAGCCGGGCATATCCCCCGGGATTCATCAACAGGCTTCTCCCTGTCTCCCTTTTGGCGGTGAATCCGCAACTCAAGACTCATAAACATTCGCGCCCAGCGTTCTCCACAAGGAAGCCACAACCTAAGCGCATGGGATTAAATGCTGTTCTGGAAATTCACGTTTTTCGGCGGGAACGGCTCGATTCCATCCAGACGCCGCCAAGCCTGTGGGCAAATCGTTAACGAAAATTAACCTTTGGGTCACATTGGTTAATAAAAAGTAAATCATTCCATTTCTAAATTGAATTTTAATTTATTGCCTTTCGCGCTACGTCACAGTCATCTGGATAGCGCGAAGCGGGGAACGATCATTGTCGGACGAAAAGCGCCTCATCTCGGCCTTGCGCGGCAAGGCCGAAAAGATTCCGCCACTATGGCTGATGCGACAGGCGGGTCGTTATCTGCCTGAATATCGCGAGCTGCGCGCTAAAGCGAAAAGCTTCCTCGACTTTTGCTACACGCCGGCGATGGCGGCGGAAGTGACGCTACAGCCGATCCGCCGCTTCCATTTCGACGCGGCGATCCTCTTTTCCGACATTCTCGTCGTGCCCGACGCCATGGGCCAGAGCGTATCTTTCGAAACAGGCGAAGGCCCACGGCTCGATCCGATCGAGACGCCAGAACATGTAACGCGCCTGGGCGCATTCGATGTCGAGAAGCTCGCTCCCGTTTTCGAGACGATCGACCGGGTGAGATCCGCGCTTCCTTCCGATGTCGCCTTTATCGGATTTTGCGGCGCGCCCTGGACAGTGGCGAGCTATATGATCGCTGGCAAGGGCACGCCCGATCAGGCGCCGGCGCGGCTTTTTGCCTATCGCCATCGCGAGGCGTTCCAGCAGCTTATCGATCGGCTTGTCGACGCGTCGGTGGAATATCTGCTTCGCCAGATCGAGGCGGGGGTGGAGGCCGTGCAGATTTTCGATTCCTGGGCGGGGGTTCTCCCCGCCAATGAATTCGAGATGTGGTGCGCGCGGCCCATCGCCCGGATGGTGGCCATGTTGAAGGAAAAGCGCCCCGAGACGCCGGTAATTGCCTTCGTGCGTGGCGCCGACGCCCAGCTCCCAGGCCTCGTGAGACGGCTGAATGCCGACGGATATGGCCTCGATACGGCGCTAGACCCAAAATGGGCTGTGGCCGAGACAGCTCCGAATGTCTGCCTTCAGGGCAATCTGGACCCGTTGGCGCTTCTCGCCGCCGGGCCGGCGCTGGATCGGGAAATCGACGCCGTCATCGAGGCTTTCCGTGATCGTCCGCATATCTTCAATCTCGGCCACGGCATTCTGCCGCAAACGCCGATCGAGAATGTGGAGCGGCTGGTCGAGCGGGTTCGGCGAAGCTAGGGGCGTTCCCGCAGGCGAGGCTGTGGGCTGGGAGCGGTTGATGTATCTGTGGATCAAAGCCTTGCATGTCATCGCCATCATCTCGTGGATGGCGGGGCTGCTCTATTTGCCGCGGCTCTTCGTCTATCACGCCGACGCCGCGCCGGGCCCGCAGTCAGAAACTTTCAAGATCATGGAGCGCAGGCTCTATCGCTTCATCATGACGCCGGCGATGGTCGTCGCCTGGCTGACCGGGCTCTTCATGGCCGTGGACGGGGGGGCGCTTCAGCAGCCCTGGTTTCACGTGAAAGCAGCGCTCGTCGTGTTGCTCACCGCCACACATGTTCATGATGGCGCTTTATTGCGCGGTTTCGCCGAGGACGCGAATGCCCATCCATCCCGCTACTTCCGGATGATCAACGAGCTGCCGACCCTGCTCATGATCGGGATCGTCATCATGGTCATTGTGAAGCCATTCTGAGCGCTCTTGCATCCGTTTCAAAAAGGATTTATGAAAGAGGCCTTACCTCAGGCAGATAGTCCTAAAGACGACCGCCGACTTTCCTCCGGCGCTCGGGAACCTCCTTCCCACACCCTGCCCGCTCTCCTGAACGCTTGTCCTTTCGAAGGCCCACATGCGGGAAATCAAACTTACGGACTTGAAATCTAAGTCCGCCGCCGAGCTTCTTGCTTTCGCCGAGGAGCACGAAGTCGAGAACGCCTCTCTGCTGCGCAAGCAGGAATTGCTCTTCGCCATCCTGAAACAATTCGCCACCCGCGATGTCGAAATCGTCGGCGAGGGCGTCGTCGAGGTTCTGCAGGATGGATTTGGCTTTCTGCGCTCCCCCGACGCCAACTATCTGGCGGGGCCTGATGACATCTATGTGTCGCCCTCGCAGATCCGTAAATTCGGCTTGCGCACCGGTGATACGGTTGAGGGCATGATTCGCAGCCCGAAGGAAGGCGAACGCTACTTCGCCCTTCTGAAGGTTAATACGATTAATTTCGAGGATCCGGAGAAGGTGCGCCACAAGGTGCCCTTCGACAATCTCACGCCGCTCTACCCGGACGAGCGTCTGAAGCTCGAAATCGATGACCCAACGAAAAAGGATCTTTCGGCCCGAGTCATCGATCTCGTGGCGCCGATCGGCAAGGGTCAGCGCGCCCTGGTCGTCGCTCCGCCCCGCACCGGCAAGACCGTTCTTCTGCAGAATATTGCGCAGTCGATCACGACCAATCATCCCGAGTGCTACCTCATCGTGCTGCTCATCGACGAGCGCCCGGAGGAGGTGACCGACATGCAGCGTTCGGTGCGGGGCGAGGTCGTGTCCTCGACCTTCGACGAGCCGGCCGTGCGTCACGTTCAGGTCGCCGAAATGGTGATCGAAAAGGCCAAGCGCCTCGTCGAGCACCGCCGCGATGTGGTGATCCTGCTCGACTCGATTACGCGTCTCGGCCGCGCTTACAATACGGTCGTGCCGTCGTCGGGCAAGGTGCTCACGGGTGGCGTGGACGCCAACGCCCTGCAGCGGCCCAAGCGCTTTTTCGGCGCCGCGCGCAATATCGAGGAAGGCGGCTCGCTGACCATTATCGCGACGGCGCTGATCGACACCGGCTCGCGCATGGACGAAGTCATCTTCGAGGAGTTCAAGGGCACCGGCAACAGCGAGATCATTCTCGACCGCAAGGTTTCGGACAAGCGTGTCTTCCCGGCGATTGACATCACCCGCTCCGGCACCCGCAAGGAGGATTTGCTGGTCGCCACGGACATTCTCAAGAAAATGTATGTCTTGCGCCGCATCCTCAACCCGATGGGCACGGTCGACGCGATCGAATTCCTTCTCGGCAAGTTGCGCGAAACGAAGAGCAACCAGAACTTCTTCGATTCGATGAATACGTGAGAGCGCTCGGTTTCAACGAGTGATCATGGGCCCGGCGCCGATTTGGCGTCGGGCTGTTTTTTTTCATCGGCGGCGGCTCTCATCGACGGAAGAACGACCGAAAAGGTTGTACGAGACGTCGTGCGCGACTTCGCAAGGCTGACTATGGACACGATATTCGCCCTTGGCACTGGCGCCGGCCGCGCGGCGATCGCGGTTGTTCGGCTTTCTGGTCCGAAGGTTCGGGAGACCTTGAGGCAATTTGCAGGCGCCGTCCCCTCACCCCGCCTCGCCCGCTTCGCATCCTTGCGAGATCCAGAAAACGCCGAGATACTCGACCAAGGGCTGGCGTTGTTTTTCCCCGGCCCTCATTCCGCGACGGGCGAAGATTACGCCGAGTTCCATATCCATGGCGGCCGAGCGGTGGTCGACGGCATATTGGCGGCGCTTTCCCGCCGTCCCGGGTTGCGCATGGCCGATCCCGGCGAGTTCGCGCGGCGCGGATTCGCCAATGGCAAGCTCGATCTCTCCCAGGCCGAGGCGCTGGCCGATCTCGTCGATGCGCAGACCGAGGCCCAACGGCGGCAAGCCCTGCGCGTTGCGGGGGGCGCGCTACGGCGTGAAGTCGAGCGGTGGCGCACTGTTTTGATCGAGGCCCTGGCGCTTGTCGAGGCGGAGCTGGACTTTAGCGATGAGGCGGATGTCGAGACTTTCGACCGCGCCCGATTGCGCCTCTTGCTGCAACCCGCACTTCGGGAAATGCGCGCCACTCTCGAGGAGACTCCGGCATCGGAGCGCATGCGGGAGGGTTTCCTCGTCATGATCCTGGGCGCCCCGAACGCCGGAAAATCAACCCTCCTCAACTCTATTGCGCGAAGAGACCTCGCGATCGTCTCGCCTACTCCCGGCACGACGCGCGATATGATCGAGGCGCATCTCGATCTCATGGGCTTGCCGGTCACATTCGTGGATACGGCGGGCCTGCGGGAAGCAGCGGACGAAATCGAGCGGATCGGCGTCGATCGGGTGGTCGAGCGCGTTCGAACGGCTGACCTGATCCTCTGGCTCTCACCCGAGGGGAAAGCGCCGGATCGCCGCGCGACGGCGGAGGGTTTGACGCTGAAAGTGGCGACGAAAATCGACCTTGCGCCGGCGCCTCAGGGCTGGCTCGGCGTTTGCGCAAAGAGCGGCGCGGGAATTGACGCGCTGCTGAAAGAGGTTGGAGAATTCGCGAAAGCCCGGCTTGGAGACGGCGCTTCGGCTCTTCTCATTCGGGAGCGCCATCGATCGGCGATAATCGTCGCAGCGACGGGCGTAGACTCCGCTCTTGCGGAGGGAAAGGACTTGGAATTTATAGCGGAGGACTTACGTTCGGCCGCGCGTGCTTTGGGGCGGATCGTTGGCGCGGTGGACGTCGAGGACGTTCTCGACGCAGTGTTTTCGCGCTTTTGCATCGGCAAATAGGCAGCCTGTTTCACGTGAAACAGAGAGGGGCTTCAAAGGAAGAAGCTTGTAGGAGAGATGACACATTTCGATATTGTGGTGATTGGCGGCGGGCATGCCGGTTGTGAGGCTGCCGCCTCTGCGGCGCGTCTGGGGGCGAAGACGGCGCTCATTACTCATTCCCGCGCGACAATCGGCGCCATGTCTTGCAATCCCGCGATCGGCGGACTCGGCAAGGGGCAGCTGGTGCGCGAAATCGACGCGCTCGACGGCCTCATGGGACGCGTCGCCGATAAGGGCGGAATCCAGTTCCGCATGCTCAACCGTTCCAAGGGCCCGGCTGTGCGGGGCCCGCGCGCTCAAGCCGATCGGAAGCTTTATCGCAGCGCTATGCTAAGCGCGATTGAGGCGGTCGAAGGTCTGTCGGTCATTGAGGCCTCGATCGAGGATTTGCTGGTCGAAGACGATCGTGTCCAGGGCGTTTTGACCGCCAGCGGTGAGGAAATTCGCGCGGGCGCCGTGGTGATCACGACCGGAACATTTCTTGGGGGCGTCATCCATATCGGCGAGGAGCGCACCCCGGCCGGCCGTATGGGCGATCCGCCGGCGCTGGGTCTTTCGCGTCGCCTACGCGCTTCCGGCTTTTCGGTTAGCCGCCTGAAAACAGGCACGCCGCCCCGCCTCGACGGGAAGACGATTTGCTGGGAGGGTCTGGAGAAGCAGTTTGGCGACGAGACGCCCGAGCCCTTTTCGACGCTCACGGCGCGGATCGAAAATCCCCAGATCCCCTGCGCCATTACCCGCACCACTGCGCGATCGCATGACATTATTCGCGCCGATCTGCATCGCTCGCCGCTAAAGACTGGCGCCATCTCAGGCCCGGGCCCGCGCTATTGCCCATCTATCGAAGACAAGGTCACCCGTTTCGGTGATCGCGACGGGCACCAGATTTTTTTGGAGCCCGAGGGGCTGGACGACGACACGGTTTATCCGAACGGCATATCGACCTCCCTCCCCCTCGCGACTCAAGAGGCCTTCATCCGTTCCATACCGGGGCTGGAGCAGGCGCGCATTCTGCGGCCCGGCTACGCCATCGAGTATGACTATGTCGATCCGCGGGAATTGCTGCCGAGCCTGGAAACGAAACGGCTCAGAGGCCTGTTTCTGGCCGGGCAGATTAATGGCACGACAGGTTATGAGGAGGCGGCGGCTCAGGGCCTGCTCGCGGGGCTCAATGCCGCGCGCCTGGCCGCCGGAAAGAGCCCCGTCATTTTTGATCGCGCCGAGGCGTATTTGGGCGTCATGATCGACGATCTCGTTACCCGCGGCGTGAGCGAGCCGTATCGTATGTTCACCTCGCGGGCCGAATATCGCCTCTCGCTTCGCGCCGACAATGCCGACGAACGCTTGACGCCAAGAGGGGTCGGAATCGGCTGTATTGGCGCCGAACGGGCGGCGGTCTTCGAGATGCGAGCAGAGAAGCTCGGCCGCGCCCGCGCCCTGCTGGAAGGCGTTTCCCTGACCTCGGCCGCGGCCTTGAAGCAAGGCCTTCCCGTGAACCAGGACGGACAGCGCAGAAGCGGGTTTGCGCTACTTGCCCTTCCTTCGGTCTCGGTCGCCCGCCTCGCTGAGATTTGGCCGGAGCTGGGAGAGATCGATCCGACGACGGCGGAGCGGATTGAGACCGATGCGCATTATTCGGTCTATTTGGATCGTCAGCAGGCGGACATCGACGCCTTCAGGCGCGACGAGGAGCTCGTCCTGCCGGAGTCGCTGGATTATGACTCTATCTCTGGTCTCTCCGCAGAGTTGCGCGGCAAGCTCGCTTTTTTAAGACCACGCACCTTGGGGCAAGCGCAACGCATCGACGGTATGACGCCTTCGGCACTGACTCTTCTTGCGGCGCGGGCGCGGCGGGCGTGAGCGACAAGGCGCGCGCTTCTGCACTCGAGCTGTGCCCTTCTCTACGGAGGATAGAGGGGGAGCTTTCCATTTATGAGCACTTGCTGCGGCGCTGGCAGGCAAGGATCAATCTCGTAGCGCCCAGCACGTTGGGTGACATCTGGTTGCGCCATTTCGCCGATTCCGCGCAGGTGGTAGAGGCTGCATCCGAGGCGACCCGATGGGCGGATATTGGTTCGGGGGCGGGATTTCCGGGGATGGTGTCAGCGCTCTTGCTGAAGCACTGCGCAGGCGCGACTGTGCATCTGATCGAAAGCGACCAGCGCAAGGCGGCCTTTCTTCGCGCTGTTTCACGTGAAACAGGCGCGCCTGTCGAGATCCATGCCGAGCGGATCGAGAAGGTCTTGCCCTCGCTGGCCAGTGAAATCGAGGCCGTGAGCGCCCGCGCTTTGGCGCCTTTGGACAGGCTTGTGGAAATGGTGCGAGAACCTTTGGAAAAAGGTGCAAAAGCGGTGTTTTTGAAGGGCGAGGAATGGCGAGTCGAATTGACCACGGCCGAGCGTGTCAGTAACTTCGCTTTCGAGACAATTCAGAGCCGCACGCATAAGCGTGCCAGGTTGATCGTCGTCCACTCACCGTCAGAGGCAGATTTTGTCCGGAGACAATAGCGGCCAGCGGGTGCTCGTCCTCGCCAATCAAAAAGGCGGCGTCGGCAAGACAACCACGGCCATCAACCTTGGCACGGCGCTCGCGGCCGTCGGCGAGGAAGTGCTGGTGATCGACCTTGATCCGCAGGGCAACGCGTCCACGGGTCTCGGCGTTGATCGCAAGAGCCGCAAGATCTCCACCTATGATGTTTTGCTCGGGGAGTCGAGTCTGGCGGATGCCATTGTCCAGACCGCCGTGCCGCGCCTCTCAATCGCGCCCTCGACCCTCGACCTTCTCGGCGTCGAGCTCGAAATCGCCGGAGATAAGGACCGCGCCTTTCGCCTCAAGCGGGCATTGGCCGAGCTCGCGGCGGCTGAGCATCATGAGGGCGGCAAAAGTTATGATTACATCCTCGTCGACTGCCCGCCCTCGCTCAATCTGCTGACGATCAATGCGCTCGCCAGCGCCGACGCCGTCGTCGTGCCGTTGCAGTGCGAATTCTTTGCGCTCGAAGGTTTGTCGCAGCTTCTCTCGACCGTCGAGCAGGTGACTAAGACGCTGAACCCGAAGCTTTCGATTCATGGCGTTGTGCTGACAATGTATGACCCTCGCAACAATCTCGCGACCCAGGTGGCGGCCGATGTCCGTCGCTTTATGGGTGACAAGGTCTATGAGACCATGATCCCGCGCAATGTCCGCGTGTCGGAGGCGCCTTCGCATGGTAAGCCGGTGTTGCTCTACGATCTTAAATGCACGGGCAGCCAGGCCTATCTCAAGCTCGCTTCGGAAGTGATCCAGCGCGAAAAGCAGTTGAGAGCCGCGTAATTCCAGCAGCCTCATGCGCCGACACGAGCGCATTCCGCAAGAGTTGACAGACTTTGCGATAAGAATGCGCTCCAGATTTCTGATTGGGCGCGATTTCCTATCGCTCGCATGATTCCATGCGAGCGGGAGGCGCGCTAGGGAGCGTTCCAATGGCAGAAGAACCGCGCCGGCGGCTGGGTCGTGGCCTGGCGGCCCTTTTGGGCGACGCCTCGGATGAGGCGCCAACTGAGCGCCCGCGTGGGCAGCGCAAGGTTCCTATCGAATTCTTGCGTCCGAATCCCCGCAATCCTCGCAGCCTGTTTCGCGAAGAGGATCTCGCCGATCTAGCGAATTCTATTCGTGAAAAAGGCATTATTCAGCCCATCGTCGTGCGGGCCATTCCGGGCGTCGCCGATGCCTATGAGATCATCGCCGGCGAGCGGCGCTGGCGGGCGGCGCAGGTCGTGGGGCTCGCCGACGTTCCCGTCGTGATCCACGAGGCTGACGACAAGGAGGCGCTCGAACTCGCGATCATCGAGAACGTCCAGCGCGCCGACCTCAACGCGATAGAAGAAGCGAAGGGCTATGAGCGGCTCGGCGCCGAATTCGACTATTCACAGAGCGATATTGCAAAGATCATCGGCAAAAGCCGTTCTCATGTCGCTAATACAATGCGCCTCTTGAATCTGCCTGAAGCCGCCAAGGCGCTGGTGCAGGATGGCAAGATTTCGGCAGGCCATGCCCGCGCCTTGCTGGCGGTTGAGAACCCTGAGGCGGTGGCGCGCCAGATCGTCGAACAGGGCTTGACGGTCCGCGAGGTCGAGGCGATGAGCCAGACTCAGGCAAGCGCTTCAGGGGGCGACGCAGCCGCCAACAAGAAGCCGCGGCCGGAAAAGGACACCAACACGCGCGCGCTCGAAAAAACGCTCGGCGACGCGCTCGGCATGTCGGTCGATATCAAGAATCAGGGCGAGCGGGGCGAAGTTCGCATCCGTTATCAATCGCTCGACCAGCTTGACGCCATCTGCCGCCTGTTGAACGGATGATATGACTGGTCATTCCGACGCGCGCATTCCAGGGCGGGACCAGCGCTGTCCCGGCTTTGAAATCCGCGTTGGGTATCGGCCCGTGGGGAATGGCAAGCCCCGGCCCGAGCTGTTCAAGTGAAGCTCTATGAGCGGCGGAAATAGATGGATTTCGTGCGCTGAAGATAACTTGCGCGCTTTCCGGCGGACGCATTCGTTTGATCGATAAGAAATCGCGATCAGTAGGTTGGAGTAAGCTCTGATCGAAAAACTCTGTCAACTTTCGGAGCTTGCGCTAAGGTCATTCAATAAAAAAAACCGGCCCGCGAGGGCCGGTTTTTCTTTGGGCGATCGGCCGGAATTAGTACGGCAGGATCTTCGGAAGACCCCAGTCGCCGCCGAAGCGATAGGTGAGACCCGCCGAGACGACGATCGGGTTGATGTTCACCGCGACATTCACAGGCACAAAGATCGGGTTGGCGGGAGTGCCAATTCCGGACACAAAGGCCGTTCCCCACGCATGGGCGCGGGGCTGCATGGTGATATATTTGACGTCGACGTTCACGCCCCAGTGTTCGTTGAACATATAG
>DATBRF010000121.1:0-9947 GCA_036560425.1 Methylocystis sp. | reverse complement strand
GCCGACCGCCCAGCCGTCGGCGACCGGAATGACCGCCCAGGCGGCGACCGCCAGCATCGCGGTCACGAAGGGCGCGAGCAGAAACACGCCCTTGTTCGCCGTATCCGGGATCACCGGCTCCTTGAGCACGAATTTCAACATGTCGGCGAAGCTCTGGAGCAGGCCCCAGGGTCCGACGACATTGGGACCGCGGCGCAGCTGCACGGCGGCCCACACCTTGCGATCGATATAGATCGCATAGGCGAGATAGATCAGCAGAGCGACGGTGAGAACGACGCTCTTCAGGATGATCAGGAGAAGGTTCAGCAGCCAGCCGTCGATCACGTCCCTTGCTCCTATTCCGCTGCTTGCTTCAGCCGGCCCTGCGCCAGCGCCGAACATTCCGCCATCGTGGCCGAGGCGCGCGCGATCGGATTGGTGAGATAGAAATCGGCGATCGCATTGACGAAAGGGTCTTTCATCGCGACCGCCGGCTGACCGGCGAGCCTGCCGACATCCGCTGGATTGCCGGCTTCGATCTGGTCTATCCGCGCGAAGTGCGGATGGACCTCCACAAGCTTCTTGCGCAGTTGCGCAAGGGAGTCAAAAGGCAGCGCATGGCCGACGACGCCAGAGAGCGCTCGAAGAATCGCCCAATCCTCGCGGGCGTCGCCCGGCGGGAAAACGACACGAGAGGCAAGCTGCACGCGGCCTTCGGTGTTCACATAAAGGCCCGACTTTTCCGTATAGGCGGCGCCCGGCAGAATGACGTCGGCGCGATGAGCGCCGCGATCGCCGTGGGAACCGAGATAGACAACGAAGGCGCCTGGCTCGATCGCGATCTCATCCGCGCCGAGCAAGAACAGGAGGTCCATCGCACCCGCCTTGGCCATATGCGCCGCATCGAGGCCGCCCTGAGCCGGCGTAAAACCAAGATCGAGCGCGCCCACGCGAGAGGCGGCCGTATGCAGGATCGAGAATCCGTTCCACCCCTCCGCCACGCCGCCGAGCCTCTGCGCGGCCTGCGCCGCAAGCGTGAGAATGGCGTCGCCGTCGGGACGAGCGAGCGCCCCCTGCCCCACGATCACCAGCAGCTTGCCGACCGGCTTGCCTTCCTGAATGAATCGCAGAAGCGACTCCGGGCCCGCGCCGAGATAGTCGTAGTCGTAGGTGAGCTCCGCCTTCTCTCCGATGAGCGAAATCTTGAAATCGCCTTTGAGCCAGCGCTTGCGGATTCGCGCGTTAAGAACGGGTGACTCCTTGCGCGGGTTGGAGCCGATGATCAGCAGAGCATCCGCCCTGTCCACGCCCGCGATCGTCGAGTTGAAGATATATGAACCCCGCCCGAACTTCGGGTCGAGCTTCGCCCCGTCCTGGCGGCAATCGAAGTTCGGCGAGCCGAGCTGTTGCATCAGCAGCCTCAGCGCGAAGATTTCCTCGACAGCGGCGAGATCGCCCGCGATCGCGCCGGTTCGGCCCGGCGCCGAGGCCTTGCGCTTGGCGGAGATCAGCTCGAAGGCTTCCTGCCAGGAAGCGGATCTCAGACGGCCGTTTTCGCGAACATAGGGGCGATCGAGACGCTGGGTCTTCAGGCCGTCGACGATCTGGCGCGTCTTGTCAGAAATCCATTCCTCGTTCACGGCGTCGTTGACCCGCGGGAGAATGCGGATGACTTCGCGGCCGCGCGAGTCGATGCGGATCGCCGAACCCAGCGCGTCCATGACGTCGGTGGTCTCGGTCTTCTGATATTCCCACGGACGGGCGCGGAAGCTCTGCGGCTTGGGCAGCAGCGCGCCGACCGGGCAAAGGTCGGCGACATTGCCCTGCAGCTCCGAAGTCATCGCGCTTTCGAGATAGGTGGTGATCTCCATATCCTCGCCGCGGCCAATGGCGCCCATGTCGCCGGTGCCAGCGACTTCCGCCGTGAAGCGGACGCAGCGCGTGCAATGGATGCAGCGGTTCATCTCTGTCTTGACGAGGACGCCGATATATTTGTCCTCGACCGCGCGCTTGTTTTCGTAGAAGCGCGAGGAGTCGCCGCCAAAGGCGAGCGCCTGGTCCTGCAGATCGCATTCGCCGCCCTGATCGCAGATCGGGCAGTCGAGCGGATGGTTGACGAGCAGAAACTCCATCACGCCTTCGCGCGCCTTCTTCACCATGGGGGATTTGGTGAAAACCTCCGGCGGCGCGCCGTTCGGGCCCGGACGCAGATCCTTGACCGACATGGCGCAGGAGGCTTGCGGCTTCGGCGGGCCCCCCTTCACCTCGACGAGGCACATGCGGCAATTGCCGGCGATGGACAGACGCTCATGATAGCAGAAGCGCGGCACCTCGGCGCCCGCCTCCTCACATGCCTGGAGAAGCGTGAACTCTCCCGGAACGTCCACCTCGACGCCATCGACGAGAATCTTTGTCACTTCGCTCTCTCCGAAGTCATAACGCGCTTGCTCATGGTTACTCCGCCGCCTCGCGAATGGGCTCGGGGTGCGGATTGGCCGTATATCGATCGATGCGCTCTTCGATCGTCTCGCGGAAATGGGTGATGAGGCCCTGGACCGGCCATGCCGCCGCATCGCCCAGCGCGCAAATGGTGTGGCCTTCGATCTGCTTCGACACGTCGAAGAGCATGTCGATCTCTTTTTTGTGGGCGCGGCCTTCGACCATGCGCTGCACGACGCGATACATCCAGCCCGTGCCCTCGCGGCAAGGCGTGCACTGGCCGCAGCTCTCGTGCTTGTAGAAATAAGAGAGGCGGGCGATGGCGCGGATGATGTCGGTGGACTTGTCCATCACGATCACCGCCGCCGTGCCGAGGCCCGAGCCGAGCTTGACGAGGCTGTCGAAGTCCATCGGGCAGTCGATGATCTGATGCGCGGGAACGCAGCGCACCGATGAACCGCCCGGAATGACCGCAAGCAGATTGTCCCAGCCGCCGCGAATGCCGCCGCAGTGGGTGTCGATCAGTTCGCGGAAGGAGATGGACATGGCCTCTTCGACATTGCACGGGCGGTTGACGTGGCCCGAGATCGAAAAGAGCTTGGTGCCCGTGTTGTTGGGCTTGCCGATGCCGGCGAACCAGGCGGGGCCGCGACGCAAAATCGTCGGGACGACAGCGATGGATTCGACATTGTTTACCGTGGTCGGGCAGCCGTAGAGGCCGACATTGGCCGGGAACGGCGGCTTCAGCCGCGGCATCCCCTTCTTGCCCTCCAGGCTCTCGATCAGCGCCGTCTCTTCGCCGCAGATATAGGCGCCGGCGCCGTGATGCACGTAGAGGTCGAAAGGATAGCCGTGGACATTGTTCTTGCCGATGAGATTGGCCTCATAGGCTTCGTCGACGGCCTTCTGCAGCGCAATGCGCTCGGCGATGAACTCGCCGCGCACATAGATGTAGCAGGCATGCGCGCCCATGGCGAAAGACGCGACCAGCGCGCCCTCGACCAGCGTATGCGGGTCGTTGCGCATGATTTCGCGGTCTTTGCACGTGCCGGGCTCGGATTCGTCGGCGTTGATGACAAGGTAATGCGGCCTTTTGGGGTCGACTTCCTTCGGCATGAAGGACCATTTGAGGCCCGTCGAAAAGCCCGCGCCGCCACGCCCGCGAAGGCCAGAGGCTTTCACCTCCTCGATAATCTTGTCGCGACCCTTGGCGAGCAGCGCCTTGGTGCCGTCCCACTGGCCGCGCGCGCGAGCGCCAGCGAGCGAACGGTCGCCGAGGCCGTAGAGATTTGTGAAAATGCGATCTGCGTCGGAGAGCATTTGACTTCTTCGCCTCCGTCTATTTCTGGCCGTAGAGCGAGGAAAGGCTCGTAAGCGCCCCCTCGGGCTCCGACGATACGCGGCCCTTCTGCGAGCCGGTCTTCACCGGGCGGCCGGCGGCGAGAGCGTCGAGCAGCTTCTCGAAATTCTCGGCCGTGAGGTCCTCGTAGTAATCGTCGTTGATCTGCACCATGGGCGCGTTGCAGCAGGCCCCGAGGCACTCGACCTCGAGCCAGGAGAACATGCCGTCGGCCGTCACCTTGCGCTGCGGGCCCACACGGCGCTCCAGCACCTTGATGAGATCGTCCGAGCCGCAGAGCATGCAGGGCGTCGTGCCGCAGAGCTGGATGTAATACTTTCCGACCGGCTCGAGGTTGAACATCGTGTAGAAGGTTGCGACCTCGAGCACCCGAATCTTCGGCATGCCGAGAAGCTCGGCGACTTTCTCGATCGCCTTCTGCGGCAACCAGTAGTTATTCTGCTTCTGCGCCTGCCACAAAGCGGGCACGACCGCCGAGGCCTGACGGCCGTCGGGATATTTCGCGATCTGCTTTTCGAGCCACGCCATGTTCTCGGGCGTGAACTCGAAGCTCTCGGGCTGCTGCTCGGCGAGACGACGGACGGACATTAGCGATCGACCTCCCCGAAGACGATATCGAGCGAGCCCAGGATCGCCGAGACGTCGGCGAGCATATGGCCCTTACACATGAAATCCATGGACGAGAGATGCGCGAAGCCCGGCGCGCGTATCTTGCAGCGGTACGGCTTGTCGCCGCCATCCGACACCAGATAGACGCCGAATTCGCCCTTGGGCGCCTCTACCGCCGCGTAGACCTCGCCGGCCGGCACGTGAAAGCCCTCGGTGAAAAGCTTGAAGTGATGGATGAGCGCTTCCATGGAACGCTTCATCTCGCCGCGCAAGGGTTGCGTAACCTTATGATTGGGCGCCAGCGCCGGGCCGCGGCCGTCGGCGCGCATGAGCTTCTCGACACATTGCTTCATGATGTGCGTCGACTGGCGCATCTCCTCCATGCGGATCACCGCGCGGTCGTAACAGTCGCCGTTCTTGCCGACGGGGATGTCGAACTCCATCTCCTCGTAGCACTCATAAGGCTGGGCCTTGCGCAGGTCCCAGGCGGCGCCGGAGCCGCGCACCATCACGCCGGAATAGCCCCATTTCCAGGCGTCCTCGAGCGAGATCACGCCGATGTCGACGTTGCGCTGCTTGAAGATGCGATTCTCGATGAACAGCTCTTCGAGATCGTCGCACACCTTCAGGAAAGGATCGCAGAACGCGCCAATATCCTCGACGAGCTGATCGGGGAGATCGCGCGCGACGCCGCCCGGGCGAAAGTAGTTGGCGTGCATGCGCGCGCCGCAAGCGCGCTCATAGAACACCATAAGCTTCTCGCGCTCCTCATAGCCCCACAGCGGCGGAGTGAGCGCGCCGACGTCCATCGCCTGTGACGTGACGTTCAGCAGATGGGAGAGCAGACGGCCGATCTCCGCATAAAGAACGCGGATGAGCTGGCCGCGGCGCGGCGTCTCCACGCCGAGCAGGCGCTCGATCGCGAGACAGAAGGCGTGCTCCTGATTCATGGGCGCGCAGTAATCGAGCCGGTCGAAGTAAGGCACGTTCTGCAGATAGGTGCGCGCCTCCATCAGCTTCTCGGTGCCGCGATGGAGGAAGCCGACATGCGGGTCCACGCGCTCGACGACTTCTCCGTCGAGCTCGAGAATAAGACGCAGCACGCCATGGGCCGCAGGATGCTGAGGCCCGAAGTTGATGTTGAAGTTGCGAAGGCCCTGAGACTCGGGCTTGGCGGGGGCGGCTGTTAGATCGTTCATTTGCGACGCGCTCACTTGCTCGCCTTCTCATCGCCCGGCAGGTCGTATTGCACGGCCTCCCACGGCGAGAGGAATTCGAAATTGCGGTATTCCTGCTGGAGCCGCACGGGCTCGTAGACCACGCGCTTGCGCTCCTCGTCGTAACGCACCTCGACGAAGCCCGACATGGGAAAGTCCTTGCGCAGCGGATGACCGTCGAAGCCGTAGTCGGTCATGATGCGGCGCAGGTCCGGGTGGCCGGCAAAAATCACGCCGAAGAGATCATACGTCTCGCGCTCGTACCAATCGGCGCCGGCGAACAGCGGGACCAGCGAGGCGACAGGCGTTTCCTCGGAGGCCGGCGTCTTTATGCGGATGCGGCGATTATGCTTGGGCGACTGGAGATGCGCCACAACCTCGAAACGCTCCTCGCGCTCGGGATAATCCGCAGCCGTCACGTCGATGAAATTGACGAAGAGGCATTCTGGATCATCTCGCAGATATGTCGCCACATCGATCCAGCGGTCCCGCGCGACAGTGAGCGTAAGCTCGCCATAAGCGATCTTCGCCTCGGTCACCGCGCCGGGAAGAGCGCCGCTGACCCGCGCGCCGAGAGCTTCCAATTCAGCCGACATCCGTCAACCCCTTTTGAGGGCAGTCGTCATTGGGCGGTCGACAGTAGGAGCGCGCCTACTAAACGACTGCCGATTGCCGACCGCCTACTCCCTTCTCTTACCGCTCGATCGTGCCCGTGCGGCGAATCTTCTTCTGCAGCAGCAGCATGCCGTAGACCAGCGCCTCGGCCGACGGCGGGCAGCCGGGCACATAGACGTCGACCGGGATCACGCGATCGCAGCCGCGCACCACCGAGTAGGAATAGTGGTAATAGCCGCCGCCATTGGCGCAGGAGCCCATGGAGATGACGTAGCGAGGCTCCGGCATCTGGTCATAGACCTTCCGCAACGCCGGCGCCATCTTGTTCGTCAGCGTGCCGGCGATGATGATGCAGTCGGACTGACGCGGCGATGCGCGAGGCGCGAAGCCGAAGCGCTCGAGATCATAGCGCGGCATGGCCGCCTGAATCATCTCCACCGCGCAGCAGGCGAGACCGAATGTCATCCACATGAGCGAGCCGGTGCGCGCCCAATTGATGACGTCGTCCGTCGCCGTGACGAAGAAGCCCTTGTCGGCCAGCTCGTCGTTGATCTGCAGGAAGAAGGGGTCATCCGAGCCCACCGGTTTGCCGGTGCGCGGATCGATGAGGCCCTTG
Source organism: Methylocystis sp. (assembly GCA_036560425.1). Lineage (GTDB taxonomy): Bacteria > Pseudomonadota > Alphaproteobacteria > Rhizobiales > Beijerinckiaceae > Methylocystis. The sequence continues at coordinate 3,112 of DATBRF010000121.1, read as the reverse complement.
GGCTGCGGGGCGACGAGCGCGCCACCCTGGTTGGTGATCAATCCCATTCCAGCGCTCCCTTGCGCCACTCATAAACGAAGCCGACGGTCAGCACGCCGAGGAAAACCATCATCGACCAGAAACCGAAGACCCCGGCGTCCTTGAAGGCGACCGCCCAGGGGAAGAGAAAGGCCACTTCGAGATCGAACACGATAAAGAGCAGCGACACGAGATAGAAGCGCACGTCGAATTTCATGCGCGAATCGTTGAACGGATTGAAGCCGCACTCGTAGGCCGAGAGCTTCTCCGGGTCCGGCGCCTTGAAGGCGAGCAGGAAGGGCGCGACGAGGAGCGCGCCGGCGATGATCGCGGAGAGCGCGATGAAGATTGCCAGCGGCATATATTGTTCGAGCAGCATCGGCATGTGTCGTGTCCGGTCGGTCCGACGTTGCGGCGGGGCGAAGGCCGCTTTCACGGGAGCCTCTAAACTTGGAGAAGCTCCAGGCCGCGGGTTCCGTAACGCAGCGCCTTGTGCAAAGCAAGAGACAAGGACGGCCGGACCAAAGTTATGAGCGGAAACCTTCTCGTGAAGGCGCCTTCTCAGGCGTCTCGCCCCTTGGGCGACGCCTCGGCCGCGCATTCTGCGAGGAAAGCGGCGGCCGCCATTTCCTTGAACCGCGCATCCCGACGCGCGAGCGCCTCGGCGTCCGCGCCCCAGGCCTGCATCTGGTAGTCCTCGTCTATATGGGCGGCGGCCCACGCTTCCCCAAGATCTATCTGGTTCAGCGCCTTGGCGAGGGCGAGAATCAGCGAGCCGGTCAGGGTCGTCATGACGTGAAGCGCCGCGAGCCGCAGCGGCGCCGCCGCCCCCTCGCCGACATGGGCGCGCACCGCGGCGGCGAGCGCAACGGTCGACGCTTCAGGTTGGGCCGCAAACATCACCCCTTCGGCGAGGGTGAGCCGCGCGCCGAACCGGTCGCGGGCGAAGGTGAGGAGCGGATCCCAAGCCGCTCTTTGCGCCGCAGCAAGGCTCTCTGGCTCGCCGGCGCGGTAGCAAATCATGTCGGAGCCGGCATATTTGACGAGCGCCGCCTCGACGTCCGCCATCTGCTGGGCGACGCCGTCGATTGCTGAATTCACCAGCTTCGTCAGAGGCATGGTTGCGGGGTCGATATGCTCCCCCTGCCCTGCCCATTCGGCGGCCAGCGCCTCGGCGAGGTCGCGTGAGGGCACGACGACTCGGCGCTTGGCGGGGGTGTTGAGGGGCCGACCGTCGAGCAGGACCGAAAAGCCGCCCTCGGCCTCGCCGGTGGCTGCCTCCTTATAAAAGCGCTTCGGGAGCGGACGCGCAGGGTCGCGCGCGGTCTTGACGGGATCGCGCTCGCTCCCGGCGACGAAGAAATCGGCGTCGAAGCCGGTGGGGACATTAGGCATTCTCGACTCCCGCGTCTGGCGGCGACGCCTTTCCACGCTGGTATAAGCGGGCAAAGGCAAAGCCAGAGCAAAATTTAAAGCTGGGCGGCCCCGACTCGGCCCGTGGGGATGTGGTCGCAGGGCGGGCCGCACGGAAGGTGAGTCTCCCATAGAAAAGCTTATCAGAATTCGCAGGGCGCGCGGCAATTGAATTTCAGCGGCGCAGCGCCGATAGCCTTAGTGAAATCCGGAAAGAGCCCTCACGCCGCTCGACGCTCGCCCCCACCGAAATATTCGATGTAGCGGGCGCCGATTTCGGCCACCGGCATGACGACGAAAACGTCCGTCGTGTTGAACCTTAGATCCACCACCGCGCCGTCCCCGAAACGCGCGCCGAGGCGGAGATAACCTTTGATGAGCGGTGAGAGCGCCTCGCGCGCCGCCTTGGCGTCGAGACTCTCCTTCGGAGCCATGGCCATCGGCACATAAAGATCACTCTTCGCCTTCACGCGCCACTCGCCCTGCGCGCCGGCGTAATAGGCCAGATAGCTCAGCGCCTGGGCATGAGCGAGCGGACTTACGCCGGGAAAGCTCGCGCAGCCGATCATCACGTCGATCTGATGCGCGCGGATATAGGCGAGCAGGCCGCGCCACAAGAGCTCGATCGTGCGCTTGCCTCGATGCGATTCGAGCACACACGAACGGCCGAGCTCGAGAATGCGTTTGCCGGCATGACGCGCCAAGAGCGGCGCGATGTCATATTCGCCCGCCGAGTAGAAGCCGCCAGCCCTTTGCGCCATGTCTCCGCGCAACAGGCGATAGGCGCCGACGATCTTCGGCTTCGCCTTGCCGTGCTTGTTCATCCAGGCGTGGTCGATCACGATGAGGTGATCGCAAAATTTGTCGAATTTATCGGCGTCACGGCGCATGAAGGCGGTCTTGGCGTCCGGGATCGCGCCGCCCTCCTTGTAGAAAACCTCGTAACGCAAGCGCTGCGCCTTGCGAATTTCGCTCTTGCCGCGCGCGAGCCGCACCTCGAGCGGGCCCATGCGGCCAAGCGTTTCATTGAGCGTCTTTTTCTGCGGCGACGGCGGTTGAAGATTCGTCAGGGCGGCGATCGTCCGCCCAATATCCGCGTGGCTGGTCCACATCCGCGATAATTCTCCCGCATCTACAAGTGATTTTCTCATCACGATTCCACAAAGCTTTTGTGACGCGACGCAAGGTGACAGGCGCGCGGCGGCGCTTTAGTTTCGCGCGCAACTTAGGAGGTGTCGATGGCGTTGCGCAGCCTCGGTCTCGTCGCGGCGGCTTGCTGGGCTTTGGTTTCCATATTGGCCTTCGTTCCCATGCAAGCGCGGGCGGAGGAAATTGTGCCCCTCGCGGGCTGCTATGAGCGACTCTACGACGCAGCCTGGCTCGATGCGCATCGCGGGCAGATCGTGCGCAAGCTCACGCTCTCGGTCGTCAAGACCTCTGCGCCGGAGACGCCGGGCGAGAAACAACCCATCCTCGCCGACGCAATGCTCGCCATGTGGTCGGGGAAAACCGCGTTCAGCACGATCAGCGCCTGTTACTGGGAGCGCGTCGGCCTCGTCTGCAACGCCGCCCTCTCCGCCCAGGAAACCGCCCGCTGCAAGAGCAAGGCCGACGGCGTGCGCGCTTGCCGCATCTCCTTCGACGACTCCGGCTCTTTCGCGCTGGAGCAGAAGCCCGAGGG
>DATBRF010000120.1:0-11470 GCA_036560425.1 Methylocystis sp. | reverse complement strand
GATGTTGGGGAACGGCGTGTGCAGATACATCACGTCGGTCGTGATGGTCTTGCCGCCCTGATCCGTCACCGAAACATTGTTGAGGACAAGCGGCGCGCCTTCGTGGCCGCGCAGAACGCCCGTCGAAAACTGCCAGGCCGGAGCGAGCTTGCCGACGTTCTCCGCCGTGATCTGCTTGAGGGCCGAGTGGCGGAGATTGGCGTAGTCGCCCGTCGGAGAAACCCACTGCTTGGGATCCTTCGAGAGCGTCAGCAACTCGTCGTCGGCGTTCGCAGCGCCGGCAGCAAACAGCGCAAGAACACCAACTGAAGTCGACAACAACAGCTTATGCATGGGCATTTCCTCCTGACGACGCCGAGGCGCGCCTTATCGATGCGCCGCCGCCGACGTCGCGCCTCTCTGGGCGCCTCGACATTGGGAAGGCGTTTTCCGTCTAGGTCCCACGCCGGTCGTTAAAAAAACCTACGGCGACAGGCCGCTTCCGGTTCCCGTCCGGAAGACATCTTCTAACTCGGAAACGGCGGGATAATATGTCGCGCCCCGGCGAATCGCAATCGCAAAAAACGGAGGCGTCGGCGTAAGCCGTCGCAGCGCTGAAGCTCCAAGGTAAATCAAAATGTTGCGTTGTTTCCTCGCTCTGCTTGCGCCCCTTCTCGTCGCTGTTCTGGCGCCCGCGCGCGCAGCGGACGAGGCGCGTTTCCAGCTGGAGGAGATTGCGTCTGGCGTCTATGCGCATCAAGGCGAAACGTCCCTGATGACCCGTGAAAATCTCGGCGGCATCGCCAACCTTGGCGCGATCGTCGGCGATCGAGCGGTCGCGGTGATCGACACGGGCGGGAGCCTCATCGAAGGAAAAGCCTTTCTCGCGGCGCTGCGTGAAAAGACCGACAAACCTATCCGTTACGTCATCAACACGCATGCGCATCCCGATCATATTTTCGGCAACGCCGCCTTCGTAGGGCCGGATGTGACATTCGTGGGTCACAAAAATCTGCCGCGCGCCCTCGCCGCGCGAGGCGAACATTATCTCTCGGCCTTCCGCCAGATCATGGGAGACGCGCTCGACGGCGTGACGATCGTCGCCCCGACGATGCTCGTCGCCGATTCGACCACGATCGATCTCGGCGGCCGCGAGATCGTCCTGCAGGCGTGGAAGACCGCGCATAGCGAGGCGGACCTTACCGTGCTCGACAAAAAGAGCGCCACGCTCTTTGCCGGCGATCTGCTTTTTTTGCGGCATGTGCCGGTGGTGGACGGAAGCCTGCTGGGCTTTCTCGACGTCGTCGACCGGCTTGCGGAAATCAAGGCGGAACGCGTCGTGCCGGGGCACGGCCCCGCGGTCGCGCCCTGGCCCAAGGCGCTCGAAGACGAGCGCGCCTATCTTATGCGCCTGACTGCCGATCTGCGCGCCGCGATCAAGAAGGGCGAGAGCGTGAAGGACGCGGCGAAGACGGCCGGGGAGGAGGAGCGCCCCAAGTGGAAGCTTTTCGAGGATTACAATGCTCGAAACGCGACCGCTGGATTTGCGGAGCTGGAGTGGGAGGGGCCGTGACTTTGTCTCACCCTCCCGCGCGAAGCTGCGCTAATCTCGCGCCAAAGCCCGGGAGGAAATCCATGTCGATCGCCCGCACGCCGCTCTTGGCCGCATTGCTCGCAGCCGCCCTTGTCTCTTCGGCCTTGGCCCAATCCAACGCCCCCGATCCCTGGCCGAGCCTCGTCACGGATATCTTCCAGGGCCGCGAGATCGCCATAGCCGACGGCGCCGTCTCGCTGGAAGCGCCCAAGCGCGCAGAGGACGCCGCCATCGTGCCGATGACGCTGCGCTTCCCCGACCCGGCGAAAGTGAAGGCGGCGACGCTCGTCATCGACCAGAACCCCATGCCTATGGCGGCGAGCTTCACTTTCGGCGAAAAGGCCGGCGTCGATTCGATCGAGACGCGGGTGCGGGTGAACAGCTACACCGATGTCCACGCCGTGGCGGAGACGCGCGACGGCAAGCTTCATTCGGAAGTGAAATTCGTGAAGGCCTCGGGCGGCTGCTCGGCCCCCGCCGGCAAGGACCCGGACGAGGCCCGCGCCAATATGGGCAAAATGAGATATCGCGAATTCAAGAGCGCGATCGCCGGCAAGCGCGAGGCGCAGATCATGATCCGTCACCCCAATAACTCCGGCATGCAGATGGATCAGCTCACGCGGACCTATACGCCCGCGCATTTCATCGACGCCGTGGAGGTCTGGCAGGGCGACGAGCTGATCTTCAAGATGGAAGGCGGGATTTCGCTCTCGGAAGACCCGAACTTCCGGTTCACCTACGCGCCCAATGGCGCGAAGACGATGCGCGTCGTCGCGCACGACAACAAGGGCGGGCAGTTCGAGGCGAAGTGGCCGATCGCCGACGCCTCGTGACAGCGCGCTTTCCGCTCGCATGGAATCATGCGAGCGATAAGAAATCGCGCCAAATCAGAAATTTGGAGCGCATTCTTATCGCAAAAGTCTGTCAACTTTTGCGGAATGCGCTCTAATGGGCAAGGGAGCGGCGCCGCTCCCTCTTTGCATACCGATCCAGGACTCAGCCGAGAATGGTGAGTGCGGCGCAGAAGGCCAGCGGGAGCGTGGCAAGCGCGCAGAGCGCCGTCACGCAGGCTACTTTCTCGAATTCGGGCGCTTCGCCGCGCATTTTTCTTACTAACGCCATCTTACTCGCTCCCAAGCAACGCTTTTTACGCGCTCACCGACGTTGGCGCGCCTCTATTAACGCGCATCGACGCGAGATCGTTGCAATTTTAATCGCCGGCGCGGCAATTTCTCGATTTCCGGCTTCTACCAAAAATATCGTAAAAATATCGTTAGGCGTCAGTTAACGCGGACTGCGGCGCGGCCATGCGTCGGCGCGTTTTCGCTGAAAAGCTCCGCGAGCTTTTCGGTCATGGCGCCGCCGAGCTCTTCGGCGTCGACGATGGTCACGGCGCGGCGGTAATAGCGCGTGACGTCGTGGCCGATGCCGATGGCGATCAGCTCCACCGGCGATTTGGTCTCGATGTCGTGAATGATCTGGCGCAGGTGGCGCTCGAGATAGTTGCCCGGATTGACCGAAAGGGTGGAGTCGTCCACTGGCGCGCCATCGGAGATCATCATCAGGATGCGCCGCTGCTCGCCGCGCGCCAGAAGGCGACGATGCGCCCAGTCGAGCGCCTCGCCGTCGATATTCTCTTTCAGAAGCCCCTCGCGCATCATCAGGCCGAGGTTGCGCCGCGCCCGCCGCCAGGGCGCGTCGGCCGCCTTGTAGATGATGTGGCGGATGTCGTTGAGCCGCCCCGGATTGGGCTTCTTGCCTTCATTGATCCAGAGCTCGCGCGATTGGCCGCCCTTCCAGGCGCGCGTGGTGAAGCCCAAGATCTCGACCTTCACCCCGCAGCGCTCGAGCGTGCGCGCGAGAATGTCGGCGCAGGTCGCGGCGACCGTAATCGGCCGACCACGCATCGAGCCGGAATTGTCGAGCAGAAGCGTAACGACTGTGTCGCGGAAGTCCGTGTCCTTCTCGCGCTTGAAGGATAAGGGCTGCTGGGGGTCGATGATGACGCGGGGCAGGCGGGCCGGGTCGAGCAGGCCCTCCTCCACGTCGAATTCCCAGGAGCGGCTCTGCTGCGCCATGAGTCGGCGCTGCAGGCGGTTCGCCAGGCGGCCCACCACCGAGGACAAATGCAGAAGCTGCTTGTCGAGATAGGCGCGCAGCCGGTCGAGCTCCTCCAAGTCGCACAGCTCCTCGGCCCGCACGATCTCGTCGAAGCGGGTCGTATAGGCGTGGTAATCGGCGCCGGAACGTTCGGCGGCGGCCGTTGAGGGACGGCGCGCGTCGGCAGCCTCCTCGAGGTCGCCTGAATCGGACTCCTCCGCCGACTCGCCATAGGGCGCCTCGGCGGATTCGCTTTCGCCCTCCTGCTCGGAGTCTTCGGCGGCGAGCGCCGTCTCCATCTCGGCGGCGCTCTTGGCCTTGTCCTCTTCCTGCTCGGGCTCTTCGCTTTCCTCGGGGTTCTGCGGGGCCTCGCTGGTCTCGTCCGCAGCCTCGGTTTCTTCCGGCGCCTCGGCGCCCGCCATATCGAGATGGGAGAGGAGCTCGCGCACGATCTGCGCGAAGCGCTTCTGGTCCTCGACGGCCCCGACGAGCCGGTCGAGATCGTCGCCCGCGCGCTTTTCCACGATGTCCCGCCAGAACTCGACGACTTTTGCGCCATGCGCCGGCGGCTCGAGGCCCGTGAGGCGCTCACGCGCCATCAGCGCCAAGGCGTCCTCGAGCGGCGCGTCGTCGCGGCTCGCAATTTTTTCGGAATGGCTGCGCGCATAGCGGTCTTCCAGCATCGCCCCGATATTGGCGGCGACGCCGGCCATGCGCCGCGCGCCAATCGATTCGACGCGGGCCTGCTCCATGGCGTCGAAGACGGCGCGCGCCTCCATGGTCTCGGGGGCGTAGCGGCGGTGCAGCGCGTCGTCGTGGCAGGCCAGCCGCAGAGCGATCGAATCGGCCTGTCCGCGCAGGACCGCCGCGTCCTTGACGGAAAGCTTTCGCGGCGGCTCGGTAAGCCGAGCCTTGGCGCCGTCCGGCGACGCGACGAGCGAGGGGCGCTCAGGCGCGAAGGCCACGTCGAGCTTGGGCGTTTTCGCCATGGCGCGCATGGCGCCGGCGACGGCCCTTTTGAAGGGCTCCTGCGGGGCTTCCTTGGGAGAGGCGGGACGGCGGTTTGTCGGCGCGGGCGGCATGCGCCACTATATGCGCGGGCGCGGGGAAAGGAGCAAGGTGGCGAGGTTCGCGACGCTTCACGCCCCAGTTTTGTCCCCCCGGCGCCGCCGACCTCAAGCTGGCGAGGCGGGGTGTCGCTTGGCCTAGCTGCAGCCATTGATGCGTCATACTGACGCAAACCGTGGCGGCTTGATTGAAGCTGCGAAAGCGATAGGTGCCCGAGCGTCGATCGGCTGTGAAGTGGAGGCGACGATGCCCGAGCGGAGCAGCATGCGTAGCAGCCTTAAGGGAAGTGACGCGCTTACGATCGCCAACTATTGGGCAAACTCCTAAGAAAGAGAGAGGGAGAGCGCCATGGTGAAGCCGCTTTCCACACAACTTGCCGAGCTGGCCGACCGCGCTAAAGGCGCGGAAAAGGCTGCGGCTGAAGCGCAGAAGAAAGCGCACGGCCAGATCATCGCGCTGCGAGACCAGGCGCGCGGCGCTGTTCAGGCAGCCTTCGAAAAGGTGGACACAGACATCAAGTCCGCCGGCGAGGACCTCGGTAGCGCTTGGAGCGCGCTGAAAGCAAAAGTCGCGGCGGATAAGGACGCTTGGAACGCGACGGTCGCCCGGTTTCAGCATGAGGTAAGCGCAGAGCATGCCGACGCTCGTGCTGATATGCTGGAGGAGGAGGCGGCTTTCGCAATCGACTATGCCGTCGCGGCGACCGAACAAGCGAAAATGGCGGTTCTCGACGCCATCAGCGCTCGGACCAAGGCGGAAGAGGCGAAGAGCGGGCGCCCATAGTTGTGCAAGGCGCCATGAGCGCGCAGCTTGGCGACCATTAGTCGCAACCGGGCAAGACAGCGCCGGACGTCGTCTCCAACAATTCGACCACCGCACTCCAAGGGAAAACGCCGATGAGCGTCTCGAGCCCCGCTCTCACAGATACGCAACATGCCGCCAGGGAGAGCGTGCGCCTGAATTGGGCATTGTTCGTCGGCCAAGGGGTGATCATGGTCGTCTTGGGCGTTCTTGCGATCGTCTGGCCGCAGTTCTCGACCTTGGCCGTCGATATCTTTTTCGGCTGGCTATTTTTGATCAGCGGCATTGTCGGGCTCGCCAGCCTACTACTCACGACGAGCGCGCAGGGCTTTCTCTGGTCGCTGCTGACGGCGGCTCTTTCGTCCTTCGTCGGCATCCTGCTGCTTTGGCATCCGATCGCAGGCGCGGTGACCCTTACCCTTGCGCTTGTCGCTTTGTTTATTGTCGAGGGCGTATTCCAGATTGCTTCAGCCCTCCGCTATCGCGTCGTTTTCCCGGACTCGTGGGGATGGATGCTCGCCAGCGGCGCCGCAGACCTGATCCTCGCCGGGTTGATTATTGCGGGTTGGCCGAGCACCGCCGCCTGGGTGCTCGGGATATACGTCGGCGTTAATCTCCTCACCTCGGGCATAGCAATCGTCATGGTGGCCCTTGCAGGGCGAAGCTACATCAGAATGCTCGCGAGCGAGAGTCGCTGAGAACCAAACCCTCTCACAGCTTCCCACGTTCGGCCCTGCCGAAATTGGAGAGGTCGCCCTCGGCCGCCGCGCGGCGCCGGCCGCTCTTGGCGATGGCGGGATATTTGATTTCCTTGCAGATGCGCGACACCTGCGGCGTCAGCCTGGCCGATGCGCAGGCCGGGCATGCCGGCGTGTCGGAAGAACGCACCAGAAGCTCGAACTCGACCTCGCACTCGTTGCAGATATAGGCGTAAAGGGGCATGTCGATCCTCGGGGGGAATAATTCGGCGGCAGGCAAGCAAGACTCGTTCCTTCGGCGAACCTGAGGGCTCGCGGTCCATAGCGGCGCCTGACCCCGCGCGTTCGCGCGCGCATGGCTCCGCCATTGATTTTTTTTTGCGCTTTACCGGCGTCCGCCTTCGGCGGAAAGCGCTCTACGCCGGCGCGAGAAGAAGGCTCGTTTCGCTGCGCGCGACGCCCTCGATCGATCTCACCGACGACAGGACGCGGTCGAACTCCGCCAGATTGGCGACGTCGATTTCGGCGATGAGGTCATAGGCGCCGTTGGTGCTGTAAAGCGCGTGAATTTCCGGGAGGCCGCGCAGCGCCTGGACGACCCGCCTGGTGCTCTTCCCTGCGACTTCGATCATCATGATCGCGCGGATGCGGTTCTCGTCCGCGCCGCTTTTCAGGCGCACCGTAAAGCCCAGGATGACGTCGGATTCGATGAGGCGATCGAGCCTGTTCTGCACCGTGCCGCGCGAGACGCCAAGCCGCTTGGCGAGGTCGGATAGCGAGGCCCTGCCATCCGTCCTCAGCTCGGCGATCAGGCGGCGGTCGAGATCGTCCATGCCGGCCTCTTTGTCGAAGTGATAGAGAATTATGTCGATTTGTCCAAAATTCTAGCGGATTCCACGCATCATTGAGATTTTTATCGACAGGCCAGGGCCCTAGCATTCCGCTTGTGTGGCAATGCGAGGGAGGCGGGGATGGTCACCTTTCTGAATGCGTCGGACATCGCGAAGATCGTGCGTCGCGTCGGCCCCCGCCGCTTTTGGGAGCGGCTGGTCGAAGCGCTGTGCGACGATTTCGTTCGCTGGGAGCTTTTCGACAAGTCGCCGCGCTTCGCCAGCCATTCGCCCGGCGGCGTGATCGAGCTCATGCCGGTGAGCGACGGCGAGATTTTCGCCTTCAAATTCGTCAACGGCCATCCCGGCAACACGCAGCTTTGCCTGCAAACGGTCGTGGCTTTCGGGGCGCTGGCCGACGTGGCGACGGGCTATCCGGTCTTCATGTCGGATATGACGCTCGCGACGGCCTTCCGCACGGCGGCGACGTCCGTTCTCGCCGCGCGCCATCTCGCGCGGCCGGACAGCCGCACCATGGCGCTCATTGGCCTCGGCGCGCAGTCTGAATTCCAGGCCTGGGCGTTTCATGAGATTCTCGGGATCGACCGCCTGCGCGTCTTCGATGTCGACGACGAGGCGGCCGACAAATTCGAATCCAACATGGCGTCGTTGGGCGTCGAGGTATACCGCTTCGCGAATGCGCGAGCCGCTGCGCTCGGCGCCGATATCGTCACGACGATCACGGCGGACAAAAAGCGCGCGACGATCCTCGACGCGGACATGATCGCGCCGGGGACGCATCTCAATGCGGTCGGCGGCGACTGCCCGGGCAAGACGGAGCTGTCGCGCGAGCTGCTGCTGCGCTCGGAGATTTACGTCGAATATGCGCCGCAGACGCGCATCGAAGGCGAGGTTCAGCAGCTTCCCGCCGATCACCCGGTGATCGAGCTGCACGAGGTCGTGGCGGGGCGCGAGCCTGGACGAAAATCCCCGGAGTCGATCACGATCTTCGATAGCGTCGGATTTGCGGTCGAGGATTTCTCGGCGCTGCGGCTTTTGCGCGAGCTCGCGCGCGAAACTGGAATCGGCGCCGCCGTGGAGCTCACCGCCGCGCCGGCGAATCCAAAAAATCTCTTCGCGCTGCTGCAGCCGGTCGAAGCGGCGCCGCAGCGCTTTCGCAGCCGCGAGTTCGTGAAAATCGCCGACTGACGCCAAGGGAGCCAACTGCATTGAACTACCATCTCAAAGGCGAATCCACCGACCAGACGGCGCTTGTTCAGAACGCGCATGTCCATGGCCGCGCCCGCATTCTCATGTGCCCGCCGGATCATTTCGGGGTGGATTACGTGATCAATCCCTGGATGGAGAACCAGATCGGCCGCGCCGATCTGCGGGTCGCGCGCGCGCAGTGGCATAATCTGAGCCGCGGCCTCGCGGCGAGCGCCGCTCTCGATTTCGTCGCGCCGGCCGAGGGCCTGCCGGATATGGTGTTCACCGCGAATGCGGGACTCGTGATCGGCGACACGGTCGCGCTTGCGCGCTTTCAGGCCAAGGAGCGCCGGCCGGAGGAGAGCCTGTTTCGCGACTGGTTCGAGGCGAGAGGCTACAAGATCGCCTCATGGCCCGAGGAGATCGCCTTCGAGGGCGCAGGCGACGCCTTGCCCGACCGCGCGCAGCCGCTCATCTGGTGCGGCTACGGCTGGCGCTCGCATGCGCGGGCGGCGGGGCGCCTGGCGGACATTTTCGGTCGGGAGGCCGTCGGCTTGCGGCTTATCGACCCGCGCTTTTATCACCTCGACACCTGCCTCTGCCCGCTTTCGGGCGGATGGCTGATGTACTATCCGGCGGCCTTCGATGAAGCTTCCCGGGGGGAGATCGCCGCGCGCGTTCCCGCCGAGAGGCGGATCGAGGTCGGCGAGGCCGACGCCATGGGCTTTGCCTGCAACGCGGTAGAGGCGGGAGGATTCGTTTTCATGAACGCCTGCTCGCCCGCTCTTCGGGCGCATCTCGCTGCGGCGGGATTTCAGCCTGTCGTAACGCCGCTTTCCGAGTTTCTCAAAGCCGGCGGCGGCGCGAAGTGTCTTACGCTCGAGGTTGGACCCGCCGCCTATTCCGAACAGACGGCGCGCCGCCCCGTGCGCTCTTCGGTCAGCTGACCGTTGATGCGCAGCCCGTTGTGGATCTTGATGCTCACGACGCCGTTATAGAAACCGAAGCGATAGTCGCGCTTCATCGGATAGGATTGTCCGCCGGGGCCGACATAGAAGCAGGAGGAGCTGTATTCGGGCGTCGCCAGACGCGAGATGGAGCAATGGATCTCATAGGGCAGCGGCGCGCAGTGCAGCGCGACGTCCTTATTCGGGATCATCCAATTGGGCGAAGCGACGGAGCCTGCGACAGCTCGGGTTATGGAAAGCGACAAGAAAAGCGCAAAGCCGCCGAAGGCCCGCCGCCGATGGTTCGTCATCCGTCATCCCGACTGCAACCGCGCGAGCCGCGCGGTTGCGTTTTTCGTAAGGCCGACTGACCTCCGGCGTCAACAGCAGGAACAGCCGCCGCCAAAGCCGTAGGTGGCGGGATAGCCGCCAAAGCCGTAGCTGACGGGATAACCGCCGCCAAAGCCGTAGGTGGGGCAGCCGCCAAAGCCGCCGCCATAGCCGTAATAATCGCCAGGCCAACCGGTCGCGCCGGCGAGCGTGCCGAGAGTCAAACCGCCGAGCAGGCCGCCGCCCCAACCGCCGCCCCAGCCGTACGGGCCCCAGCCGCCCCAGCCCCAGCCGCGACCCCAGCCCCAGCGGGGACGGAAAGCGGCGTAGCGGTAACCCAGACCAACAGGTCGGAAGCCCCAGGCGCGGCCCCAACCCCAGCGGGGACGGAAAGCGGCGTAGCGATAGCCCAGACCAACGCGCCGGAAGCCCCAGCCACGACCCCAACCCCAGTGGTGAGGACGGAAGGCGGCGTAGCGGAAGCCTAGACCAGCGTGCCGGAAGCCCCAGGAGCGGCCCCAACCCCAGCGGGGACGGAAGGCGGCGTAGCGGTGGCCCAAACCAACGCGTCCCATGCCATAGCCGAAACGACCCATGCCGACACGACCCACGCCGCCAAAACCGTAACGGCCCATCCCAATACCGGAGTGCCCGATCCCGCCAGACCCAAACCCGCGTCCGAAGCCGGGGCGATAGGCTGAAGCGGGCGTCGAGACCGCGAGCGCGCCAGCGAGCGCGGTCGCAGCGGCCGTCGCGGTGATAACCTTGAGCATTTTTGTCATGGCCACCTCCTGGGTGGTTCTCCCCCAGAGCCCCAAAAGCCTGTTCCTGCAACGCGAGGCTGATTGCGTTGTTCCTGTGGCTCCTGAGGGCGGGGGCGCCTTTCGGCCTGCTGTCGGAGGAAATGATCTCGCGCGCCCATCATGTTGAGAGTTCGAATACTTTCGCGCGCCGCGCTGACGCTGGCGCGTTGCTCTTCGAGGAGGGGCGAGCCCTGCGGTCGATCCAATGCGGTGCGCATCGGGTCGACCAGGTCGACTGCGCTGTGAGGGATTTTGAGCTGGCCGGGGATAAGGTCAGCCTGCCTCCCATCACCAGCAGCTGCAGCCTCCCCCATAGCCGTACGGATACGCGGAGCCATAATAGCCCCACGGGCCGCCATAGCCGTAACCCCAATAGGGCGCGCTCGCCGCCGCGCCGAGCGCCAGGCCGCCAAGCAGGCCCGCTGCAGTGGCGCCGCCCCAACCCCAGCCGCGGCCCCAGCCGCCGCCCCAGCCCCAGCGGCCCCAACCGCCGCCCCAGCCGGGCCCCCAGCCCATCCGGCCCCAGCCGCCGCCCCAGCGGCCCCACTGCGCGGAAGCAGGCGTCGATGTTGCGACAGCGCCAGCGAGCATGGTCGCCGCTGCGCCGACGGTAAGAATCTTACGCAGTCTCGTCATTGCCATCTCCTGGGTCCTTGTGTGCAAAGCCCCAAAGCCATCCCCTGCAACGCGAGGCTGGTTGCGTTGTTCCTGCGGTTCCTGGAAAGGCGGACAGCCTTCCGCCTGAGGTGGAGCGTGCGCCGCCCGTCGCGGCAAGCGATTGTGGCCGTTCACATATTTTCGAAGGCTGGCTATTTCCGCTCGCGCCGAAGGCGCTAGCTCATTGCTCTCTATCGAGGAGACCGTGATGGCAAATCCGAATGAATCCGCGCCGCAAAACGAAGGCGAAGGCAATCGCACCGCCGCCAGGCAATATAACGAGGCGCAACGCAAATTCGTCCAAAGCGGCAAGGTGGAGCCCGCCGCGAAAGACGCCGAACGCGCGCTCGAAACCGAGGAAGCCGAGGAATTGAAGCGCGCCGAAGAGGAAGGCCGCTCGCACGCCAAGCCGCATGAGCAGGAGCGGGAGATTTAGGGGGCTGTGCTCGAAAAA
>DATBRF010000119.1:0-2168 GCA_036560425.1 Methylocystis sp. | reverse complement strand
AGCCCTGCACGAGATCGATCTGCGGCGTGGGCCGATAGGTGTTCTCGACGGCGACCGAGTAGGTGTCCTCGAGCGACGTGATGATGGGCTGCTCGTAACAGACGACGTTGGCGACGCATCCGTTATAGCCCTTGAATCCGTAATATTGCTCCCAGGCGTTGTGAGCGTCGAGGCGGTATTCCAACATGGTTTTAATTGTGTCCACGCCGGCGATGACGGTCCCAGCCTCGACGCCGGCTCCGAGCGCGTAATCGTTATAGACGCTGTTGAAGGCGGCGGGCGTGTTCTGAATCGCAACCCAGGGGTTGCTGTAGGCGACGAGGTCGTTGTCAAACTTGTTCCAATAGGCTTTGGTCTTGACGTAGGAGGTATCGCCAATCTTGGTGTTGGAGAGAAAATAGAGGCTTTGCACGTTCCAATAGGGCCAGTCCCAAGCATTCTGGCTCGAATATGCGGTGACTCGCTTGGGAGCGACGAGCGGGTCGATCACATTGAACGGAGAGCCCTTCTTGCCCTCCTGGTGCATGAAGCTCAGCGAATATTCGTCGGTGGCGTTGGGCGTCCACCCGACTTTGGCGTTCACGTTCCAATCGTATGTGCCGGAGCCGTCGCGAAAACCCCATCCCTGATCCGGCGTGGAACTGAAGCTCTCGGGAAGCATCCATCCTTTCATGTCGCGCCATGTGCCGCTGACCTGCGCGTAATAATTTTGCTGCTTCGTGCCGAGATAGGCCGCGGATTGCAAGCCCTCATATGTGCCGTCTCTGCCAAATTCGTTCCGGACGAACAATTCGCTTTCCACCTCGCGCACCGGCTTGCGTGAGACCAGGTTGATGGAGCCGCCCATGCCGTCCGGCCCGTCGAGCACGGAGGCGTAGCCCTTGGAGATTTGCACTTCGGCGATGTCTGGCGTCTGGAAGCGCGCGTAATCGAGTCGGTTGTCGACGGGGAGATACACCCGCACGCCGTCGACGGTGAGCGGAACCTCCCAGCGATCGAAGCCGCGCACATAGATGTTCTGCTCGTTTCGCGCGGTCCCGGTGGTTTCGCTATTGACGCCGGCCGCGATATTGACGGCTTGGTCGAGCGTATCCTTGGCGAAGGTCTCCATCTGGCGGTTGCTGATCGTCACGCCGCCGAAGCTGTCCGTTCTCTGGATCGGCGTCGGGCCGATGTCGGTGTTTATAGGCGTCGGCGGACGTAGCTCGACCGCGCCCTTCTGCTCGCCCACCGCGCTTTCGCCGAGTTGGAAAGGTTGCGCCGAGCCGACGTCGATCGACGGCAGCGCCTCTTGCGCGAAGGCGCTGACCGAGAAGACGAACCCGCTGGCGAGAATGGTCGAAGCGTAGAGTTTTTTCATTTGCGGCTGTCCACACGCTGGTCGGATAGAGGGAATTGAGGAAAGTCAGCAGAGCCTCACGCTCCGCGCGTGCGAGCTTGCGAAAAGCCTCCGCCGCCGCTTGCGCTTCGCCGCCATGCCAAAGGATCGCCTCGGGGACGCCGCGCGCGCGGCCGTCATGCAAAAAATTGGCGGCGGCGCCGAATTTGCCAGCGAGACCCAGTCCCCACAGCGGCGGCGTGCGCCAGTCGCGCGGCCCCGCGAGAAAATCCGCGCGGCCATCCGCGAGATCCTCGCCCATGTCGTGCAGCAGGAGATCGGTGTACGGATGAATTCGCGCTCCCGCCAGCGCGGGCAGCGGAGCGAAGGCGCCGAGCGTCAGGGTCTCGTGGTGGCACGCCGCGCAGCCGATCGCCGCGAATAGCGCCTCGCCCTGCTTTATGCGCGCATCGTCCATCTCGCGCCGCGCCGGTGGGGCTAGCGCGCGGATATAGTCCAGCATCTCGGCGAGTTGCGCGTCCGTCAGTTCCGCCCGCGGGGCGCCTTTCGCCGCATCGAGGCAGGCGACCTCGGCTGGCGTGCAGTTTTCGCCCGGAAACAGACTGGAGCTGATGCCAATGTCCTCGGCGAAGGCGTTGGCGATCTGCTGCTTCAGGCTGGGCTGGTTGGCCTTCAGGCCGAAGCGCCCCAGCTTTATCGCGCCGGATTCGATGTCGAAAACATAATTGGCTCTGCCGCCGTTTTTCGCCGCCAGCGCGAGGATTTCCGATTCCGGGACCGCTTCCAGCAAGCCGAGCCCGAACACCGGCGGCGCGTTGCGCGGCGAGAT
>DATBRF010000118.1:0-4656 GCA_036560425.1 Methylocystis sp. | reverse complement strand
TTCGACAACAAGTCCGAGATCGCGGTTGTCGTCGATCTGCCGCGCGGCGCTTCTCTCGAAGAAACGGATCGCGTGCTGACCGCCGCGGCCGAGCGTCTCAAGGACATTCCCGAGCTCACCTCCATCCAGTCCTATGCAGGGACGGCGGCGCCCTTCAACTTCAACGGCCTCGTGCGCCACTATTATGTGCGCTCGGCGCCGGAGATGGGCGATCTCGCGGTCAACCTGTTGCCCAAGGATGAACGTAAGCGCGCAAGCCATGCGATCGCGTTGGAAATTCGCGAGAAGCTCAAGGGCCTGCCGATGCCCGAGCATTCGGCGATCAAGGTCGTCGAAGTGCCGCCGGGCCCGCCAGTCCTGTCGACCCTTCTCGCCGAAGTCTACGGGCCCGACGCGCAAACGAGGCGCGACCTCGCGACAAAGCTCCGGAAGGCCTTCGAGGCGGTCGATTTCGTCGTCGACACGGACGATAGCTTCGGCCAGCGCGCCGAGCGGCTGCGTTTCGCGATCGATCAGGAGGCGCTCGAATATCACGGCGTCGAGGAGCGCGCGGTCTACGATACGATCGGCGCGCTGGTCGACGGCGTGAAGATTGGCTTCTCGCAACGAGGCGGCGGCGCCAAGCCCATCGACATAACCGTCGCTTTGGCGCGCTCGGAAATGACGCCCGGCGAGCGCATTCTCTCCACGCCGCTCCCCGCTGGCGGCACGGTGCGCCAGGGGGCCAATGTGGAGCTCGGCGACGTTGTGAAGGCGACCCGCGAGCTCGGCTCCTATCCGATCTTCCGCCACAACGGCCGCTTCGCCGAAATGGTGAGCGCGGAAGTCGCCGGCCGCTTCGA
Organism: Methylocystis sp.; assembly: GCA_036560425.1. Taxonomy (GTDB): domain Bacteria; phylum Pseudomonadota; class Alphaproteobacteria; order Rhizobiales; family Beijerinckiaceae; genus Methylocystis. The sequence goes on along the minus strand of DATBRF010000118.1, from coordinate 3,814 downwards.
AGCGCCGATCTATGGCATGTTCGCGGTCGAGGACGAGATCAACAAGATCGACTGGGGCCCCGCGGGCGCGCCGACGATCAAGTATCACGGCCAGCCGCTCGACGACGCGCAGCCGACGTTCCTGTGGGATGGCGAGTGGGAGGTGACTTATGTGACCTTCCGCGACATGGGCGCGGCCTTCATGGTGGCGCTGCTCGGCATCTATCTTCTCGTCGTGGCGCAGTTCGGCTCCTTCAAGTTGCCGCTCGTCATTCTCGCGCCGGTGCCGCTGACGCTCGTGGGCATCGTGCTCGGCCATCTGGCCTTCAACGCGGCCTTCACCGCGACGTCCATGATCGGCTTCATCGCGCTCGCGGGCATCGTCGTGCGCAATTCCATCCTGCTCGTCGATTTCATCCGGCATCTGCGCGAGAGGGGCATGTCCCTGCGCGAAGCGCTGGTCGAAGCGGGCGCGGTGCGCTTCAAGCCGATTTTCCTCACCGCCGCGGCGGCCATCATCGGCGCCGCTTTCATCCTGACCGATCCGATCTTCCAGGGCCTCGCGATCTCGCTCGTCTTCGGCCTCGCCTCCTCGACGGCGCTGACGCTGCTCGTGATCCCTGCGATCTATGTCGTCCTTAGGGACGACGAACGGCCTGCGGCGCCTCGCACGCCAAATGAAGGGAAACTCGCATGACCAACGATTGGCCCGAACTCGCCAAAGCGCTCTCCGCGGACCTTCGCAATCTGCGCATCGGCGCGCCCGATGTGATGAAGGCTTTCTCGACAATGGCGACCACCGCCGGCGCGCCCGGCGCGCTGGACGCCAAGACGAAGGAACTGATCGCCGTCGCCGTCAGCGTGGCGGTGCGTTGCGACGATTGCATCGCCTTCCACGCCAAGGCCGCCGCCCAGCGCGGAGCGACGCGCGAGGAGATTCTGGAGACGCTCGGCATGGCCATCTACATGGGAGCCGGGCCTTCCGTGATGTACGCAAGCCACGCGCTTGCGGCGTTCAACCAATTTGCCGGCGGCCAGAGCGCGCCCGCGCAGGGCGACGGCGAGAAGACCCCTCAGGCGCAGAGCGCCTGAGCAAAAAGAAAGGAAGAAGGAAATGCTGTCAGGTCTGATGTCCAAGATTACCGGGGGCGGCGGCGAAATGCCGGCAATCGAGCACGACGACTTCGAGCGCCTCGTGAAGGAAGGCTCCTGCGCCATCATCGACGTGCGCGAGCCGCATGAATATGCGGCGGGTCATGTTCCCGGAGCAATCAATTTGCCGCTCTCGCAGTTCGACCCGTCGAAGCTGCCTCAGGGCCATTGCGTGCTCATCTGCCAGGCGGGCGGCCGCTCGGCCAAGGCGTTGGCCCAAGCGATTCAGGCCGGCCGCAAGGACGTGCGCCATTACGCGCCGGGGACCGGCGGCTGGCGCGCGCGCGGCGGCGCCGTGCACGCCTGATTGTCACTTTGCGCGTCTTCTTATCCAAAAAGCCTTACAACTTTTTGGAAGGATGCGCCCTCAGCCTCTCTTTCCCTCCCCGTCTGGGGAAAGAAGGGTGAGGATACGGTCGGGCTGCTGCCCCTGCGCCTCCGTCCGGCGCACGATGCACGCAGCCGTATGAACGTAAGCATACCGGCTCGCTCAGTACGCCGCGTTCGGCCGCGCACGGGCACAGGGCAAAAGAAAGCCGCCCGCGCAAGGCGGGCGGCCGGTCGATTTATCAGCGGCGATCAGTCGTGATTGTGCTCGTTGTCGCGTCCGTCCTTCAGCGCCGTGCTCAGGCTCTTGACCGCCGCGTCGCGGGAGCCGAGCGGGGCCAGGCGGAACCGCTCCTCGATCAGCTTGAGGATCGAGGTGGTGTCGTGCGCCGAATGATCGACGCCCGAGTGGGTAAGCTTCGCGGAGATCAGGATAGCCGGGATGCGGGTGCCGGGACCCCAGACATCATAGGGACCGATCGGATTGGCGGACGAGGGCGGCGGCACATGGTCCCAGGCGCCGCCGAACTCGTCATAGGCGATGACGATGAGCGTGTCGTGGCCGTTCGGGCCATCGACGATCGCCTTCACCAACTTGACGAGATGGCTGCTGCCGTCGGTCTCATCGGTGTAGCCGGGGTGCTCGTTGTCCGAACCGAGCGGCTTCACGAAACTGACCTGCGGCAGACGGCCGCGGGCCGCCGCGTCGAGGAATTTCGCTTCGTCGAGCAAATGTTCGCTGCGCGCAGCCGTTCCCGGCGCGTATTTGAGGAAGTAGTTGAACGCCTGGTGGTGGTATTGGAAGTTCTTGTCCGGGCAGCGAAGCGCGCCGTTGACCGTTTGCGGGTTGGCGTGGGGATCCGAGCAGGTCGCTCCGTTGCCATTCGTCCAGCCCAGGCCGCTCTTATTGCCTTCGGCATTGTCCCAGCCGCCGGAAAACCAGGCCCAGGTGACGCCCTTGTCGATGAGGCGATCGCCGATCGTCGGATTGGTGAGCGGCGGCAGGCGGGCCGCATCGACTGTGCCGGGCGAATAGGGCCACGCCCAGGGCTGCGTGGTGTTGACAGCATAGTCCCCGCAGACGACGCCAGCCGGGGCGGGCGCGAAAGCCGCAGGTTTGCGCGAATCGCCGGCGCAATAAGCCGTCAACGACTTGTCGCGCAAGCCGGTCGCCGTGGAGCTGTAGAGCGGGGTCGTGGTCGGCATGCCATTGGCGTCGACGACCGAGTGAAGGTCGTTGCTCCCGCCGTCCGTCACGGGGTTGGCGAATACCGGCGAGGCAGCCGCGATCAGCCATTGGTGATTGAGGAAGGAGCCGCCGAACGCCGCCTGGAAGAAATTGTCGGCGATCACATAATTCGGCGCGCGGCGCTCATGGAGATACTTGTAAAGCGGCAGCTTCGTCGTGTCGTAGTAGCCCATCGCGAGGCCGGCCGCGTCGCTGCCGGTGACGTAACGGTTCTGCCGGCCGCCGTTCAGCTGGTACTGCTCGTTATAGAAGCGATGCGCGAGATCGCGGGTGCAGCCGCCCGCAAGACCGGTTCCTTTCAGGAAGCCATTCGTCCCAAAGGCGCCATACGGATTGGGGCAGGTCGTGTCCGTCGACGCGAGGTAGTCGTCGATCTTGAACGGCGCGTTGGCGAAAGCGCTGTCGAAAGACGTGGCGCCCGTATTATCCGTGCATGTTTTGGCTAGCGGCGTCGGCGAGGTGAGGTTGACGTCGTCCTGGAGCAGGCAGCTATAGGGGGTCGCGCCGTCGGCGCGGACCTGCTTGGTGTGCGCGTTGTCGGCGAAGGAAAGGCCGTTCACCCGATTTCCGTCCACCGAGCCCCAAAGGCCATAGAGATTGTCGAAGCTGTGATTCTCTTGATAAATCACGACAATATGGCCATACTCCTGGATCGAGCCGGCGTAAGCCTCGCCGCCGGCCATTGCCGCGGTCATCGCAGCTAGGCTTATGAGTTTTTTCATTTGTCAGCCCCCAACCAGACACTAAAGGCGGCTTCCCCTTAGCCCTTGTGGGTATCGCGGACGTGACCGTGGAATGACAAGACCATGAACGCCGTTAACCGATCGTTAGGTTTTCAAATCTCTGTTTCCGCCCGACTCCGCGCGCACGCGGCAATCCGCCGCTCGCTTTCCGGCTCAGGATCGGCTATGTAAGAAAACGTCCAAACAAGCGCTCGGCAGGACGGGGCCGGCACGCATTGTTTGATGGGCATCAAGGATCGAGGGTTCTGTAGATGGTGTATCGGCGATATTTCGAGGCGGCCGTCTCCCGTCTGAAGGACGAGCGCCGTTATCGGGTCTTCGCGCATCTCGAGCGCGACGTGGAAAGCTTCCCGCTCGCCCGCTG
>DATBRF010000117.1:0-25919 GCA_036560425.1 Methylocystis sp. | reverse complement strand
TTCTTCCGCTTTCTTCGTAGGCGATAACCGAAAGTCGGCGTCTCGCTTCGGGGGATCACGCCGCTTTTCGCAACGTTTCATTCTCCTGCAACTCTTCGATGCAGGAGCGTATCGTTCCTAAGGAAGACATGCTCTGTCGGTTGAGCATCCTCCTCGGAAACTCGATCTCGAATTCCTTTTCCAGAGCGAGCATGAGCTGAATGGCCGCAAACGGCTTCATTCCGACTACTAGATACAAATCGGAGTTCGAGGTTAGCTCTTCCGCTGGCGTCGCCAGATTTGCCCTTTTCTCCGACAAGGCGGCGGATCGCTTCGAGTGAAATGTTGTAAATCATCGTAGTTCTCGCTGTTCATTTGATTCCTTGGAAAATGGCCGAGCTTACATAAAGTCTCCATTCGACTTTTAGCTTCTTGGTATAAAGACGGCGAAAATTTCAACGCTAGCTTTATGAGTTCCTTATGCGTTTGAATGGATATGAGAATGGCGCGCTTATGCCGCCTTACTCTATTTTCGGGGCGAATATCTGGACAGGATGCCGTGCAGTTGCACTGCTCGGGCATCGGCGTTCCATTAGTCACACAGCGATCATGCTCGATCTAAGTGTAATTCAGCGGTTGCGTGCGTGGCGGCGATCGCTCGACAAGGTAACTACTCGGAGCGATGCAGATCGACTGCCGACGGCCCCAAGGTTCGAACTCTGATGATGGAGCGCGCCGTATGGATGGAATCTACCCGCAAACGGATGGCTCGGTTTTTGTCGACGGCGCGGTTGCTGTACGCGATCTCAATCAGGCTATGGCATGGAGCCTTCCAGACGAAAACGCGACAACTATTGCAGGCCTTCTCATTTGCGAGGCCAGCGCTATCCCAGACATCGGGCAGGCATTCATCTTTTATGGTTTTCGCTTCGAAATAACCCGTAAATCAGGCAACAGAATCACTGGCTTGAAGGTAACCCTGTACGAAACGGAGAACTGGAGTGGCGCCCCCTTATCGCAGGCCGAGGCCCCCATGCCGTTGAATAGCATTGGTCAGCTAAACGCCGGCCTCCCTTTGACTGCAAAGGTCGAGGAGCTGCAATTTGACGATCGCCTCATCCGGGTAACTTTCCTGGAGGGTCTATTGTGGGTGTTTTGTGCTGACGCAGCATCGCAAATTGACCGTTCTCTCGGGGCTGAGGGATTATTCGCTCAGGCGCCAGAGAGCGAACGTCGCATCATAACCACGCAAGCCGATCCTTGTGTTTATCTCGTGTTAGCAAGCCATTTGCTTTTCCGTTTACGCAGGAGCGAGACGAGCAACCACTACCGATTCCGGGCTTGGCTTCGCGCCTGGAAAACCATAAGCGAGGCGAGCGCTATTAGCAGGCGTTGACGGCGCTTCCTTCTGGGGCCTTGCTTGGCGACGCGGGCTTGAGCCAATAGCGCCGGAGTCGCGCCGCGGCGGGTGGTAAGCGATGGCAGGCCGAGATCATCGTGAAAGCTTTCGAGTTCGCGGATAAGCAGGCGGAGGAGATTATGATCCCTGCCGACCAAGTTTCCTACGTCTCTCTTGAGCGCTCCCTCGCGCAAAATCTCAAGGCCGCGCTGAAGCATATGCACGCTCGGCTCCCTTTGTGGCACGTTGGCCCTGATTCCGTGATCAGGTCGTCACGATGAAGGACGTCTGGCCGCTTCTCCAACGCGAGAGGTCAAACGCCGCTTTCCAACGAGTCTGTTGGGCTCCATCGTGATTCTGATCGATGGGCGCTTTCAAGACCATGGTCGGTTCCAAGGATTGATCTTCGTGCCGCCGCCGTCGCGCAACGAATTTATGCCGGCCTTATGCTTGGGAGCTGGTTTTCGAATGGACCCCTTATGCAGGTCAGCAATAGGTTGCCTCCATGATCGACGGCAAAGCTCGGAAGCTTTGCAATGGAGCAAGCTAAATGAGACGGGTGCTTTTTATCGCCCTTTTACTCGCGAGCGTGGTTTCGGGCCAGTCGCTGGCGCAGGACTCTTCCAAGTCACCAAAAGATCGGGTGAACAACTCATCCGACGGCGTCGCGGCGATCGAGTTCTCAGGCGCAACCGGAAAGCCCTTGGGGTCGGTGACGAAAATTGGCGGCACGACCTACTACTTTGGAGCCGACGGCACAATGCTGGGCACGTCGACCATGGTGGAGGGGCGGCGTGTCTTCAGGAGCTATTGACGCCCGGCGGCGTTCACCGAAAGCGTCGCATTTTCAATATCCAGCGAGCAGAGTCAGTCGACAGTAACTTGGATAACGCCGCTCGCTGGACCGACATGCAGAAAGTTTGTGGCAAATGAGGACGCCATGAAGCAGTGGCCGTGGTCTCATAAATCTAAAACAGCATGGAAATCGACCATCAAGCCTACGACTGGCTTTCAGAGTTGGTTGCAATATTCCTGGCAGCCTTGATTGTTGCAGTGTTTGTCTTTGTCGGAACGTCTCTCTTTGCTATCGCCTCGCTACTATGCGGTCTTTTCTTCAGCGGGGAACCGTGAAGGACTGACGCATGGTGAGGCCTGAAATTCTTGTCGCTGACGTCGACCCCTTGACTCGGGCCGCCATCGCGCGCGCCCTTGTTAATGCGGGTTATCGTGTGCGCACCACGGGAACAGCCGCGACATTATGGCGCTTGGTGCAGGCGCGAGTAGGCGACCTCGTCGTTGCCGAGGCGGCCCTGCCGGACGAAGACACTTTTGAGCTTATGCCGAGGCTAAAAAAGCTGCGACCGGCCTTGCCGGCCATCATCATGAGCGCGCAAGGAGGCTTGTCCAGTGCAATTCGCGCCCATGAATGCGGCGCCTATGATTACGTGCTTAAGCCATTCGATCCAGGCTATCTATTGAGCGTCATTCAGCGCGCCACGAGCAACGGCCCCCGCCTTAGCCCGAAGGGTAAGGATATTCTGGCGCGGCAGCCTTGGATTGGGCGGTCGCCTGTCATGGACGCGATAAATAATATCCTCGATCGCCTCGCGAAAACTGACACAGCTGTGCTTCTTAGCGGCGAGTCGGGGACTGGCAAGTCGTTCTTCGCGCGTATGCTGCATGATAGAGGAAGACGCGCGGGAAGGCCTTTTGTCTCATTCAATGTGGCGGCGTTCTCAGCGGATATGGTCGAAGAGGAGCTGTTTGGACGCGGGAACAACGCTCTTGGCGATAGCGGGCAATGCGCGCCCAGCCGTATTCAGCAGGCTGAGGGCGGTACGCTCTTCCTCGAAGAAATCGGCGACATGCCGAGGGGGGCGCAGGACAGGCTCATTAGCGTGCTGCAGCGGAGCGAATATATTCCGGTAGGCGATTCTGTCCCGGTGAAATGCAATGTGCGGATCGTTGCGGCGGCGAGGAAAGATCCGCGCCTCTTGGCCGAATCGGGTCAATTGTACGACCATCTCCTATCTTGCTCGAACGTCTCTTCCGTAACGCTGCCGCCTCTGCGCGATCGGGTTGAGGATATCCCTTATCTAGTGGACCTTTTTTTTGATTTGGGCGTCAACGAAGGTCTCCCCTGTAGGCGCATAGAAGAGGCCGCGCTCGACCGATTGATGCGCTATCAATGGCCCGGCAATCTTAGAGAACTCCGTGATCTTATACGTCGCATCGCTGTGCTCCACCCAGACGAGGTCGTCGGCGAGAAGCTTGTTGCGCGTGAGCTTGCCCAAGACGTTTGCGACGACGCCACTAATCGAGAACCTCGGGATAAAGACGCGCAGGCCCTCGAAACGGCCTGTCGAAAATCGCTCGCGAAAATGGTCGAAACCACGATCACCACGGCGCTTTCTGACGGCGAGAGGTTCAGGGTTCCCCCTGGGCTCTATTACCGCATTATCAGAGACGTTGAAGCTCCGTTGGTTTCTACTGCTCTGGCGGCGACGCGCGGCCATCAAATCGAAGCTGCGCGGCTACTCGGGATCGATCGGAACACACTACGAAAAAAATCGCCTCGCCAGATGGGCTGAGTAAGCATGCCGTTCTTAGCAGGCGGCGTCGCGGACCTTTTTGCAGCCGGCGCACTAGAGCGGTTTCTTCTCGAAGAGGCTCATAGCCTGCGGCGGCGAAGAAGTTGGCGCATTCGGTTGGCGTGAACTCATTGAGCAAGGCTCCGATCCTGTTCCACAAGGCGTCGACGCTGCGCTCGGCGGCTTTGTGTAGGAGCGCTTTGAGCTTGGAAAAGGCCTTCTCGATCGGATTGAAGTCGGGGCTGTAGGGCGGCAGGTAGACGGGGTCGAGATCGAGCTGGCTGTCGAACCAGGCCTCCCGGCGCTTCACGATGTCCGGGCGGTCCCGTTCGCTCGCATGGGCGGTCTTTTTTTCCAGGTGATGTCATGGCGGCCGAAGAGTAAGCGTGATCGAACGACCGCGGATCAGTTGGCGGCGCAACATTTCTTGTATTTTTTGCCTGATCCGCATGGGCAGGGATCGTTGCGGCCGACTTTTCCAAAGGAGCTGTTTTGGGTCGGTGGCGAGACGCTTATTCCCTTGGCTGGATCGTAATTTTCCACGCGCCACTCGTTGAGCGCCAGGACGAAGGGGCCGATGAGGTCGTGCGCGGTAGCCTCGAGGGCGTCGTATTCGAGTTTGGAGAAGCGCGCGTCGCGGCGCGCGACATGTGTGAGGGTCAGCAGGCCCGACATGGCTTTGGCGATTTCCATATCGGCGTCGAGCAGCGGTCGCCATGCGGCGGGACGGAGCTTTAGGGCCTTTTCGAACCCTTCGATCCACAACTCCCAAAGAACGTCGCCGTTGCGATCGTCGATGGCGAAGCGCGGCGCATAGCTCTCCGGCTTCTCGAAAAGCCTTTTTGCGACATCATTGTAGTGCGCCATCACGAGCGTGAGCACCTTGTTCAGGTGGTCAATCGTGCCGAAGGCGGAGCCCGTTTCGGTCTCAGTCCGGCCCCAGACGACGGGGAGCCATTCGCCCGGCGGGATCATCTCCGGGCAAACGAGCAAGCCGGCGATAAAACCATCGAGTTCATCCAACAACATGGCCTCCTCGCCAAGGGCAAGGAGTTCGTTCTCAAGCTGCCTGAGATGGCGCGGCTCTTTCCGCATGAGGCTTCCACTTCCAAGGGAGCAGATCGTCGATTTTATTGATCGGGTAATCGGTGATGCGAGCGATGACGTCGGCGAGCCAGGCCTCTGGATCGATATCATTGAAGCGCGCGGTTTCGATCAGCGTATACATGATTGCCGCGCGACGTCCGCCATCGTCAGAGCCGGCAAACAGGTAATTCTTTCTGCCCAAAGTAAGGGGTCTGATTGCGCGTTCGGCGGCATTGTTCGACATTTCGAGACGTCCGTCATCGACGTAACGGATCAAGGCGGTCCAGCGTGAGGTCCCATAGCGAATGGCTTTGGCGAAATCGCTCTTGCCGCTGATCTTCGCCAGCGTCGCATCGAAGAATGCGCGCAGTTCATCCAGGATGGGGTTTGCCCTCTGGCGGCGCGCGTCTGCGCGCTCGGCCGGCGGTCTACCCCTGATGTCAGTCTCGATAGCGAAGAGCCGCGCAATCATTTCGAGCGCCTGCGCCGCCGCCGGTGATTTTGTCTCGACATGCACGTCGTAGATTTTGCGCCGCGCATGCGCCCAGCACGCGACCTCTTTGAGCGGCGCCGGCGCGCCCGTTTCTGGATCGGCCTCGTAAAGGCCGCCAAAGCCCGTATAGCCGTCTGCGTGCAGATGACCACGACAGTTCTTCAGCAAGGCATGAGCGTGCTCGGATTTGCGGTCCGCCGAGTAGAGATAGAACGCTGCCGGCGGCGCCGTCGATCCATAGGGTCTCTCGTCGCGGACCGCCGTCCATAACCGGCCGGTCTTCGTCCTGCCGCGCCCCGGATCGAGCACGGGAACCGTCGTATCGTCCGCGTGAATGGCGGAGCCGGCGCGCACGTGACGCGCGATGCGCTCGGCCAGCGGCTCCAGTAGCGCCGCCATATGGCCCACCCAGCCGGCCATGACCGAGCGGTCGATCGTTACGCCTTCGCGCGCGTAAATGTCGGACTGACGATGCAAGGGGAGATGATCGCAATATTTGGCGACCAGCACATGGGCGAGCAGCGGCGGCCCTGGCCGTCCTTTTTCGATCGGCAACGTTGGCATGGGCGCCTGAACGATCGTCTCGCAGGCGCGGCAGCTCATCTTCTCCCGCACATGCCGCACGCGCTTGAAGTGCGAAGCGACATATTCCAACACGTCTCTCTTATCGGCGCCGATCCGGCCGAACTTCGTCCCGCCGCAGATCGGGCAGACGCAGGGCGCGTCATGCACGATGATTTCGAGCGGGAGATGATCGGGCAAAGGCGCACGAACAGACGGCTTCTTTGGGGACGTCGACGCAGCGCCGCTGTCTGATGATTCTGCGCGCGCCTGATGTTCAGCGTCGCTTTCCTCGATATCGCCGATCAGCAATTCGAGTTGTTCGATATCGCGGTCGAGCTTTTCCGACGATCGTCCGAAGCGCGCCCGCCGTAAAATGGCGAGCTGCATCTTCAGCTTCTCGATCAGCAGCGTTTTGGCGTGAACTTCCGCAGCCAGCGCCGCCGCGAAGCCCCGCAGCTCTGCGGGATCTTCAGGCAAATCAGCGGTGGCGCGCGACATGGTTTTGTCTACCACAAAACCCGCGCCGGCGCAGCTCGAGAATGCCCGGGCTTTATAGGAAAGCAGGCCGTTTCGGAGCGTCCGGCGCAACCGTTCGGCGCCAATCGATCCCTTCGATCAAGAGCGCCAGTTGCGCCGACGTCAGTTGCAGCGCGCCCTCGATGATCGGCGGCCACACGAACTTACCTTTCTCGAGCCGCTTGGCGAACAGGCACAGACCCGACCCGTCCCACGTCAAAATCTTCACATAGTCGCCGCGCTTGCTTCTGAACACGAAGGCCGCGCCCGAATAAGGATCGGCGCGCAGAACCTGTGCGACATCAGCGGCAAGTCCGTCGAAGCCGCGCCGCATGTCGACCGGCTTGCAAGCCAGATACACCTTTATGCCCGGCGCGAACTGGAGCATCAAAAATCGCCCAGCGCGGACAGGACGCGACGCAGCGCCTCAGCGTCGACATCCGCGTCGAGCGACACCCGCGCACCGTTCGGCAGGCTGATTTCCATAACGCCACGCCGTGCGCTTCTACGCGCCTCGCGAACCGGCTTCGCAACAGCCGGCGGCGACGCAAATTCCGGAGCCGCCGCAGCGCTCAACTCCATGACCTTCACGGGGACAAACGCCAGCGCGGCGCCGTCCCCCGCCAAAACCGCAGCGTCCGTCGTCTTCGCAGGCGCCCGCCGCCGATCAAGCCAGCCCTCGCGCGCGCGACGGATCCATTTGAAAACAAGATTCGCGTTCAGCCCGTGCCGACGCGCAACCGCAGCAACAGACGCGTCCGGCGCCAGAGCTTCATCGACAATCCGCTGGCGCTCTTCCAGACTCCACGTCCGCCGCCTCGCCCCAACGCCATCCTTCGGAGCCGCCATCTGGTGTCCACCTCTTCGATGGTGGACACCTAATCAACTCCAGATGTAGCGCGGTAGGCGGTCGTCCAATCACGCTTACGCCGAAGAAGCGCCAGAGCGCGCCGATGCTGAAGCAATGGCCACGCTCGGCGAGCTGCGCCTGAAGCTCCTTCAGCGTGATGCCGCAGGTCTCCTCGACAAGCGATAGGATCAGGCTCTTGTGCGCGTCGATGCGCGCCGACCAGCGGTCGCCGCCACGCGTGAACGAGGCCGGGCTGCCGGTCTCATTTTGCCTTCGACACCATCGGATCGCGCTGGCCGCGGAGACGCCGAAACGCGCCGCCGCCTGCCGTCGAGACATGCCGCTAAAAACAGCGGCCACCACGCACTCCCGAAGATCAAGCGAAAGGGTCTTCTTCGACATGCCTGCCGGCCTCCTTCGCCAGCAGACAGTTTGAATCAGACCAAAGCCGATTCGGGAATCCCTCTCGATTCATTCAGACGAGAAACCGCTCTAGCGCAGGGCGAAGTCTGAAAAAAGGCCGCTTATTTCGCGATTCTAGCAAAGCGGTAACCGACCCCAGGCTCGGTGACAATGATCTGCGGCGCAGATGGGTCATCCTCAATTTTCGCTCGCAGCTGTCCGATGAAAACACGAAGGTATTGAGTGTCCTCCTGATGCGCAGGCCCCCAAACCGCGGTGAGGATCTGTCTATGAGTCAAAAGCCGTCCCGCGTGCCGGGCGAGGGTCGTTAGGACGTCATATTCTTTCGGCGTTAACCTCACGGGCTCGCCGTTCTTTGTTACGATATGACTGGAAAAATCAACACAAAGCCCGCCAGTTTCAATTCCAGTTAGTTCGACCTCGCCATGTGAAGCGTGACGAATGGCGGCGCGTAGCCGCGCCAGAAGTTCACCGATGCCAAAAGGCTTCTCCACATAATCATTGGCTCCGGCGTCCAACGCCGCGATTTTATCGGCCTCCCTGTCTCTGGCGGAGAGGATGAGTATAGGCGTTTTTGAGAAGCTCCGCGCTTGAATCAGCACCTCTTTCCCGTCAATGTCCGGAAGTCCAAGATCTAGTATAACAACGTCCGGCGCCGAAGCAGCGATCATTTTTAAAGCTTCCCGACCCGTTGAGGCTTCCAGAACGTCATAACCACACGCATTCAAAGCGGGCCGAAGCACGCGATGGATTTGGGGCTCGTCATCAACGACGAGAACGCGAATATTGCTCATGCCGCCCTTCCTTGTCGTGGTTGTTCGGGAATGGGAAACCTCATCACAATGCGCGTCCCGCGTCTACGGAGGGCGGGGCTTTGGGCGGTGATTGTTCCACCCATCGCTTCGACCAGTCCTCGGCAGATCGAAAGACCGAGGCCCGTCCCGGCCTTGCGGCCGTCCACCCGCCCGCCACGATAAAATTTCTCGAAAATGCGCTCCAGATCACTCGCCTTAACGCCCTGTCCCTCATCCGTCACTGAGATGACGAGATCGCCGCCTTCGCGGCGGGCGTAGACGGCTGCGGAGCCGCCGCCATATTTATTGGCATTGTCGAGCAAATTGAATAGCACGTTGCTTATCAGATTGACGTCTCCCTTTATCGGCGGGAGATCCGGCGAAAGGCTCATGGACACCTTCAGATCTGGAAACGCCTTATGGCTCCGCTCAATCGCTGCTCTAACAGCGTCACCGACCTCGACCAATTCGCGACGGGGCGCCAGCGCGCCCGATTCTATCCGAGACATCTCGATGAGGTTTGAGATGAAACGAGACAGGCGTCCGGCTTCTTCTTCTATGGACGCCAGCAGATCCTGGCGGTCTAACTGACTCATCTTCTCGCCAAGCTGTCGAAGGCTCGTCACGGCCCCCGTGATGGAGGCAAGTGGCGTACGCAAATCGTGAGAGAGGGAGGATAAGAGTGTCATTCGCAGTTTTTCATTCTCCTCTAACGCAGCAGCCTTAACGGCCTCTCCGACGAGCAGGGCGCGGTCAATGGCAATCGCCGTCTGTTCGAGCAGGGAGGTTAGCGTGCCTTCCTGCTGAGGGGATAATGGCTCCTCTGGCTCCCTGAACTGGACGCCAGCGACCGCTAATGCGCCCCGGGTAGTCGAGAGGGGACGGAACTGAAAACGAACGTTCGGCAGAGTGCCTGTACGCCATCCCGCCGGCTCCGATTTATCGAACGCCCAGCGCGCGGCGCTCGTCTCGCCGGGGTCCAATTCGTCAAGTGGGGGCCAAGCGGCGGAGAGAGCCAAGTCAGCATCATTCGGAACCAGAAGTACAACGCAGCGCGCGTCCAAAGATTTTTGGATTTGAGCGACCGCCGCCCAGAGGACCTCGTCGAGATTGGCCGCGCCAGAGAGCTTACGAGAAAATTCAAACAGGGATTGCGCTGTCTGCGCCCGTGTGCGCATGAACACCGAGTGTTCACGAACCCTGCTGGCGAGCATTCCAGTGACAAAGGCGACCACTAAAAAAACGACGAGCGCGAGAAACTCAGAAGGATCCCGGATTGTAAGCTCGTATCGGGGATCGATAAAAAAGAAGTCGCAGGCAAAAAACGCAAGTATTGCCGCCATGACGGCAGGCCATAACCCAAACTGCGCGGCGCAAAGGACGACTGGGATCAAAAAAATGACCGATAGATTTGGAAGGCTGAGCCAACGATCCAGCATGTAGCCGACGCCCACCGTAAGCGCCACTGAGAGGCCCGCTGCGGCGGCTCCGGCCCAATAACCATTTCCCGGTTGGAGCCAGCGGCGCTTCTTAGCGGCTTGCTGACGTTCTTCCCCGATCACGACTTGCACGGCCACGTCGTGAGAACGCCTTACAATCTCGTCTGTCAGAGACCGGCGGAGGAGGCGGCCAAAAAAGCTCGCTCGAGATCGACCGATAACGATCTGGGTGATGTTTTCGCGACGCGCATATCTCAATACCTCGCCCGCCAGATCGCTTCCAGAAAGGCGCTCGATTTGCGCTCCGAGCCTTTCGGCTAGGTGCAAGGCTTCATGAATATGCTTGATCGACTCCGCGTCCTGTTCGTCTTCACCCGATTTTTCGACATGGAGCGCGATCCATGGCGCGTTCAATCCTGTCGCCAGTCGCGCGGCGGCTCTTACGATTTTCTGGGAGGATGTATCCGCCCCGACACAGACGAGCAGACGCTCGGTTGTCGCCCAAGGCCCTTCGACGGCGCCCTGGCGCAGAAAATCGACCATTTGATCGTCGACGCGGTCCGCGGTTCGCCGTAGCGCCAGCTCGCGCAGAGCGGTTAGGTTACGCGCGGTGAAAAAATTCTGAATGGCCCGCTGCGCAGTTTCAGGGACGTAAACCTTGCCTTCCTTCAATCTTTGGAGAAGTTCATCGGGCGTAATGTCCACCAGGACGACGTCTGTCGCTTCTTGCAGCACGCGATCCGGAACCGTCTCACGGACGGCGACGCCGGTGATTTTTGAGACAACGTCGGCGAGGCTTTCAAGGTGCTGAATATTGAGGGCGGTCCAAACATTGACGCCGGCGCCGAGGAGTTCGTCGACGTCCTGCCAGCGCTTGGGATGCCGGCTATCTGGCGCGTTGGTGTGCGCCAGTTCGTCGACAACGATCAGTTGGGGTTTGCGGACCAAGGCCGCGTCGATGTCGAACTCCTCGATCGTACGGCCTCGGTATTCCACCTTGCGCCTTGGCAGCGCCTCCAGGCCAGTCATCAGGTCTTCGGTCTCCCGGCGGCCATGGGTCTCGGCAAGGCCGATGACGACATCTATGCCCTCATCTAGTGCGGCTCGCGCGCGACGAAGCATGGCGTAGGTTTTTCCGACGCCGGGGGCCGCGCCGAGAAAGACGCACAGCTTGCCCGCCTTTTCCTGTCCAGCGAGCGCAAGGAGCGCCTCTGGGTCGGGTCGCCGATCGAAGTCTGTTTCTGGTTCGGCCATCTTCCCTCACCTCAAGCTTTCCTGGCGCAACCTGTTTGCGGCAAAACCAAAGGGACACGACAATGACTATGACGCCAATGTAAAATGAATTGGAAGACTTAGAGCTTTCGAGGCGTCGGTAGACGAAAAAGATGGAGGACGGCCGTTCTCAGGGGGAGCAGAGCCCCACGCTTCAGCCAGGTGGCGGGCGGTTGCATGCCGATCCCTACAGGGTGAAGTAATTTCAAACCGGTTCCAACGCGAACCGTGCCAATTTCTATCTAATCGGAAACGCTTTCGAAAGAGCAATATTAAGCTCCAGAACGTTGACCCGCGGCTCTCCGAAGACGCCAAGGCTGCGCGAAACCACGTGCTCCTGGACAAGCGCCACGATACGTTCCGCCGAAACGCTACGGGCCCGCGCCACTTGTCGCGCCTGAAGGAGGGCGTTGGCTGGCGAGATGTCGGGATCCAACCCTGACGCAGACGTCGTCAGCATATCGGCTGGCAAGGCGTTGTTCGTCGCCTCCGGATCGAGGTTGTCAAGGGCCTTCCAATCGCCCAGGAGTCGGTCTTCGAGCGCGCTGCTCGTCGGACCGAGGTTCGACCCAGAGGAGCTCGACGCATTATACGGCATCGGCGCGGTTTTCGTTGGATCGCTCGGATTCGGGGCCACCGTTGCGGATAATCGACCGTGAAACCATTTTGGATCGCTCCATTGTTGCCCAATCAACCGTGAGCCGACGATCTCGCTATTTGATCCCCTGATCAGACTGCCGTTGGACTGAAATGGGAAAAGCGCCTGCCCGAAACCCGTAAGGGCCAGAGGATAGACGATCCCACATAATAGGAACATGACCAGGGATGCGCGCGTCGCGGCGTTGAGGATCTCTAGCATGCTCGCCTCCTTTCAAAGAAATGGCGCGATCGCGAGGTCGATGAGTTTGATTCCGACAAAGGGCACGACGAGGCCCCCAGCTCCGTAGATCCATAGATTCCGGTAGAAGAGCGCTTCCGCCGCCTCGACCCGAAAACGCACCCCGCGCAAGGCGAGCGGTATCAGGGATGGGATGATCAATGCGTTGAAAATTAGGGCGGAGAGCACTGCGCTCCTTGGCGTTGTCAGTCCCATAATATCCAAGCTCGCCAAACCTGGCAAAGCGACCATAAACATGGCGGGGATAATGGCAAAATATTTAGCGACATCATTGGCGATGGAAAAGGTCGTTAGCGCTCCGCGCGTAATGAGCATCTGTCTCCCGATGGCGACAAGATCCGTCAACTTGGTGGGATCTGAATCAAGATCGATCAAATTCGCCGCCTCCTTGGCCGGGACCGTTCCAGAATGCATGGCGAGCCCGACATCAGCCTGCGCCAGGGCGGGCGCATCATTCGTGCCGTCGCCCGTCATCGCGACCAAGCGTCCCTCGCTTTGCTCTTTGCACACAAAGGCGAGTTTTTCTTCAGGGGTCACTTCCGCAATAAAGTCGTCTACCCCTGCCTCTGCCGCAATGGCTTGCGCCGTTAATGGGTTATCTCCCGTCACCATCACGGTGCGAATGCCCATCTTCCGTAATTCTTGCATGCGCTCACGTATGCCGGGTTTTAGGACGTCTGATAGAACTACAATCCCGAGGATTGCGGCGTTGACGCTGACGGCCAGTGGCGTGGCCCCCTTTCGAGAAACTTGTTGGACGATCGCTTCGAGATCTGGCGGCGAGTCCCCGAATTTGTCCTTCGCGGCTTGAACCACAGCGCTTACCGCTCCCTTGCGAATGACTGTTCCGTCGGGGAAGTTAATCCCGCTCATGCGCGTGGTTGCGGAGAAGTCCAAGCCGGTTGCTTTGCCAAGCGCGGGCACAGGCTGCGCGCCGCGCGTAACGCCGACCGCTATAACCGAACGGCCTTCTGGGGTCGTGTCAAAGTAAGACGCGAGGAAGGCAGCTTGAATCAACGCCTGCTCGGTTTGGCCATCCACTGGAAGAAACGCCGTGACTTGACGATCGCCTGTGGTGATCGTGCCGGTTTTATCTAGGATGAGCGTCTGGACATCGCCCGCGGCCTCGATCGCCTTTCCAGAGGTGGCGAGGACGTTAAAGCGCATCGTCCGATCAATAGCGGCGATGCCGATGGCCGACAGGAGCGCTCCAATCGTGGTGGGGATAAGAGCGACGAGAAGCGCGACAAGATCGGCGACATTGATATTCGCGTGCAGGTAAACAGCGACTGGCGCGATCGCAGCGACGACGATCAGAAAAATAAGCGTCAGAATGGACAGCAAGGCAGTCAGGGCTACTTCATTTGGCGTTTTCTGCCGCTTGGCCCCTTCGACCAGATGAATCATGCGATCAATGAAGCTGTCGCCCGGATTGGCAGTGACTTTCACTTGGAGCCAATCCGAGATAACCTTCGTCCCGGCAGTGACAGATGAAAACATGTCTGTGCCGGGCTCTTTCAAGACCGGCGCCGACTCGCCGGTAATGGCCGACTCATTTACGAAAGCCGTTCCATCAACGACCGCCCCATCCGCCGGGATAATGTCGTTTTTCTCAATTCTAATCCTGTCGCCAATGCGTAGCTTCGTCGCCGGCACGCTCTCCATCCCGCCGCCTTCCAATAGACGCCTTGCGACAAGACCTGACCGAGTCTGCTTGAGAGCAGCCGCCTTCGCTTTTCCACGGCCTTCCGCCAGCGCCTCAGCAAAATTTGCGAACCAAAGCGTCAGAGCCAGAATCAGCGTGACGATGGCGTTATAGCCATGAGACCCGTTGGTGGGCCCGAACAAGTCTGGTTGGATCGCAAGCGACAAGGTTACGATCATGCCGAGCCATACGACGAACATCACCGGATTGCGTATCTCAATGCGAGGATCAAACCTGATGAGCGAGCCCTTCATGGCCTGCGAGAGGAGGTCGGGCGTGTACGCGCCCGCGCCGCTAACGCCGCGAAACTGGCGACCAAGGGGGCCAATTTTCGAAATTGGTCCTTCTTTGCCCATAAGAGGAACTCCTTCGAGCCTTAAAAGGTCAGGCCGCTTTTCATCGCGAAGAATTCGGCCACTGGGCCCAAGGCCAGCGCCGGGAAGAACGTGAGGGCGCCAACGACCAAGATTGTGGCGAACCAGAAAAGGCCGAAGATTGCCGTATCCGTGCGGAGGGTCGCCGTCGTCATCGGCGTGATTGGCTTGCGCGCGACCGAGCCGGCGACGGCCATCATGAAGATGATTGGCGGATAGCGGCCAATCAGAATGACAAACGCCGTGGCCCACTCGTACCAGGGCGTGGCGGCGTTGAGGCCAGCAAAAGCCGAGCCGTTGTTGGCGGCGGATGAGCTGAAGGCGTAGAGCGCCTCGGCGTAGCCATGTGGGCCGGCGTTCGCCATCGCCGCCACGCCATAAGGAGAGATGACCGACCACCCCGTTGGGGCCAGGATCACAAGGGGGTGGATAAGGAGGACAAGCGAAACCAGGACAATTTCGGCCTTCTCGATCTTCTTGCCCAGGAACTCAGGCGTGCGGCCGACCATTAGACCGGCGACGAAGACAGCGATAATCCCGTAAGCGAGCGCGGCCAGAAAGCCGACGCCCTTTCCGCCGTAAATGCACTGCAACATCATCCCGACGAAAGGCGCGAGTGCCCCCAGCGGCGTGAAACTGTCGTGCATGGCGTTCACGCTTCCCGTGGTGAAAGACGTCGTCACGGTCGCAAATAACCCGCTCTGTGCGATGCCGAAGCGAACCTCCTTGCCTTCCATATTGCCGCCGGGTTGGGTCTCAGTCGCCGCCGTCTCAATCCCTGAATTTGCTAAGATCGTGGTGCCGGCTTGCTCTGCGACAATCGTCACCGGTAGGAAGAGCAGCAGCAACGTCGCCATGACGGCGTAGAGAACCCATGCTTGCCGCCTGTTTCCAATCATCTCGCCAAAGCAGATGACGATTGCGGCGGGCAGCACCATCATCAGGAGCGTCTGCATGAGATTGGTGGTCGGCGTGGGGTTTTCATAAGGGTGCGATGCGTTGGCGTTGAAAAAGCCGCCGCCGTTTGTGCCGAGATGCTTGATCGTCTCCATCGATGCGACGGGACCAATCGCAATCGTTTGCTCTTTCCCTTCCATCGTATGCGCTAGGACGGCGCCTTCGAGGGTCTGCGGCTCTCCTTGCTGAATGAATAAGACGCCTAGCGCGAAGGCGACCGGCATGAGCACGCGGGTCGTGAAGCGGATTAAGTCGCGGTAGAAGTTGCCAATGTTAGAGCCGCCATCCTTAACCGTGAAGGCGCGGATGAAGGCCATGGCGACCACGAAGCCCGTGGCTGCGGAGGTAAACATCGGGAAGGTGATGGCCGTCATTTGACTGAAATTGGAGAGCGTCGTTTCACCCCCGTAGGCCTGCCAGTCCGTGTTGGTGATGAAGCTGATGGCGGTATTGAAGGCGAGAAGCGGCTCGACTCCGCCAAAGTGCTGGGGATTGAGGGGGAGTCGGTCCTGGAAAACGAGGATGAGATAAATCAGCAGCGCCATAACGAGGTTCGTCAAAAGCATATGGATCGAATACACCTTCCAATTCATGGGCACGGCGCAAACCCGCTTACCCACGAGGATATAAAGAAAACGGTCAATCGGGTCTAAGACAGGATCCAACAACGTCCTACCGTTGCTCATAGCTCGAGCCAGATAGCGACCGGCGGGCACGCTAAGGCCAGCCGCTATCAGGAGAGTCAGAAATATCTGCAATGCAGATTGCGTCGTCATGGCGTGACTGCCTAAAATTTCTCAGGGTTGATGACGGCGTAGAAAAGGTAAATGACCACCAGGACGACGAGCGCCCCCAGGACATCTATCGGAGTCACGGGCGGCCTCCATCTTCGGGAGCCCGGCAGACCGGCGCATATCTCCCGATCTCGGAGCTAGCCATGGTCTCGTTGCGTTTGCCCAGCTGTGGCTTTTCGATGATGCGCTCGGAAAATTCGACGAGGCCGATCATCAAGAGATAGGCGGCCACAAGAAGGATGAACATCAGCGCAATTCCGCTCATGTCTGGAACCCTCGTTACCAGCGCTGTCACTAAGGCAGCCCAGCGGCAGCATCAAAATGAGTATGACACCCAGCTGTAAGCGTTCAATGTGTTTCTGACCCCTGGCATATAAGAAGGCTATAAATATCCGGGAACTCGTCCAGACTTGTTAAACTTCACCGCGTCGGATCGGTTTTATGGAGCGCTTATGCTGAGGCCCTAACATTCGAATGGCTTCCTTACTCCAGTTGACCCCATATTTCTTCCGATCTGTCGAAGGGGGAAGCACGCATGCTTGAGCCCCACTATGTCGTGCTTCCGGCCTTTACGGTTGGGGTCCTGCTCGGCGTTTGGTTATGCGCCGGCCGGGTGCGGTGAGGGAGGAAGACATGAGTGCTCTTTACATCATAGGCTTAGCAGCCACCGGCCTCATTATGGGCATGAATGTTCTTGATGAAGTGCGTGCGAGACGAGGGCACAAGAAACGCAACCATCACAAAACCAGCGAGCTTTAGTTTTTAAACCAGCGAGCTTTAGTTTTTTTGTCCTTTCTCATCGGGCTCATCGGGCGTTTTTTTGATCGGCTGTGGCGCGGCCCAAAGGGCAGGGCCTGTCTTTATGAACCCTTTACGGGAAGCTCCCACATTCCACATGGCCCGCTTACGGCTCTCAGGAGCATATTGCGCGGGTTTCTCCAGCGGAGCCAAACATGCTTGACCTTATCTACCTCGCCGTTGGCGTCGTCATCTTGATCATCATGGGCTTCTACGCCCGCGCCTGTGGCCGTCTCTAAAGGAGCATCGCCATGTATGAACCGGTCATCGGCTTGTGCGTCGCCTTGCTGCTCGGCGCCTATCTTGTCTACAGCCTGCTCCATCCAGAGAAGTTCTAATCAGAAGGCTCGGGCTTGCCCGAGATCGAACCCATGACTTTCGTCGGTTGGGCGCAAATCGCCCTCGTGCTCGCTGCCGTCATAGCGGCGGCGATCCCGCTCAGCAGCTACATCGCGCGCGTGCTTGCGGGCGAACGCACCTTCCTATCGCCGATCCTCTCGCCTGTGGAGCGCTTGTTCTACAAGCTTTCCGGAGTCGACCCGGCGCGAGAACAAGGCTGGCTTGCCTATGCGATGGCCATGCTCGCCTTCAGCATCGCAGGCTTTGTATCGCTCTATGCGATACAGCGCCTGCAAGAATATTTGCCGCTCAATCCGCAAGGGTTCAGCGGCGTTCCCTCCGATCTCGCCTTCAATACCTCGGTCAGTTTTATCACCAACACCAACTGGCAGAACTACAGCGGCGAGTCGACGATGAGCCATCTTTCCCAGATGCTCGGGTTGACGGTTCACAATTTTCTTTCGGCAGCCACGGGCCTCGCCATGGCCTTTGCGCTGGTGCGCGGTTTCTCGCGGGCTGAGTCGCCGACAGTCGGCAATTTCTGGGTCGATTTGACGCGCTCAACGCTTTACGTGTTGCTGCCGCTTTCGATCGTTGTCGCGCTTGTCCTTGTTGCGCTCGGCGTTCCGCAGACGCTCGCCGGATCGGTAGAAGCGACAACGCTTGAAGGCGCAAAACAAGTCATCTCCATTGGCCCGATGGCGAGCCAGGAGGCGATCAAGGAGCTGGGCACCAATGGCGGCGGTTTCTTCAACGCCAATTCGGCGCATCCATTCGAGAGCCCGAATGCCTGGTCGAACATGCTAGAAGTCTGGGCGCTGCTCGTCATCCCCTTCGCAACTGTCTTTGCCTTCGGCCGATCGGTCCTGGACTTCCGGCAGGGACGCGCTATCGCCATCACCATGGGCATCGTCCTCGTCGCCGGCGTTTTCATCGCTTACTGGGCGGAAAGCGCCGGCAATCCGTTGCTGACCGCCATAGGCGTGGATTCCTCGCCGGGCAATATGGAGGGCAAGGAGGTGCGCTTCGGCGTCGCCACCACCGCCTTGTTCGCCGCGGCGACGACCGGGACAAGCACAGGCGCCGTCAATTCGATGCACGATTCCTTCATGCCATTGGGCGGTCTCGTGCCAATGTTCAATATGCTGATGGGCAGCGTTGCCCCTGGCGGCGTTGGAGCGGGTCTCTATGGCTTCCTGGTTCTAGCAGTAATCTCGGTCTTCGTCGCGGGCCTTATGGTCGGACGCACGCCCGAGTATCTCGGCAAGAAGATCGAAGCCCGCGAGATCAAGCTCGCCATGCTGGCGGTTCTCATCTACCCAATCACCGTCCTCGGATTCTCTGCCGCGTCAGTCATGCTGCAGACAGGCCTTAATAGCCTGAATAATGCAGGCCCCCACGGCTTGTCGGAGATCCTCTACGCCTTCGCGTCGGCCAACGACAATAACGGCTCCGCCTTCGCGGGACTGACAGGCAATACGCTCTGGTATAACACGACGCTTGGCATCGCCATGCTGCTTGGCCGTTTCGCCTTCGTTGTCCCGATCCTGGCGATGGCAGGGTCCTTTTCGGCCAAGAAGAAAGCCGCTCCCTCAGCGGGCACCTTCCCCACCGATGGTCCGCTATTCATCGGTCTGCTCATCGGCGTCATCTTCATCCTCTACCTGCTGCAATACTTCCCGGCCCTCGCGCTTGGCCCCATCGTCGAGCACTTCCTGGTCGATGCAGGCAAGGTCTTCTAACG
This sequence comes from Methylocystis sp., assembly GCA_036560425.1. GTDB lineage: Bacteria > Pseudomonadota > Alphaproteobacteria > Rhizobiales > Beijerinckiaceae > Methylocystis. The sequence goes on along the minus strand of DATBRF010000117.1, from coordinate 6,904 downwards.
GAGTTAGCTGTCATGTCTTCGAAAGTCGCCGCTCCCGGCCTTTTCGATCGGGTCATCATCAAACGCGCGTCGGTCGACGCGTTTCGAAAACTCGATCCACGACAATTGGCGCGCAATCCGGTGATCTTTGTCACTGAGATTGTCTCGGCTGTCGTCACGCTGATCTTCCTGCGCGACCTCGTTGCGCAGAATGGGACCGCTCTGTTCACCGGGCAGATTGCCGCTTGGCTGTGGTTCACCGTCCTCTTCGCCAATTTTGCAGAAGCGGTGGCGGAAGGGCGCGGCAAGGCGCAGGCCGACGCGCTTCGTAAAACCCGCACGGACACGAAAGCCAAGCGCCTCGTCGATCCTGAGGGCAAGGGCGGGATGAGGGACCTCGTCGAGGGCGTCTCGGCTCTGGATCTCAGAATCGGCGATGTCGTGCTTGTCGAAGCCGGCGATCTCATTCCCGGGGATGGAGAGATCATCGAAGGCGTCGCTTCGGTCAATGAGTCGGCCATTACCGGCGAGTCCGCGCCTGTCATTCGCGAAGCCGGCGGCGATCGCTCGGCCGTGACCGGCGGCACGACCGTGCTTTCGGATTGGATCAGGGTGAAAATAACGGCGGCCCCCGGCTCGACCTTCATCGATCGAATGATCGCTTTGGTGGAGGGCGCGCAGCGTCAGAAGACCCCGAACGAGCTGGCTTTGTCGATTTTGCTGTCCGGCTTGACGATCATCTTTTTGATCGTTTGCGTGACGCTATGGCCGCTCGCCAATTATTCGGGAACGACGCTTTCGCTCAGCGTGCTGATTGCTCTCCTCGTCTGTCTCATTCCGACGACGATCGGCGGATTGCTGTCCGCAATCGGAATCGCTGGCATGGATCGCCTGATCCGTTTCAACGTCATCGCCACTTCCGGCCGCGCCGTCGAAGCGGCGGGCGACGTCGATACGCTGCTTCTCGACAAGACCGGCACGATCACCTTCGGCAACCGCATGGCCGACGAGTTTATACCGGTCGGCGGGACGTCGGACCATGCATTGGCGGAAGCGGTATTGTTGGCCTCCCTGGCCGATGAGACGCCGGAAGGCCGCTCTATCGTCGCCCTGGCCAAGAACCGTTACGGCTTGACGGTGCCGGAGTTCAACGCCGGAGCGAGAATCGTGCCGTTCTCCGCCCACACGCGGATTTCAGGCGTCGATCTTCCCGGGCGCTCGCTGCGCAAGGGCGCGGTCGATGCGATCGTCAAGCAGGGCGCCTCCGTGCAGCCCGAGATGGCGGGCGCCGGCGCGGGCGTTCTTGAACGGATGCCCAGCGTCTATGTTCCCGATGACTTCACGCGCGCGGTCGATCGCATTTCCCGCGCTGGCGGCACGCCGCTTGCCGTGTCGGAAAACGGGCGGTTGCTCGGCGTCGTGCATCTCAAGGACATCATCAAGCCCGACATCAAGGCGCGTTTCGCAGCCTTGCGCGCGATGGGCATCAAAACGGTGATGGTGACCGGCGACAATCCGATCACCGCTGCGGCGATTGCGGGCGAGGCTGGCGTCGACGACTTCATCGCCCAGGCTACGCCCGAGGATAAGCTCACTTATATCCGCAAGGAACAGCAGGGGGGCCGTCTGATCGCCATGTGCGGCGACGGCACCAACGACGCGCCGGCGCTGGCGCAAGCGGACGTCGGCGTCGCCATGCAGACCGGCACGCAGGCGGCCCGCGAAGCAGGCAACATGGTCGATCTCGACAGCGATCCAACGAAGCTTATCGAGATCGTTCAGATTGGCAAACAGCTGCTCATGACGCGTGGCTCGTTGACGACCTTCTCCATCGCCAATGACGTTGCGAAATATTTCGCGATCATTCCGGCGCTGTTCGTCGTCACTTACCCCCAGCTCGAAACCATCAACATCATGAAGCTGGCATCACCGCAGTCGGCGATCCTGTCCGCGGTGATCTTCAACGCGCTTGTCATCATCGCGTTGATCCCGCTCGCGCTAAAAGGCGTCGCCTACCGTCCCGTCGGCGCAGCTAAGCTCCTGCGTCGTAACCTTCTCATCTACGGTCTCGGTGGTATCATCGCGCCCTTTATCGGGATCAAGCTGATTGATGTCGCCGTCTCGTTTCTGCATCTCGCGTGAGGATCCATTATGCTCTCACAACTTAGACCCGCAATCGTCATGATTGTTCTGTTCACCGCACTGACGGGCCTCGCTTACCCCCTCGCCATTACAGGCATTGCGCAGCTTGTGATGTCAGGGAAGGCCAATGGCAGCCTTATCGAGCATGACGGCAAAGTCATCGGCTCGAGCCTAATTGGACAGAACTTCACGTCTGATCGCTACTTCCACGGGCGGCCTTCGGCGACGACTGGGCCAGATCCGGCCGATCCCTCCAAGAGTGTCGACGCGCCTTACAACGCCTCAAACTCGATGGGCTCCAATCTTGGACCGACGTCGAAGAAGCTCGTTGATCGGGTGAATGCGTCGATCGAGGCGGAGTTTGCGGCAGGCCGCATCGACGTGGTCGCGGCTGACGCGGTGACGACCTCGGCTTCTGGTCTCGATCCGCATATTTCGCCGCAGTTCGCGCTTGCACAAGTCCCTGCAATCGCGAAGGTGCGCAGTCTCTCCGAGCAGAAACTGAGTTCCCTCGTCGATGAGAACACGGAAGGGCGTGTCGCAGGCTTCATCGGAGAGCCTCGCGTGAACGTGCTACAGCTAAATCTTGCGCTGGACGCTTTGCGTTAGGAAGACAATCGAGGCCCGCGCTTTCAACGAGCGCGGGCCTTAGCGCCGGCGACTGGGCTATTTGGGTGCGATCACGCTTTACCTATGCGATGCCTTGGCGATGAGCATGAGAGAAAAATCTGACGACCCGCGCCCGCTGCACCGTGAGAAAGTTTTTCCCGGGCCGAATTCTCAGTCGTCTGACCTCAAGGAAAGAAGGCTTGCAAGTCAAACTTGTGTTCTTGTCATCGACAATGAACCGGGTATTCATCGGGTGCTGCGTCCGGCCCTGCAGGCTTGCGGATACGAGACAATCGGGGCGATGACTGGGCGCGATGCGCTAAAACATCTCGCGTCGACTAAGCCGGACGCCGTGATTCTGGATCTCGACCTCCCGGATGTCGAAGGGCACACTTTTCTTGTCAAAATACGTAGCTCTAGCGATGCGCCGATTATCATACTTTCGGCGCGCAAGCAGGAAATCGAAAAAATAACCGCCTTTGAGGCAGGTGCTGATGATTATATTGAAAAACCATTTACGACTGGCGAGCTGATAGCCAGGCTACGTACAGCGCTAAGGCACGCCTCCCGGAAGGGAGACCTCGACGCGAATTGCATCAAGGCAGCTGGCCTCACGGTAGATCTGAAGAAACGTTGCGTCAGCCGAAATGGCGTCGCAATAAAATTGACGCCTAAGGAATACGACCTAATCGTTGTCTTTGTTCGAAACGCCGGTTATCTCCTCACGCATCGGGAGATCTTGACCGCCGTCTGGGGAGCGGCCCATGAGAACGACATTCGATTGCTTCGTGTTTTTGTAGGGCAGCTGCGAGCGAAGATCGAAGACAATCCGGCCAAGCCTAGCATTATCCAGACTGAGCAGGGATTGGGCTATCGACTTGTAGAGACGACCGGACGCTAATCATTTGCCTTCGTAAATCATGCTACTAGACCCCGACGCAACACGCAGAGGTGGCATCTGTCATGGCCGCGTCAATGTCGCAGGCTTATGAGCGTTGGGCGTCGATGGCAAACAGGCCGCCACGCTAAAGATTGTTTGGGAATGCTAGAGGCGCGCTGAAACAACTTATTTTTTCTTTATGGATATTGCGCGAGAATCATATTGAAAGGTTATGCGGTCCTGCACCACTATTATTACGAATTCACGCATCGAGGATGGTATGATCGACCTCGTCTACCTCAATCGTCTCGATGTGCTTTGCCGGCATCACGATCGGACCGAGCGCATGGCGCGATCTGGCCAGTCCTGCAGATGTGCTTCGAAAACAGACGAAGGCGCAGCGGTTCCGAGCAGTAACGCACAGCGGCGCAATTTCCTGAATGCGTGGGTTGCGATGTTCTTCTGGGCGCCAGCGCCCGGCAAGAAATAAGTATCTTCACGGAGGGTGTTTATGCAGAGGCTGACAATCTCGCGTCAAGAGTCAAGCAAGGTCGCCCTAACTCTGCCGGCCGTCGGAATCAGTGACTCCACGACGCATGTTATCGCGGCAGCTGTATCTGCTTTTTGGGGCCTCGTGATTTTTGGGTTTGCGTTCTGGCGCTCTAAACAAGGGTCGCGCGGGATGGGCGCGGCGTTGGCCTGTCTGGCCTATAGCATTGGATATTTTTGGTTTGCGTGGACCCTTTATCATGACCGTCGCGACCATCGGGCGCGAGGTGGCACCGATCGCGACGATTAACGAGGAATTGTCGTTTGCCTGGTAAGCGTCCGGTGACGCAGCCTTTGGATTTCCCGGCGGTTGGCTGAAGTTACGTCGTTAATTCCGTGAATAGCGACGTGACGAGCGATTGATGGCGCGTGTTGAGATTTTTTCGGGGCGCGAGCGCCGGCGATTTTGGTCGGACGCGCGGAAGATCGAGATATTGGATGAGATCGTTTCGTCGGGCCTCGGCGTCGCCGCGGTTGCGCGACGACATGATGTTTCGCCGCAGCAGGTCTATGGCTGGCGACGGCAATTCCGCCGGAAGGCGTCGATCGAGCCGACGCCGGCGCTTGTGCCGGTCACGCTTGTCGATACTGCGGAACCCGAGCGGCAAGCCATCGCGCCGTCGCCGAGAAAGCCGGTCCGCGCCGCTCGTGCGAGCCGGATCGAAATCCGTTGTTTGAACGGCCGTGTCGTCGTCGTCGAAACCGGATTCGACGCGGCAGAACTGAGGGCGTTGATCCGTGCGGTGGAAGACGCATGATCGGGCCCGGCTTGAACGTCCGCGTTTATCTTGCCTGCGGCGCCGTCGACATGCGCAAGGGGATCGACGGATTGGCGGCATTGGCTCAGGCGAATTTGCGCCAGAACCCGGCCTCGGGCGCGGTGTTCGTCTTTCGCGGTCGGCGCGGCGACCGGATCAAGCTTTTGTACTGGGACGGGCAAGGCTTCTGCCTCTTCTACAAGGTGCTGGAGCGCGGCCGCTTCCCCTGGCCGTCAGCGGCCGACGGGACGGCGCGCTTGACGGCGGCGCAATTGGCAATGCTGTGGGAGGGCATCGATTGGCGGCGTCCATCCTGGTCGTCGCCGCCCTCTCGAATGGCCTGAAAGTCAGGCGATTCAGCTGGATATCGCTGTCTTGATTGAGGCAAATCAGCTAGAATCCGGCCATGAGCCAAGCCGTCGCTGACCTGCCAGAAGATGTCGAATCCTTGCGCGCGATCATCGCCGCGCAGGCGGCGGAGCTGACCGAGGCAAACCGTCGCCTGCACACGCGCGACACGCTGATCGAAAAGCTGAAGGCGCAATTGGCGTTGTTGCGCCGCGCCTGCTTTGGCGCTTCTTCCGAAAAGGTCGAACGGCAAATCGAGCAGCTTGAACTGGCGCTTGAGGACATCGAGGCCTCCGCCGGCGAAAACGCGTCGCCGCCTGTCGCCAAGGCGGAAGCCGAAAAGAGCAAGCCGGCGCGCCAGCCCCTGCCGGATCATTTGCCCCGTTTCGAGGAGATCCATGAGGTTGGGGATTGCGCCTGTCCGACCTGCGGCGGCCGCGATTTTTTGAAAGCCGGCTCCGTCGTCAGCGAGGTGCTGGATTACATTCCGGCCTCCTTCCGCGTCGTGCGCCATGTCCGCCGCAAGATGGTGTGCAGGGGCTGCGACACGGAGATCAAGGCGGCCATGCCGTCGCCGCCGATCGAGCGCGGCAAGCCGGGCGCCGGCTTGCTCGCTCATGTGCTCGTCGCCAAATATTGCGACCACCTGCCGCTCTACCGCCAATCCGACATCTACGCCCGGGAGAATGTCGAGCTGTCCCGCTCCACCATGGCGCACTGGATCGGCCAGACGAACGCGCTGTTGGCCCCGCTGGTCGACGCCTTGCGCGCGCATGTGTTCGCCGGCAATCGGCTTCATGGCGATGATACTCCGGTCCCCGTGCTGGATCCCGGACGGGGACGGACCAAGGAAGGCCGGCTGTGGGTCTATGTGCGCGACGGCAGGCCTTGGAAGGATCAAACGGCGCCGGCGGTCGCCTATTTTTACAGCCCCGACCGCAAGGGCGAACATCCGAGAAAGCACCTCGAAAGCTTCCGCGGCGTGCTCCATGCCGACGGCTATGCCGGCTTCCGCCATCTCTATGAATCGAAGAAACCTGGCGAGGCGCCGCCCATCCTCGAAGCGGCCTGCATGGCGCATGTCCGCCGCAAGTTCTTCGACCTGACGGTATCGGGGCCGGCGCCAATCGCGGAAGAAGCGATCAGGCACATCGGCGAACTTTATGACATTGAGGCGCTGATCCGCAGCGCCCCGCCCGACCGACGACGAGAGATACGCCAGAAGCAAACGGCGCCGCGCTTCAAAACCCTGCGCGGCTGGTTCGAAACCATGCTTGCCCAGCTGCCGCAAAAATCCAAGACGGCGGAGACGATCCGCTATGCGCTGACGCGATGGACGGCGCTCGGCCGTTTCATCGACGACGGCACGATCGAAATCGACAACAATACCGCCGAGCGCGCCATCCGCCCGATCACACTTGGCCGCAAGAATTGGCTCTTCGCCGGCTCAGACAAAGGCGGCCAACGCGCAGCCGGAATATTGTCGTTGATCGAAACTGCCAAACTCAATGGCCTCGACCCCGAAGCCTATCTGAGAACCGCCCTGGCTCGTATTGCCGACCATCCCGCCAAGAAAATCGCCGATCTTCTGCCGTGGGGCGACGCCTTCAAGTCAAAGGCCGTCTGACCGGACGTTTAC
>DATBRF010000116.1:0-38326 GCA_036560425.1 Methylocystis sp. | reverse complement strand
TTCGCTTACGGCTTCGAGGCCATAGAAGGCGGCATAGACCTCCTCGCGCCAGGAGAGATGGGCATCGGCAATACGACGAGCGCCGCCGCCATTTATGCGGCGCTCTACGGCGGGCCGGCCGCGCGCTGGACGGGGCGGGGGACGGGCGTGGACGACGCCGGGCTCGCCCGTAAAAACGCCGCGATCGACGCGGCGCTGACTCTGCATGGGCCGCATCTCTCCGATCCCCTCGAAATCATGCGCCGCCTCGGCGGTCGGGAAATCGCGGCGATGATGGGCGCCATCACGGCAGCGCGGCTCAATCGCGTGCCGGTGGCGCTCGACGGCTATGTCGTCTGCGCCGCCGCCGCGCTGTTGCACGCCATCACGCCCGACGCCATCGCCCATTGCGTCGCCGGCCATGTCTCGGCCGAGGGGGCGCATGGCGAGGTTCTGGCGCGGCTCGGCAAACGGCCGCTGCTCGATCTCGGCATGCGGCTCGGCGAAGGATCGGGCGCCGCGCTGGCCATCTCCGTCGTGAAGACGGCGCTCGCCTGCCATCGCGGCATGGCCACATTCGACAGCGCTGGGGTGAGCGGCAAGGCCGAATAGCGCCGCTTACAAACTATCGTCACATCCGCGTGCGCACAGGTGGAGCCCCAACAGGAGACTCGCTGCAATGAATCCGGACCTTCTGTCCGCCAGTGTTTCGATCGCCTTCATGGCGATCGTCGCCGCTGCGCTTCTTGCGCATCTGAGCCAGCTTGCAAGCCGGCGCCGCCTTTTGCATGGCCTTTACGCCGTGACGGCCGCTGGTCTTTTCTACCTCTTCGGGGAGAAAGCGCTGGGTTGGAGCTTCATTCCGCGAGAAGCCTTGCTGGCGGTCTATGCAGCGCTGTTTGTCACTGTGGCCGGGATGGCGCTCCTGCGCCGCATAAAAGGCGGGGGCGAACAGATCCCCTGGATCGGCCTGATGATCGAGCAGGCGGCGATGGCCTATATCTTCGCCCCTGTGAACTATTGGAAGCCGCCGCTCGCCGCGTTGCTGTTTCTTTATTTTCTTCTCGAGCTGGTCGGTTGGATCAGGGGCAGCGAGGAGGCCGTTCCGCAGACGGGCGAGGACATTGAGCACCGCCCCCCGCTATATCCTCCCAAGCGCGTACGCGGTCTGAAGGAAGTCGCTCTCGCGGGGGCCGCCGCCGCGCTTGTCTATGTCTTCGCCGCGGGCACGGCGAGAGTCCCAGAGGGGGACAAAGCCGAGGAGACGGCCGCCGCGCCGGTTGAAAACGCCGAGTCTCAGACCGCTGAAGCGCCCGCGGCGCCCGAAGAGTCGGCTCCGGCCGAGGCCGCCCAGGCGCCGGAGGCCGCAACGCCGGAAGAATCGAAGCCGGCGCGGACCGCCCAGGCGCCGGAAGCCGCAACGCCTCCCGCCGGGCCGGCCGCGCCTGCCGACGCCTACACCGCCAAGGCGGGGGAGACGCTGAAAACCATCGCCAGGAAGCTCTACGGGAAGGCCGATAAGCTCAAGGCCCTCGCGCAAGCCAATCCGGGCGTGAAGCCGACCGCGAAGCTGAAAGCGGGGCAGGTGATCAAGCTCCCCGAGCCGTCCACGAAGCGGTAAGGCCGAATCGGAAGCGAGCGGAGCCGCAACCCGCTGGATTGCGGCGCTCCGCTCGCAATGACGGAAGGGGCGGGAGCTTACGCCGGAACGATTAATTCCCGTTCAGTCACCAGATAGTCGAGCCGCTGGTCGTGCGGCTCGGTAGGGACCCGATCCGTTTCCTGGCAGGAATAGGCGAGGCCGACGACAGCCACTTTCTTCCTCGGGCGCAGCTCCGCGAGGGTCGCATCATAGATGCCGCCACCATAGCCGAGCCGGAACCCCCTGCGGTCGAAGGCCGCGAGCGGCGAGAAAATCATGTCAGGGTCGCGCGCCGGCTTATCTTCGGCCGGCTCCGAGAGGCCGAACGGGCCCTTCACCAAATCGTCGCCCGGCGAAAACTCTCGGAAAACCAGAGGATGACGCACTTTGTGCATCACCGGCAGGACGACCTGATAGCCATTTTCCGAGAGGGCGTCGATCAGCGGGCGCGTGTTGAGTTCGCTGCGGATCGGCCAATAGACCGAAACGATCCGGCCCTTGCGAAGCTCCCCACCAAGCAGCTGCTCGACGAGCGCGAGACCGCGTCCCGCCACGGCCAGGGCGGCGCCATGGGCTTCTTCATGGGTGACAAGGTCGCGGCGCGCGAGGGAACGCCGACGCAGGTCGGTCTTCGTATCCGTCATAGAGAAGTGTGCCGGCAGAAGGAGACTGAAAGCGCGGGCCACGTGAGCCGTGGGACACCGATCCCGGGAACCTACAACGTAGGTGGGCGCCATGTAGCCAAGCCCACGGGCAAGGCCAGGGACAGCTCCCTTGAGGATCGATAAGGCCCCGGGGAATAAAGTCCTGCACGCACCCCGCAGCGCCGCCGGCATAATCTAGCGCGGCCGGCGCGCCGGCGCCAGTGCTTAGGCGTATTCGGGTTCGGCGCGCGCCTCAGGGACTTGCTCGACGCCCGTCGTGGGCAGGCGTTTGATGCGCACGAAAGTGAAGAGATTGAAGGGCGCGAGCAGGCGCCGCTCGACGAGATGCATGTCCGGGCGCTGGTCGATCCAGTCGCCGATGACCGCCCACGGGAACTGCGGCCGCCAGCCGAGCTTGGGGGCGACATGGCGGTCGAGCCAATGTTCGAAAATGGCGAAAGGGTCGCCGTTGCGGCTCACGTGATTGACGAGGATGATCTCGCCGCCGGGGCGCAACACGCGGGCGAGCTCGTCCAGCATGGCTTCGGGCTCAGGCGCCACGGTCAGCACGAACGGCGCGCAGACGCACGCGAAGCACGCGTCGGGGAAGCCCATCCGCGTCGCGTCCATCTTGTAGAGGCCGGCCACATGGCTCAGCTCGCCGCGCCGCACGCGCTCGGCGGCGCGGCGGAGCATGGCCTCGCAGAGATCGACGCCATAGACTTGGCTGCGCGGCTCGAACATGGGGAGCTCCAGCCCCGTGCCGACGCCGACGTCGAGGATCGGGCCGTCCGCTTTGGAGGCGGCCGCAGCCAGCGCGCGCCTCCCCGGCCGAAACACAGCGGTGAAGGCGAAGTCGTAAATCGGGGCCCAGCGCGAATAAGCGGCCTCGACGTCGCAATTATCCAGCGACTCAAGTTCGAGGCTGGAGTGTCTCGCTTGGCTCATCTCGGCGCCCTTTGCGCGGTTGCGGCGCGCGGCGTCGGCGCCATGACTGGAAGGCTGTGCTTCGCCGGCTCGACCGCAGCAATGAAGCCGCCGCCCAGCACTCGGGCGGCGTCATCGGCGTGGTCGTAGAACACGCAGGCCTGCCCCGGCGAGACGCCAAATTCGCCGGCCGCAAAAACCACCGCCGCCTCAGCGCCCTCGCGCGGCACGAGCCTTGCGGGCACGGGTGGGCGGGTGGAGCGGACGCGGGCCATTATGTCGATTCCTTGCGGAGGCAATCGAGAGAACGCGCCAGGGCCGATCCAGTTCACACCGCGAAGGACGACTGCGCGCGTCTCGAGCGCCTCGCGCGGACCCACGACGACCTGTGCTTTCGCTGCGTCGATACGCACGACGAACAGCGGCTGCGCATCGCGCCCGGCGACGGAGGCGCCGAGGCCCAATCCCCGCCTCTGACCGATCGTATAATGGACCACGCCTGTATGACGGCCCAGCACCCGCCCATCGACATGGACGATGTCGCCCGGCACGACGGACTCCGGCGCGAGGCGCTGCACGACATCCGTATAGCGGCCGCTCGGCACGAAGCAGATGTCCTGGCTGTCGGGCTTGTCGGCGACCTCGAGCGAGAAGCGGCGCGCCATCTCGCGCACCTCCGCCTTGGTGAAGTCGCCCAGGGGGAAGCGCAGCATCTTCAGCTGCTCGCGGGTCGTCGCGAAGAGGAAATAGCTTTGGTCGCGCGAGGCGTCCCTGGCCCGATAGAGCGCCCGCCCGCCCTCGCCGTCGTCGCGCGAGGAGATGTAGTGGCCGGTCGCGAGGATATCGGCGCCGAGGTCCTTCGCCGTCTCGAAGAGGTCGGCGAATTTGATGAACTGGTTGCACGCGATGCAGGGCACGGGCGTCTCGCCGCTGGCGTAGGAGGCGGCGAATTCCTCGATCACCTTTTCCTGGAAGCGGCGCTCGTAATCGAGCACGAAATGCGGAATGCCCAGGCGCGCCGCCACGGCGCGGGCGTCCTGAATATCCTGCCCGGCGCAGCAGGCGCCCTTGCGGTGGGTGGCCTCGCCATGGTCGTAGAGCTGGAGCGTCACGCCGACGACGTCGTAGCCCTGCTCCTTCAGGAGGGCCGCGACCACGCTGGAATCCACGCCCCCGGACATGGCGACGACGGCGCGCGTCGCCCCACGCGACGCCGGGAAGGTCGGAGTTTCGTCCGCAGCGCTGGAGCAAATTGTCATTGCCGGGAGATTTTGCGTTGGAGTGAAACGGCCGGCGCCTTTGCCGCAGCGCGGCAGAAAAACCGGCAATGCGCCATTTAGAGCATTACCGGGCGAAGAGGCAATCGCATCCGCGAAACGCCGCCGTCATATCAGCGTGATATTGTTCCTGGCGCGCATGGCTGCTAAGACGCCGCAAAACTGTAGCGGGTGCGGGGATAGGTCCATGGCGGCGATGAAACTTCTGGCGGGCAACTCCAACCGGCCGCTCGCCGAGGCTATTGCGGCGCACCTCAACACGCAGCTTTGCCGCGCCCATGTGCGGCGCTTCGCTGATCAGGAAATCTGGGTCGAGGTTCTCGAGAACGTCCGCGGGCAGGACACTTTCGTGATCCAGTCCACCTCCTTCCCGGCGAACGACCATCTGATGGAGCTCCTGATCATGATCGACGCGCTGCGCCGCGCGTCGGCGCGCCGGATCACGGCGGTGATCCCCTATTTCGGCTACGCCCGGCAGGACCGCAAACAGGGTGGGCGCACGCCAATCTCGGCCAAGCTCGTCAGCAATCTCATCACCCGCGCCGGCGCCGACCGCGTGCTCACCGTCGATCTCCACGCCGGCCAGGTGCAGGGCTTCTTCGACATTCCGACCGACAATCTTTTCGCCGCGCCAGTCATGGTGGCGGACATCAAGGCGCATCGGCATTTGAAGAACGTCATGGTCGTCTCCCCCGACGTCGGCGGCGTGGTGCGCGCCCGCGCGCTGGCCAAGCGCATCGACGCGCCGCTCGCCATCGTGGACAAACGTCGCGAGCGCGCCGGCGAGTCGGAGGTGATGAATATCATCGGCGACGTCGCCGGCCACAACTGCATCCTGGTCGACGACATCGTCGATTCCGGCGGCACGCTGTGCAACGCCGCCGAGGCGCTGCTCGCCGCCGGCGCCCAGTCGGTCCACGCCTATATTACGCACGGCGTGCTCTCCGGGCGAGCGGCCGAGCGCATTGCGGCCTCGAAGCTCAAGGAGCTCGTGATCACCGACACGATTTGCGAGACGGACGCCGTGAAGGCCGCGCCCAATATCCGCGTGATCCCGATTGGTCCGCTGATCGGCGAGGCCATCGCCCGCACGGCGCGCGAGGAGAGCGTGTCGAGCCTGTTCGATTAATCTCGCCGGAACAGAGCCGCGTCAGAATGACGCGGCAGACTTGCAGCGTCGCGTCCGATCGACCTCTGGAATGAGGCGTCCGCGCGCTCGTCATCCTCTCGCGTCGAACTTCCGTACGCTGCCGTCGACAAAGAATATCTTCTTCACCACGAAGACCGCCTTCAGATTTTCCTTGTCCTCACTCATCAGGCGGCGACTTTTTTCGTCGAGCTTTCTCGAATCGACCTGCTCGTCCCAGCGGAGCGCGCCCCCTTCGGAGATCAGCGCGCTCACGGCGATCTTCGAGCTGTAAATATTCCGATCTCGCAGGTCGGTGAGTTTCATCACCCCTTCGAAGGCGCGGATCGGCTTGCCGGCGAGATTCTCGAAATTGAGCGAGAGCGTTACGCGCGCGCCCGCGTCGGCGCTCTTGTCGAGGAAAGTAAAGGCGATCGGCGCCGGCGGGTGGGGGAAATTGGCGGAATCGGGCTTTGCGACGTCTGGCCGAGGCTCTTCCGGCGGCTTCGGAGCTTGGAGCGTGGCGGCGAGCTCCGGCTTCACCGGAGGCGTGGGGACGTTCTCCGCTGCGGCGTTCGGCTCAGCGGTTTTCGGCTCTGGAGTCTTGGAGCCCATGGCCTTCAGCAGGCGCGCGAGCTCCGCCTTGTCGCCGGCTTTCACGGGGCGGGGCGCTTCGGCGCTTTTGGGCTCGGGCGCGGGCCGCGCGGCCTGCGTCGCTGACTTTCCGAGGTCGATCAGCCCGGCGACGTTGCGCTCGATGTCTTTCTTGCCGGCGAAATAGCCGCCTGCCGCGCCGGCGATCGCGACGCCGGCGATCAGTGGCGTGAGACGGAGCTTCGGCGCGCCGTTTGAGGACCGGGATTTCTTCTTCGCCACCGCCGCGTCTCCGAATCTCAGATGAGGCGCGTAAAATTCGCCGGATTGCGCACTTGGGAGAAGCGGCGCTTGTTTCCTTGGTTTACCAAGGGTTAAAACTCGGGTTGCCCTCGCCTCCGGCGGGCGCCAAAAGCGGGCATGACCCAAGAATCTATCCGCGAACGCGTTCCCGCCCGTTTCAACCTCGCCCGCTATTGCCTTGCTGAAAATGCGCGGCTGCGGCCGGACGTCACGGCCATCACCGTCGTCGGGGACTCCGGCGCAATGCGCTGGAGTCATGCGGAGCTCGATCTGAAAGTGCGCCGACTTGCGGCGGGCTTACGGTCGCTCGATCTTCCGGCGGGCGCGCGGGTCATGATCCGAATGGGCAATGAAGCCAATGCGGCGCTGGCCTATTTCGCGACGATCGCCGCCGGCTATGTGGCCCTGCTCGCCTCCTCGCAGCTCACTTTCGAAGAAGCGGATTTCCTGCTGAAGGACTGTGGCGCCTCTGTTCTGGCGCTGGGCTCCGCTTTCGAAGACGAGGCGCACGAGGGGAGCGCCGTCGTGCTGCGCGGCGCCGATCTCGCGCGCCTATCCGAAAGCGCGCCTCTCGAAGATTACGCCGATACGCGAGCCGATGATCCGGCCTATCTCGTCTATACCTCCGGCACCACGAGCCGGCCGAAGGGCGTCCTCCATGCCCATCGCGCCGCCTGGGGCCGGCGTCCGATGCTCGCCCATTGGACGGGGCTCGGCCCCGGCGACGTCATGTTGCACGCCGGCGCGATCAATTGGACCTATACGCTAGGGGTGGGAATCGTCGATCCACTATCGGCAGGCGGTTCTGCCGTGCTCTACAACGGCCATCCTGATCCGGCCGTCTGGCCGCGGCTCATCGCGGAGCATAGCGCCACAGTCTTCGCGGCGGTGCCGGGCGTTTATCGACAAATATTGAAATACGCCGCGCCCGAGACAGCCGATCTTTCGAGCTTACGGCATTGCCTTTCCGCTGGCGCCGCCTTGCCTCCAAGTCTTCTCTCCGAATGGCGGGCGCGTACGGACAAGGAAATTTATGAGGCTTTCGGCATGAGCGAATGCTCGACCTTTATATCGAGCGGGCCGACGACTCCCGTGCATCCGGGCTCGCCGGGCCGGCCGCAGCCGGGAAGGGTGGTGGCGGCGCTCCCGCAGGAGGGCGGCGAGGCGCCGTTGCCGCCGGGCGAAACCGGCGTGCTCGCCGTGCGGCGCGACGAACCGGGCCTGATGCTGGGTTACTGGAACCGGCCCGATGAGGAGCGGGACGCCTTTCGCGGCGACTGGTTCGTGTCCGGCGATCTCGTGGCGTTCGACGCCGAGGGCTATATGCATCACCACGGCCGCGCCGACGAAGTCATGAACGCCGGCGGCTATCGCGTCTCTCCCGCCGAGGTCGAGAAATGCCTTCTCGCCTCTCCGCAGGTCGCGGAGGCCGCTGCGGCGGAGCGCCCCGGTCGGGACGCGGATACGACGATCATCAAGGCCTATGTCGTCGTGCGCGACAATGCGCCGCGCGACGAAGTGGCGCTGCTCGATCATTGCAAGGAGCATCTCGCGGCTTACAAGCGGCCGCGGGCTGTCGTTTTTCTCGACGCCCTGCCGCGCAACGCGAACGGCAAGCTCAATCGCAAGGCGCTGCCTTGATGAAAAGTTCGCCCGGCCGCAACCTGGGGCAGACTCGGCGCGGCCGGGCCTCGCATCCGTCGCGGGGCAATGCGATCGGATATGTTAAGCCTTATCCATCGTGGGGGAGAGGGCCGGCATGTTCCCCGCATCATGCGCGAAACGGTTGCCCTCGCGCTTCGCATTGGCGCCTTTATCTGTTTGAGCGCCGTTGATCGCCGCTTTCATGTTCGGCGATGCTTTGAAAATCACGACCCGGCGCGCATCGATCGGGACAGGCGCACCCGTGCGCGGATTGCGGCCCGAGCGCTCGTTTTTCTCGCGCACGACAAAAGAGCCGAAGTCATGCAGCTTCAGGGTTTCTCCCGAAGCGAGGGCCGTCGCCATCTCGTCGATGACGCAATCGGTCAGGCGCTTGGCTTCACGCCGCGATATGCGGCGGAGCCGCTCGAAAATCGCCAGTGCGATGTCTTGCCGGGTGAGCGTGCCATGTTTGCTTTCTTCCGGATCGTCATAAGAGTCGATTGCTTCGCTTGCTCGGGTCTCGATGGACTCGTCCGCCGCCGACATTAATTATCGCGCCCTTCACACCGCATCTGGCGCCGCGTTGTTTCACTAAACGCCCGCAGCGTCATTGACTTTGGGCAATTTGGCCCCTTCGGCCGCATTAGGACAGTGCTGTTGGTCACCATAACAGCGTGACTTTCGTCACGATGTATCGCTTTTTAGTCATTGCGTGATACAAAGTTGGATGTGGATGATCTCACTTGAGGTCGAAAGCTGTTTACAGTTTGCGTATCGGGAGTTTCAGTAAGCAAAATGCATGAAGACATCGACGAAGAAAAGCAAAAGCGGCAGCCCGATGTTTCACCCATGGGTCTGATGTTCGACCCGATGGAGCAAATGCGTGAGCTGCTCTTCGGCGCGACGAAGCGGGAGACCGAGCGCCAGATCTGCGTGCTCGAAAGCAAGCTGGACGAAACCCGCAAGGATTTTCTGGCGCGCTTCGACGCCCTGAATTCCCTCATCCTCGCGCTTGCTCACGAGACGGAGAAAAACCGCTCGGACTCGATCACGGCGATCGGGGGCGCGCTCGTGGAGCTGGGCGACAAGATCAAAGCCATGAGCGAAAAGCAGAAGGTCTGAAAATGCCGGCGCCAAGCGGGGCCGAGGCGTTCGAGAAAATCAGGTCTCTTCTTCTGAACGAGACAACTCGACGTCTCGACGCGACCGTCGAGCGCGTCGAGCGGATCGACGCACGCGTCGGCGATGAAAAGAAACTTGCGGCTTCCACCGGCGAGGCGCTGGTCGGCGCGCTGAAGCGCGCGGAGGAGAAACGTCCGCGCGAGCTGTCCAAGGCCTTGGCGCCCTCCGTCGTCGCCATCATCCGAACCGAGATCAATAATCAAAAGGACGGAATCGTCGAGGCGCTCTATCCCATTATGGGCCGTCTCGTGACAGCCGCGGTCGCGGGAGCGTTCCGCGACCTTGTCGAGAGCCTCAATGCGCGCATCGATGCGCTGATTTCGGCGAGCTCCTGGCGCTTGCGGTTGCGCGCGATCGCGACGGGCCGCACCATGGCGGAAGTCGCGCTCGCGGAAGCCGAGGCGGGCCGCTTGAAACGCGCGCTGCTGCTGGAACGCGGCAGCGGCCGCCTGCTCGCGCTCTGGCCCGCGAAGGAGGAGGGCGCCGAATGCGCCAACGCCGATCTGGAAAGCGGCATGATCGCCGCGATCACCGAATTCGCGACGAATGTCTATGCGGATAAGGGCGGCCAGCTGCGCATGCTCGACATCGGTTCGGGCAAGGTGTTCTTGCGCGCCTCGCCGCGCGTGATCGTCGCGGGCGAGTTCGGCGGTGAATTGTCGCGCCAACGCGAGCGCCGGCTGGACGACGCTTTTCTCTCGATCGTGGAGCGCCAGGACGAAAACGGCGCCTCCTGCACATCCGAGGTTCTCGGCGAAATCCTGAACGGCGCCCTTGCCGATGAGCCGGCGAAAGCCAAGAGCAAGGCGCCGCTGATCGTCGTCAGCGCCGCCCTGGGCGCTATCGCCGTCTGGTTCGCCTGGGAGCCCATGCTGCACGAATGGCGACAAAGGCGCATTCGCGAGGCCTATGGCGCCGCGATGGCCGCACATGCCGAGCTGGCGCGTTATCCGATCCATCTCGACATCGATCACAAGTCTCAGACGGTCGTCCTTCGCGGCCTCGCCGGAGGCGAGACCGATCCCGAGGCGATCGTCCGGGAGATTTCTCCGGCTTGCGAGCCTTATCGCGCCATGACCGACGTCGTCGCCGTCGCGACTGTCGGGCAGATGCAAGCGCTTAAAGGCGAGCTCGACGAGACGCGCGCGAGCCTCCGACGCATGATCGCGGAGCAGGAAGAACCGCGCGCGAAGCTGCGTCGCTTCACAGACTCGTTTGCGGTGTTCTTCACGGAGTTCGACACGCTGCTCGATCCGGCGGCGGCCGCCGCCGGCCTCGACGAGCTGGCGTCGCTGATCAAGGCGAGCGGGGAAGGCCTGCGCGTTGTCGGCTATGCCGACGATGTGGGAACCGCGACGCGCAATCGCGTCGTTTCGCGCAGGCGCGCGGAGAAAATTGTCGCAATGCTGGTCGAGCGCGGCGCGCCCCGCGACAGGCTTGCGCTCGTTTATCGCTCAAGCAACAATCCGATCGTCGATCCCAACGCAGGATTGCACAGCCGAAGAGTCTCGTTCGAAGCGCCCTACGTCGGGGAGTTCGGGAGATGATCTCCGCGAAAGTCATGCTGCTCGGGGATATCGGCGTCGGCAAATCGTCGCTGGCGCGCCGCTTCGTCTTCGACCGCTTCGACAGCGATTACAAGACGACGATTGGCGTGGACGTGCTCACCCATGACGTTTGCCTCGGCCCGGAGGCCGGCGACGAAACCCTGCGCTTCGTTTTGTGGGACACCGACGGCGACTTCGGCTTGCGCATCTTCGAGACGGTCTATCTCGCGGGCGCCTCGGCGGCGATCGTCGTCGCCGACGCCACGCGCCCCGCGACCTTGGTGAAGATGGAGAGGCTGGTGACGCGTTTCGAGGAAAAGTTTCCCGGTCGGCCGGTGTCGGCGATCGTCAACAAGATCGATTTGGCGCCGGAAATCTCAGGCGCCGCGCCGCCGTCGGCTGGGCTGGATGTGGTTTACACGAGCGCCAAGACGGGGCAGGGGGTGGCGGAGATGTTTCATTCGCTCGGCTGTGCGATCTGGCGATGTGCGAGGTAGCGCGCGGGGGCGGAAGACGCGCTAACGGCGCTGGCAGTCCTCGAGGTCGGCTCGGCTTCGCGTCGAACCTGCCGCTGAGCGAACAAGCGGGCGTACAAAATGACCGAATTGGAACTGGCAAAAGCCAAGGCCGCCACCGCTTACAACGCGGCGGCGGATTATTTCGACCACCCCGTCAGCTCCTTTTGGCATCGCTTCGGGCGGCGCACGGTCGAGCGCCTCGGGTTACGGGCGGGCGAAAGCGTCCTCGATGTGTGCTGTGGGAGCGGCGGCTCCGCGCTGCCCGCCGCTGAAGCTGTCGGGCCGGAAGGGAAGGTCGTCGCGGTCGATCTCGCCGAACGTCTCGTCGCCTTGGGGGAGGCGAAGGCCCGCGAGAAAGGCCTCGGCAATATCGAGTTCGAGGCTGCCGACATGCTGACGCTTGGCTACCCCGATGCGAGCTTCGACGTTGTGGTTTGCGTCTTCGGGATTTTCTTTGTCCCCGACATGGTCGCGGCCACGAAAGAGCTTTGGCGTATGCTGCGCCCGCATGGGCGGCTCGCCATTACGACGTGGGGGCTGGACCTGTTCGAGCCCGCCAACGCCGCCTTCTGGGACGCTATCGGCGAAGAGCGCCCCGACCTTCTGAAGGGCTTCAACCCCTGGGAGCGGATATCAACGCCTGCAGGCCTGGGCGAGATGCTTGTCGAAGCCGGAATTGCTGACGTGGAGATCGTCGTGGAAGAAGGGAGCCATCGCATTAGCTCGCCTGATGATTGGTGGCTGATCGCCATGGGGAGCGGCTATCGCGGCACTCTCGCCCAGCTTGACGCGGCGACGTTCTCGCGGGTGCGGGAGAAAAATCTCGCGCTTTTGGGTCAATGCGAAGCCATCACAACGAACGTTCTCTATAGCGTCGCTATCCGGTAGGCGTTACGCAACTACCGCGCCGACAGCGCCCGTATCGCCAGCTCGGTGCGGCTGCGCAAATGCAGCTTGGCGAGGATGGTCGAGACGTGGTTTTTCACCGTGCCTTCCGCGAGTCCCATTTCACGCGCGATTTCGCGATTGCCCTTGCCGGCGGCCACCCGGTTGAGCACGTCTCGCTCGCGTTCTGTCAGCGGCTCCTCTTTTTCTTCGCGCATCTGCGTCGAGGAAGCTTTCACGCGTCGGAACTCTGACAAGATTTTCGCCGCGACCCTCGGCGAAAGATGCGGCTCGCCCCGCGCCGCCGACCTTATGGCCGAAAGGATTTCGCTCTCTTCCGCATCCTTCAGCAGATAGCCTTGCGCGCCGGCCATGACCGCCTCGAAAACGAGGTCGTCGGCGTCGAAGGTCGTCAGCATGACAATGCGAATGTCGGGAGCCTTGGACAGAATGGCGCGCGTTGCGGCGATGCCGTCCATGCGCGGCATTTTCAGATCCATCAGGATCACGTCGGGCGCATAGGCGAGTGCGGCGCTCACGGCCTGCTCGCCGTCGCCGACCGCGGCGACGATGGCCATGTCCTTTTCGAGCGCCAACAGCGCCGACAGCGCCTTGCGGATCACGGTCTGATCCTCGGCGATCATCAGACGAATCTGTTCTCCTGCGGTCACTCGGATTCTCCCCTCCGGACCAAAGGTTCAATCACAATAAGCGCGACCGGCCTCAGGCGCAAAAGCTGACTTGAAGCTGAACGGCGCAGACACCTCCGGTTCAGGCAGGCTGAGCGATCGTTGCGCCATGGCGACGTTGATCGACGCCGCGAAAAAGGGAGCGTCAGATGCGCATGAATGTCCGAAAGACAATCGCCTTTGCTGTTTTGGCGGGGCTGCTCGGAGCGAGCGCAGCCACGCCCGCCGCCGCAGACGGGTGGGGCCGTCCCGGATCGGGCTATGGCGGCTGGGGCGGCCGCGGTTACGGCGGGTGGGGATACCGCCATAGCGGTTGGACCAATGGCGGAGCGGTGGCGGCCGCGGCGCTGGGCGGCCTCGCGGTCGGGGCCGTCGCCGCCGGGGCCATGAGCCAGCCCGGCTATGGCTATGGTTATGGCTATGGCGGATGCTACCCCGTCGATCGCCCCGTCGTCGACGGCTGGGGGAATGTCGTCGGCTATCGCCGGGCGACGCTCTGCAACTAGCCTGCGGCCGAGGTCTCTTTTAACGTTTCCGCCGCCCTTCCCCGCCCCTCTCGCGCGGCGGCGGACAACGAGCCTCCCGGAGCGATCCGGGAGGCTTTTGTTTTCACGGAAATCGGGTGAATAGCCACCTGGCGTCGTTAAGCCCAAAATGCCTCCCCTTTACGGGGAGGTCGGCGGGCCGGCGGCCGCGGGCCGCCGGGTGGGGTCTCAGATAGGCTTGAAGGCGAGGGACGATTTGCCTTCGTTCGGATCGCGGCGCCAGACATTGTTGCTGTCTCGCTCAAAATGGGCCTTGTGCCCCTTGCGCGCGACGAGGACGAGTCGACCGCGGTCGATCGACCACCGGACAGGATCGAAAACGACAATGCCGTTGTCGCGGCAGGCGGGCGCCAGTTGCGCCCTGCCGCCGGCCATCAGGGTCAGCATGCAGCCCGTGTCCTTGTTTTCACGCAGAACCCCGTAACGGCCGGCCGTATCGCTGGCGGCGGTGGCGCTGGCGAGCGGCAGCACGACAAAAGCGGCCATGGCTAGGCCGAGGCGGCGCAGCTTGTCCGCGCACGGGGAAGAGGTCGACATTGAAGGTCCCCAAGATGACCGAATCTGCTCGCAGTCTGCCCTTTTTAGGCGCATCGGCCAAGCGCGTTCGCGCCGCCTCGCGCGGCTTCTCCGCCAGCGGCGCGGTAATCTGTAGCAGGCAAGAGCTTTTGCGCCTCAGGATCGCGCGCGCTAGAATTCTTGCGACCTCGCTTCAGGAGTTTCTCGTAAATGGACCCGGCCGCACTCGCGCTCGCCGAACGCTCCGTTCCCCGTTACACGAGCTATCCGACCGCGCCGCATTTCTCGAAGGAGATCGGCGACGCCGAGATGCGCGGCTGGCTTGCGGCGCTCGATCCGCACGCGTCGCTCTCTCTTTATTTCCACGTGCCCTTTTGCCGGGAAATCTGCGCCTATTGCGGCTGCCACACCAAGGCGGTCCGGCAGGAGGCGCCGCTCACGGCCTATAAGGAAACGCTGCTGCGCGAAGTCGAAATGACGGCGCGGACAATGTGCGCTCGGGGCGTCTCCAGCATCCATTGGGGCGGCGGCACGCCGAGCATTCTGGGGCCCGCGCGCTTCGGAGAAATCGTCGAACGCGTGCGCGACCTTTTCGACGTCACGCGTGAGACGGAACACGCCATCGAGCTCGACCCGCGCATTCTCGACGATGAAATGGTCGAAGCGCTGGCGCGCGCCGGCGTCAATCGCGCTTCTTTCGGCGTTCAGGATTTGAACGCGCATGTGCAGGAGGCGGCCGGGCGCGTGCAGCCCTTCGAGATCGTCGCGCGCGCGGTCGCCATGTTGCGAGGCGCGGGCATAACGGCGATCAATCTCGATCTGATGTACGGCCTGCCGCATCAGAGCGTCGCCGACGTCGAGCGCACGGCCGCGACGGCGGCTTCGCTCGATCCGCAGCGTCTCGCTGTTTTCGGCTACGCCCATGTCCCCTGGTTCAAGGCCAACCAGAAGCTTATCGACGCCGCCGCGCTGCCAGGGGCCGCCGAGCGTTTGGCGCAGGCCGCCGCCGTGCGTCTTGTTCTCGAGCGCGCCGGCTACGAGGCGATCGGCCTCGATCATTTCGCACGGGCGAGCGACCCGCTGGCGATCGCGGCGCGCGAAGGGCGCATGCGCCGCAACTTCCAGGGCTATACGATCGACGCCGCCACGGCGCTTTTGCCCTTCGGCGTCTCCTCGATCGGTCGCTTGCCACAGGGGTTTGTTGGCAACGCCACCGATCTCGCCGGCTGGCGCCGCGCGGTGGAGGCGGACCGCTTCCCGGTCACGCGCGGTCTCGTGTTCTCCATCGAGGACCTGGCCCGCGCGGACATTATCGAGCGGCTGATGTGCGACTTCACAGCTGATTTTGGCGCGATCGCTCTCGAGCATGGCTTCTCGATCGACGCTTTTGACGACGCGCGCCCTGCCTTGAGCGGGCTCGAACGCGACGGGGTGGTGGAAGTGATTGGCCGGCGCGTGAGCGTCACCGAGCATGGCCGGCCTTTCGTGCGCCTTGCCGCTGCGGCCTTCGACGCCTATCTGGACGCAGGCGCCGCACGCCATTCCGCGGCGGTGTGAGTGGGCCTCGGTCACCGGGGTGTGGATCCCGCGAAGCGTCGGAAATGACGTTCGAAGCTATCCCGGAGAGACGCATGACGCCGCTGACCGCTTTTTTTGCGAAGTTCATCGGCGCTTATTCGCTTTTTGCCGCCGCGTGGCTTCTTCTGCGCCGCGAAGCTGCGCTGGGCCTGATCGAACGCATTTCCAACGATCCCGTCTCAGAGTCGGTGATCGGCGTGCTGAGGCTCGTTTTCGGTCTTGCAGTCGTTTCCGCTCATAACGTCTGGGGCGACTGGCTCCAGGCGCTCGTGTCGGCTCTCGGCTGGATCGCCCTTTTCAGCGGGCTCGCCACGATGTTCTTGCCGACGGGCTTCCTGCGCCGAACGATCGAACGGATGCGGTTCAAGGAGCAGCTGCCGATTTATGCGCTTCTCTCGGCGCTCCTCGGGGCAATATTGCTTTTTGGCGGCTTTGCTGCGTGACGCTTCATGGATCGCGTCGCCGCTTGTGAGGGAGGGCGGCCTCCGGCATCGTGCACGCTCTCGATTCGGCCTATCTACAGGAACCCATGCCCATCTGGACGCCCGAGCAGGACAATGCGCTCAACGCCGTCGCGAAATGGCTCGCGACGCCGCGCGGGCCGCAAGTGTTCCGTCTTTTTGGTTATGCCGGCACGGGCAAATCCACGCTCGCTCTACACCTTGCCGAACATGTCGACGGCGATGTGGCTTTCGCCGCCTTCACCGGCAAGGCGGCGCTGGTCATGCGCTCAAAGGGCTGCAAGGACGCCCGCACTATTCATAGCCTGATCTATCGGGCCACGGATTCGGAGACAGAGGAGCCATCCTTCGTCTTGAACGACGAGAGCGACGCCGCGCGAGCCGCGCTCATCGTCATCGACGAATGCTCCATGGTGGACGAGGAGCTTGGACGCGATCTGCTGTCCTTCGGCAAGAAGGTCCTGGTGCTCGGCGACCCCGCCCAATTGCCGCCCGTGAAGGGTGGGGGCTTCTTCACCGAGGCGGAGCCCGACGTGATGCTGACGGAGGTGCACCGCCAGGCCTCCGACAATCCCATCATCCGCCTTTCGATGACGATCCGCGAGGGCGGAACGCTCGCGCGCGGCGTCTATGGCGAATCGCAGATCGTCGGCCGCGAGGGGCTCGACCCGGCGCTTGTCACCGGCGCGGACCAGGTGCTCGTCGGCATGAACAAGACGCGGCGCGCCTATAATGGGCGGCTGCGCGAGTTGCGCGGCTTCACGGGCGCCTTTCCGCAATCGGGCGAGAAGCTGGTCTGCCTCCGCAACAATCGCAAGAAGGGCCTGCTCAACGGCGCGCTGTTCACGGTCAAGAGCGCCGGCGCGCTAAGGCGCGGCAAGATACGGATGCTCGTCATGCCGGAGGATGGCGAGGCCGGAAAATTCCAGCGCGTCGCCGTCATTCCGCAATTCTTCGAGGGCGGCGAGGGCGAAATTCCCTTTGCGCTGCGCAAGGACTCGGACGAATTCGATTTCGGCTACGCGCTCACCGTGCACAAGGCGCAGGGCTCGCAGTGGGACAATGTGACCCTCTTCGACGAGTCCTTCGCCTTCAGGGAACACCGCGCCCGCTGGCTTTATACTGGCGTGACCCGCGCCGCGCGAAAGCTCACGCTGGTGGCGTAGCGGGGCGGAGGAACTTTCCAAGAAAATAGCTATTTGGCGTCATTAGCCCCAATATACCTCCCCTTTGCGGGGAGTCCGCGGCCAAAGGCCGCCGGGTGGGGTTCAAGCCGCAGCGACTCCGATGGGGGCCGACCCACCCGACCCCGCTTGCGCGGGGCCACCCTCCCCGTAAAGGGGAGGGATGGGATTCGCCCTGACGCTGATACGGACCTGCTATGGACAAAAGCATCGAAATGCGCCGCCTCTCGGACGGCGCCATCTATCGGTTCCTTCCCGCGCGGACCGCCGCCGATGGTTTTCCGCGCTACAAACGCGCCGACAAGGACATCTGGATTCTGCGCGACCCGGATTTCGGTTGGATCGTTTGGGACGCGGAAGAGAAGGCGTTGATGGGCCGGCCCTGGGACGTCGCGATAAAGAAACAGGGCGCGACGCCGCCGGCGTGTGATTGGGTCAGCCGAAAGGGCGCGAATTCCTTCGTTTATCGGCTCGCCTTCGTCTGAAGAGGTTACTTCGCCCATGAGTCGATCGCGTCTGCGAAGACGCGATCGCCGGAGGGGCCCTTCTCCATGTTGATCGTCGCGGGGCGCCCGTCCGAGAGTTGCAAAGGCAGGTCGATCACATCGAGCGAGCGCATCAGCTGGAGGTTGCGCGCCTCGTGCTCCCCTCGCATCAGGCCGATGAGGAAATTATTTTCGACGATGGGCACTGGAATGCCCGCGACTTTTTCTCCCGACCGCGCATCGGCCCTGCGCATTTGGATCGGGCCGATCGCCTTCACGCCGCCGAGCGGGCTCCCCGAGGCCGGCTTGAAGGAGACATTGATCGTATGGGAGGCGGAGAGCGCGGAGTCGTTGTTTTTCTGAAACAGTAACGACAGCTTCATTTTGCCGTCGGGAATGTCGATGTCGCCGCGGATGGCCGAGCCCATCGGCTCACCCGATCCGCCGCCGACATTCTCGAGCCGCCAGACGACGGTCGCATTATAGATGCGGTCGACCTTGTCCGGCTCCTGCAGGGAGGCAACCCATAATTCAGCTTTCTGCGCCACCGGCACGGAGGTTGCGCGTTTTGCCGACACACGCGTTGGACCCGGGGAGCCGCCTTCTACCCGCCCGTCGAATTTTCCGGCGTCCGCGCTGTCCGACGGCGAAGCCTCATCCGGCTTCAGCTTGGAGAGGTCTTCCGGACGCTCGCGCAGGTACCAGGCCAAGCCGCCGACGACGACGATCAACGCCACAAGCACGCCGGCGAGCGCCCAGATGCGATGTGGCGGGCGTTGCGCGCGGGGCGGCAGGGGCAATGGCGCTGCGGGGCGCTGGGGCTCCCGCGCCGGGGCTTCGGCTGTTTCGGCGAGCGTGTCGCGCCAAGCTTCCTCGGCGCTGGGTTGAGCGGGCGGCGGCTCCGGCGGCGGGGCGGGCGCGGGCTTTATGGGCTCGGGCGCGCGCTGGCGTTGCGCGGCGGGAAGCGGCGGCGGCTTTTGAGTCTCCGTCTTCGCCGCGGGAGGTTTGGCGGGAGCCGTTCTTGCAGAAGCTGTTTTCGCCGGCGCCGGCTGCTGCGCGTTACTGGCGGCGATTTCCTTTTCAAGGCGCGCGATGGCTTCCTCGAGCGCGCGGCCTTCGGCGGCGATGTCCGCTTCGGCCACCGGCGGCTGAATGCTTCGCAACTGATTGAACAACGCCTTGCGCGCGCGATCATAGACCGCCTGTCTCGCGTCGGGAGTCTGCTGAGGCAGGGCGACAATCGCGCGGGATATCAGCGAATAATAATCAGCCATGATCGGTTAAGAGCACTTCCCGTTGGGGGCGTCAATCCTGACCCCTTGCAAATGCGAGAAAAACCGGGGAATTCGAGCATGTAAGGCAAATGATCGCGACGGCGCCCGCCGCCTATCGCCGGAGAGAAAGAATGTCATCGCTCAGCGCACTGGCGCGTCAATTATGTATCGCATCCGTCGTCGCGTTATTGACGCCCGCGTCAGCCAACGCGGTCAGCATGGACAAATCCTCGACCATTCGCGACCAGTGCGAAATCTCCATCGGTCCCGACCTTATCGGCATTGTCGCTTACATGCCCGATCGTTCTCGCGATCGCTTCTGCGGAGATTTTCCATCGACCGGGCGAATCATTCTCACGATCGACCTCGTCGCCGATCGCCTTCGCCAATTGCCGATCGAGGTGCGAATCGTGCGGGAGAAAAACGGCCCGCTCTCCGAAGAGGACGATCCGACGCCTTTCACCGTGGCTTATTTTCCGCCGCGCCTTTATCCGGGCGGCGCCGTGCCCGTCGAGCATGTATTCGACGAGAGCGGCGCCTACGCCGCGCTCATCACCGTGACCGAAGCCTCGGGGACCAAACGCACGACGCGCTTTGGCTTCAACATCGGCGGACCGCTGCAGTTCTACGCTACGGCCATTCTTTCCGGCGTGTTTCTCAGCGGCGCGGTGTTTGCCTACTGGCGTTACGTAGAAGAAGCCAAGCGATCGAACAAGCGCGCGAAACCGCGTTAAGGGCTCCTCGATTCGCCCGCCGCCTCTTTGCGCGCTGGCGCGGCGATCAGCCAATAAATCGCGCCAGTCAGCGCGCCGGTGAGGAAAAACAAAAGCGCGAGCCGGCCTTCCGCCGCGCTGGCGCTGTGCGCCCGCTCCAGCCCCTTCGATGCGCGCACGATCCAGGGCGAAGCGCCCGCAAGGACGCCGCTGACGCCCGAATACCAGACGATGGATCGCGCGCCGGCGGCTTCCCCCACGAGGGCCGCGACGGCGAGCGGGGCGGCGCAAGTTGCGACGATCGCGGCCCAGATAACGAAGCCGATCGCCGCGACGGCGTCCGCCGGGTCGCCCTCGTTCAAAGCCTCGTCGAGCATGGCGAAGAGCCCGGCCATGACGGAAGCGAGTCCTGCCTCGCGCGTCGCTGGATCGAATAGGGCTGAAACGACAAGGAAGACCGCGCCAGCGCCGGCGGCGATGACGAAACCGAAGCTCATGACAACAAGGCGGCGCATGTAAACTCTTTCGTGCGAGCCTCAGGGCTCCAGCACCGAATCCCAATAAAGGTAATCCATCCAGCTTTCATGCAAATAATTTGGCGGGAACAAGCGGCCATTGCGATGCAGATCGGCCACCGACGGCTGATAGGGAGCCTGCGCCGGGGTCATATGCACATCGAGAGGGAGCCGGTCGCCCTTGCGCAAATTGCAGGGCGAGCAGGCCGCGACGACATTCTCCCACGTTGTCGCGCCGCCCTTGGAACGCGGAATGACATGGTCGAAGGTCAGTTCGTCGTGAGCGCCGCAATATTGGCAAGTGAAACGGTCACGCAGGAAGACGTTGAACCGCGTGAAGGCCGGCTGACGGGCCGGCCGCACATACTCCTTGAGCGAGACCACCGAGGGCAGCCGCATCTCGAATCTCGGGCTTTTGACCGTCTTGTCGTATTCGGAGACGATGTTGACCCGATCCAGAACAACCGCCTTGATGGCGTCCTGCCAACCCCATAGGGAAAGCGGGTAGTAGCTCAGCGGCCGGTAATCAGCGTTGAGCACCAGCGCGGGGCAAGCCTGTGGCGAGACGTTTTGATGTCTGAAGTGAGCAGTCACCGTGCCTGCCTCTCATCTGGAGAAGGGCCTGATGGACCGCGCCAAGGTCCACTCTGGCCTTTTGCGACTTTCTATATGTTACAGGCAGGATGACGGGCTTGTGAAGGCGCCGGGCGAACCAACCGCGAGACCCCACCCCCTATCGAGCGAAAACTCAAGTTCAAACAATCGCAGGCGCGGCCCGAGAGCGGCTCGGGCGCGACCATAAGAGCTCACTCCAGCTTTCGGTGCGCCGCTTGCAGCGGACAGGCTAAAGGCCCGTAAAAGGCTCACGATTGCTCCGATTTGGGACAGGCGAGCCGCTGGAGGTTTCGCTGTGTCTATCCATCTCGACGTCCGGCACATCCCGCCGCGTTTTCGGGGGGCGGGGGGAATTTTCGACGCGACGGCGAAACGCTTTCTTACAAAAAAGCGGCCTTGGCAAAATACGTCGCTGATGCGTGTTTCCTTTTCGTTCCTGGCGGCCGCGCTCGATCTTCTGTCCATTGTGCTGGCGTCCCTCGCGGCTCAGCTCAGCTACGATATTTTAACTTACCATTGGTGCGGCCTTTCCATCCCCACTCTGAAGTTGAGCCTGATCGCGGCGGTGGCGTTCGTCCTCGCCAGTGCGTCTCGCCACGAATATTCCTTCGCCAACTATATCAAGCCGCGCAAACCCGCTCTTTGCTGCCTCAGTCTTTGGGGCGTCGTGAGCATTCTGGCGCTCGCCATCGGTTTCCTGTCGAGGGAAGAAGCTTCCCGCGCGGCTTTCCTGCTGTCCACGGCCCTTGCCTTCGCCGCGCTCGTGGCCGAGCGCACAATGTTGTCCCGCCTGGCGCGATCGAGCGCGGCGGCGGGCGGCGTATCGGCGCGCCGCATCTTCCTGGTCGGCTTCGAGGAGGAGATCGAAGCCTTTTCCAAGCGCTACAAGCCCTGGACATCCGGCGTGGCGGTCGTCGGCACGGTCGCCTTGCGCGAGAGCGACGATACGCTCCCCGACGATCTGGCGCTCGCGGCGGCTTCCGCGCGCATGCTGCGGCCGGATGATGTGTTCGTCCTCGCGCCCTGGTCGCGGGCGAACGTCATCGACAAATGCGTGGAGGCGTTCCTGCGCACGCCAGTGCGCATCCATCTCGGGCCGGAGCGCATGCTCGACCGTTTCGTCAACGCCAAAGTCGAGAAAATCGGCGCCGTCCCGAGCCTGAATCTTACGGGCCATCCGCTCGATCTCTTCGAGCAAACGGCCAAGCGCCTCGTCGACGTCGTCGTCTCAGGGCCCGCGCTTCTCCTGCTGTCTCCCGCGCTGCTGCTCTGCGCGCTTGCGATTCGGCTCGAAAGCAAGGGGCCCGCCCTCTTCTACCAGCGACGCTACGGCTTCAACCAAGAGACCTTCCGCATCGTAAAATTCCGCACCATGACGACGATGGAGGACGGACGCCATGTGAAGCAGGCGACGGCCGACGATCCGCGCGTGACCCGCATCGGACGTTTTCTCCGGCGCTACAACATCGACGAGCTGCCGCAACTGCTCAACGTGCTGCGCGGCGAAATGTCGCTCGTCGGTCCGCGTCCGCACGCCATGGCGCATGATCAGCTTTTCGAGCGGCGCATCGCGCTCTATGCGCGCCGTCACAACGTCAAGCCCGGCATAACGGGGTGGGCGCAGGTCAACGGCCTGCGCGGCGAAATAGACGTTCCGGAAAAGCTTCGGAAGAGGATCGAGCACGACCTTTATTACATCGACAATTGGTCGATGCTCTTCGATCTGCAGATCCTATTCCTCACCATCTTCTCGCGAAAAGCGTACCGTAACGCGGTTTGACGGTTGGGGGCAAGCGGCGGGCCCGCGCAGGCATGTTGCGTATCGCCTGCTTTGGGCTCGCCGCCTTATGCTTATTATCAGCCGCGTGATTCGACTTCTTCATACCGCCGATTGGCATCTGGGCGCCGCATTGCAAGGCTGGTCGCGCGAGCCGGAGCATCGCGCCGCTTTGGCGCAGCTCGTCGAGATCGCCCGCGCGCGGGCCGTCGACGCGGTCATCGTCGCGGGAGATATCTTCGACAGTCTCAACCCTTCCGCCGAGGCGCAGCGGCTGCTCTACGACACGCTGCGCGATCTGCGCGCCGCCTGTCCGCGCGCGACCATCGCGCTCCTCGCCGGCAATCACGATCCCGCCGGGAGGCTGGAGGCGCCGCGCGCCCTGTTCGAGATTGCGGGAGTGCGCTCCGTGGGCGTCGTCGCAAGGCGTGAGGGCGCTTTCGACCTCGCCGCGCATCTTCTGCCGGTTCGCGATTGCTCGGGCGCCGTGGGCGCGCATATCCTCGCGCTTCCCTATCCCCGCGCCGCCGATCTGCCGATCGCGGGGGCCGATGTCTCGGGTTCGCCTGTCGTCTGGGGCGTGCGCGCGCTCTATCGCGAGGCGGCCGACGCCGCGCGCGCGCAAATCGGGGCGGCGCCGCTTGTTTTGACCGGGCATCTGCATGTGGCCGGCGGTCTCGAATCGGAAGGAGCCGAGCGGCGCATTCTCGTTGGCGGCGAGCATGCCGCGCCGCCCGATATTTTCCCTGCCGACGCCGCCTATGTCGCGCTCGGCCATCTGCACAAGCCGCAGAAGGTCGGCCGCGAGTCCATCCGCTATTCCGGCGCGCTCATTCCAATGTCGAAATCGGAAATCGGCTATGCGCATGGCGTGACCATCGTCGAGATAGGGGAGACCGGCGCCGCCGCGGCCGAACATGTCGCTTTCACGCGCAGCGTCGAGCATTTACGCTTGCCTCGCGGGCAAGGCGCTCTGGCCGTGAACGAGATCGAAAGCGCGCTCGCGTCTCTTGCGCTCGATCCACGGACGCCGGACGAGGCGCGGCCCTTTGTCCATCTTGCGGTGAAAATCGACGGCCCCTCCGCCGGGCTGAAGGCGGAAATCGACGCGATCTGCGAGAAGTTTCCGATCCGCCTCGTTTCGCTCGCGGTCGAGCGTCCGCAACGGAGCGAAGCGCCTCAGCTCGCGCCCATACGGTTGGCCGAAAGGCAGCCGCGCGATCTTTTCCGCGAGGCCTTCGAGGCGACGCATGGCGTCGCGCCGTCGGGCGAACATCTGCGCGGCTTCGATCGGCTCGCGGAGGAGGCCTGATGCGCATTCTCGCGATCCGCGGCGAAAATCTCGCGAGCCTCGCCGAGTTCTTCGCCATCGAATTCGAGAGCGAGCCGCTGCGTTCGTCCGGCCTTTTCGCGATCACCGGCGAAACGGGCGCGGGCAAATCGACGATCCTCGATGCGCTGTGCTTGGCGCTCTACGACAAATTCCCGCGCGTCGCAGCGTCTGGCGGCGCCGAGGGCGCGCCCGATCCTTCGGGCGAAACGCTGAGCCCTGGCGATCCGCGCGCCATTCTTCGTCGCGGGGCGGGGCGGGGCTTTGCGGAAGCGGATTTCATCGCGCGCGACGGCAAGCGCTACCGCGCGCGCTGCGACCTCATGCGCGCGCGCGGCAGGGTCGCGGGCAAGCTGCAGAACCGCGGCCGCAGCCTCTGGCGTATCGACGAGAACGGCGAGAAGATCGAGGCGCTCGAATCCGGCGTCGAGCCCGTCAATCGCCGCATCGTCGAATTGACCGACCTCACCTTCGATCAGTTTCGCCGCACGGCGCTTCTCGCGCAGGGCGACTTCGACGCGTTTCTGCGCGCCGACGCGAAGGAGCGCGCCGATCTTCTCGAAAAGATCACCGGCGCGGAGATCTACGGGCGGCTGTCGAGACGCGCTTACGAACGCTGGGACGAGGCCAAACGCGCCCTGGCGGCTCTCGAACAGCGGCAGTCGCTGACCGGCGCCATGCCGGAGGAGGAGCGCGCCGCGCTCGTTGCGGAGAGCGACGAAATCGCCGGGCGCCGGACGACTCTGGCGCTCGGGCACAAGGAGACGCTCGACGCTTTACGCCGGCTCGATGCGCGCGCGCGGGCGCAGGAAAAGCTCGCCGAAGCCGAAGCCGCGCAAGGCGCCGCCGAGGAGGCGTTCGCCGCGCTGGGGCGTGAAAGACAGACGCTCGCCGACCTCGCGCGCGCCGAACCCTTGCGCGCGCCGCGCGACGAGGCGCGAAAAGCCGGATGCCTGCTTACTGAGAAGCAGGCCGCCGCGTCGGCTGCGCGCGAGCAGGCCGAGGCGGCGCGCGCCGCGTTGGACAAAGCGCAAGAACAGGAGCGCGCATCGGCGGCGGCGTCGGAGGCGACGCGGCTGGAGATCGAAAGATACAAACCCTTGTGGGCGCAAACGAGCGCCCTCGACGCGCGCATCGAAGCGCAGGAGCTGGAAGAGGCCAAGGCGCGTGATCTGGAGGCGGAAGCGGCCCGCCGACTGACGGATGCAGCTGAGGCGCTCGCCGAGGCGCGCGCGCGGGAGGAGGCGACGGCGGCGGAAAGCGAGGCGACCCGAGCGACGTTGGAGGCGCTCGCGGCGGCGCAGCCGTTGAGCGAGCGTTGGCGTGAGATCGACGACTGGCTCGCCAAGCGTGCGCTTTTCGCAAAGGAAAAGCGCGAGACCGCGCGCGCCCTGCGGGACGCTGAGTCGGAGCTGAAGCGCGCCGATGAGATGCGCGCGGCCTGCGAGGCGGCCGATAAGGCGGATCGCGAAGCGCTGACCGCCTTGCTCACGCAAACGCGCGAGCGCGAGGCGGCGCTCGCCGCGCTCGATGCGCCAGGGGCGCAACGACTATTGGACGAGTTGTCAGGCGCGTATGAAGCCTTGCTCGCCATGTCGCGCGCAGCGCGCGATCACGATCTCGCGGCAGAGAAAGCGACGCTCGCGCGCGCCGATATGGAGCGGCGCGACGCGGAGATGGCAGCGCTTCTTGGCGAGCTGGAGAGTTTGCGCGCGGCGCGCGGCGTCGAGGCCGAGAAGAGCGAAGAGGCCGAGCGGCTGGGCGAATTGGCGGAAGCGGCCGCCGACTCCCATGCCGTGAGATTGCGCACGGCGCTTGACGATGGCGCGCCTTGTCCGGTTTGCGGCGCGACCGAGCATCCCTTTGCGCATTCGAACGACGCGGCGCGCCAGCTCGTCGAGACTCTGCGCGCCAAGCGAGAGGCCTCGCGTCGATCCCTGGCGCAAGCCGACAAGGCCATCGCCGATAAATCGGCATGGGAGGCGAAGACGCGCGCCTTGCATGAAGACGCGACGCGGCGTCTGGAGGAGGCTCGCGCCGCGCTCGATTCAGCCGCACGCGACTATGCAACGCTCATCGCGCAGAATCCCGACGCTGGCGCGCCGCGGGAAATCACAGTCGCGGGAGAGAAAATAGCCGCGCTGCTCGAGGAGGCCGGCGCGCGGCGCGCGGCGCTCACAAAAATTCGCGAGACAATGGAACGTCTGGGGCAGGACATCGATCGGCTGCGCAAGGCGTCGGATGAGAAACGCGCCGCGATCGACGCGCGCAGCGCCGATCGCCAACAAGCCGATACGCTCGCCCGACGGGCGGGCGAGGCGCAGGCGGGATTCAAGGAAAAGCTTGCTGGCGAGAGTGAGCGCATCGAGTCGCTGGACCGCTCCTTGTCGCTCTTCCTCACACTTTGTGATCTCACCGTCGGCGATCTCGGCCGCGATCACGCTGGCGCGCGCAAGCGTCTCGAAGAGACGGGCGCGCGCTATCGGCGAGCGAAAGAGGCTCATGAAGACGCGCAGGCGCGGCTTGTCGCTCTCGGCCCGCAAATCGCCGCTCTCGACGCGCAGGCGCGCGCGCTCGACCAGCAGGCGAAGACCGCCGCCGCCGATCATGCGGCGCGCGCCGCGGAGCTCGCGAAGTCGCGAGAGGAGCGCCGACCCTTGCTCGACGGCGAGCCCACCGCCATCCACCGCGCACGCGTCGAGCAAACGCACGAGGGGGCGCGGATCGCGCATGAATCGACGCGCGGCGCGCTCGCTGAAGCTGAGAAGGCGAAAGCCGCAAGCGACGAACGCAGCGCCGGCGCCGCTCATGCATTCGAGGCGGCGCAAGCGGCGTTGACGACGGCGCGCGACGCCTTCGCCGAAGCGCTTGCCGCTGTCGGCTTCGACGAGGAAGAGTCCGGGCCGCTCCTCGCCATGTCGCGCGAGGAAGCGGCGAACCTGCGGCGCCTCGTCGAGTCCGCGCAAAGGACGCTGCAAGACGCTCGCACGAATGTCGAGCAGCGCCGCAGCGATCTTGCGGAGGCGGAAGCGGTCGCGCCGCTCGATATGGCGCGGGAGGCTCTTGCGGCGCGCGAGGCGGAACTCGCGCAGACGCTCGACGGCCTCGCCGCGCGCTTGGGCGCCTTGCAGGAGAGGCTCGCGCGCGACGACGAGGCCCGCAGCCGTGCGGAAAGCCTGTCCAAAGAAATCGAGCTTGCAAAAGCAAACAGTAAAGTCTGGGACGAGATCAACGCCGCGATCGGCTCCAGGGAAGGCGACAAGTTCCGCCGCTTTGCGCAGAGCGTGACGCTCGAACAGCTCGTCGCGCTCGCAAACCGCCGACTCTCCCTGCTCTCGCCGCGCTACCGCCTGGAGCGCGCGGGCGAGATGGGCTCGCTCGGGCTGCAAATCGTCGACCGCGACCTGGGCGACGAACGCCGCTCGACGCGCTCGCTTTCTGGCGGAGAGCGTTTCCTTGCTTCGCTCGCCCTTGCGCTTGCGCTCGCAGGATTGGAGGGGCGCGACTCTTTCGTCGATACGCTTTTCATTGACGAAGGTTTCGGTGCGCTCGACACGGCCACGCTCGACGTCGCGATCGACGCGCTCGAAAATCTACAAGGGCAGGGGCGCAAGCTCGGCGTCATCAGCCATGTCGAATCGATGCAGGCGCGCATCGCAACGAAAATCTGCGTCGAGCGGCGCGGCGGCGGCGTGAGCGTGGTGCGTTTGCGCGCGCCGGGCTGCGCGGGTTGAATCAGATTCGTCATCGACTCGTCATTTTTTGAGGAGAGAAGATAAATCCGGAACGGAAACAAAGCTATAGCGCTAGTGTTTCTATTACCTGGGTCGTCTATCGCAAGAGATTCGCTTTGCATGACTGCCCGCCCGCCTCTCCCAGAAACGCCGCCTCAGCCAAAGATCTTTGTGAGGGGGCTGAATTTCTTCTATGGCGAGACGCAGGCTCTGAAGTCGGTTTCGGCGCCGCTCTACGAGAACAAGGTGACGGCCTTCATCGGCCCTTCTGGCTGCGGGAAATCGACGCTCTTGCGCGTCTTCAACCGCATCTATGAGCTTTATCCCGATCAGCGCGCCGAAGGCGAAGTGCTGCTCGACGGCGAGAATATTCTGCATCCGAAAATCAACATTCCTTTGCTCCGGGCGCGGATCGGCATGGTGTTTCAAAAGCCGGAGCCCTTTCCCATGTCGATCCGCGACAACGTGGCCTTTGGCGTGAAGATCTTCGAAAAGCTCAAGCGAACGGAGGTCGACGACAGGGTCGAAGAGGCGCTGCGGGCGGCCGCTTTGTGGGACGAGGTGAAGGATCAACTCCGCGCGAGCGGCCAGAGTCTGTCGGGCGGACAGCAGCAAAGACTATGCATCGCGCGCACGATCGCCGCCCGCCCTGAGATCATTCTGTTCGACGAGCCTTGCTCGGCGCTCGATCCGATCTCCACCGCGAAAATCGAGGATCTCATCGACCGGCTGTCGGAGAACTACACGATCGCTATCGTTACGCACAACATGGAGCAGGCGGCGCGCGTTTCGGATTTCACCGCATTTATGTATCTTGGCGAGCTTGTCGAATTCGGTGAAACCGGCGAGATTTTCACCAGGCCGAAAAACAAGAGGACTGAAGACTATATTACTGGTCACTTTGGTTGAGTCCTGGGAGGGACCCGCGATGCTCGATCTGAAGTTTACGGCGCTGCTGGATTTCCTCACCTGGTTGCGTGGACAACAACCCGAGGAGATCAAGAGCTTGACCGAAGAAGAATTGTTCGTGCCCTATGAAAAGGTGGACGCCAATAAGGCCGACGCCACGGCTACTCTTCCTGTCGAAGGCGCCAGGCCTCACGAAAACGGCGGCCCGGCGGAGTAGCTGGCGCGCGCAAGTTCAGCGCGCGCCCGCGGCGATAGCCTTCCAGCCGAGCCAGAGGCTCGCCGACAGAAGCACGCCGGCCGCGAAATAGCTGGCTCCCGTGAAGAAATCCTCCGCGAGCGATAGGGCGAAGATCTGCGAAAAAATCAGCGGGCCGGTCATGCCGGAGACGCCACGCAGGCTGCCGAGGGCGCCTTGAAGGCGGCCCTGCTCCGAGGAGCCTGCGAGCCGCGTCGCGAGCCCTTGAAAAGACGGATTGGCCATGCCCCAGAGCGCGACCAGCGGCGTCGCCGCCATGAATAGCGCTCCCGTCGGCGCGAAGGCGAAGGCCAAAAAGCCGAGCGCGCCGGAAATAAGCGCAATGGCGAGGGTGGTTTTTTCCCCGAGCCGAGCGACCGCCGGGCGAACCAGGCCGCCCGAGACGATGGTCTGGGCGACGCCGACGACCGCCAGCGCCCAGCCGGTGTCGGCGGCGTTCCAATCGAAGCGCTGCTGCGTGTAGAGGACGAAAAGCGCCGGCAGGGATTCGTGCGCGAGATAGGAGAGGAAGAGCGCGCCGGCGAGCAGCGTCAGCGCGGGTTCTCGGCGCAGGAAGTCGAGCGAGCCGGCGACATTGGCGCCGCGCCAGGCGATTTTTGGCGTGCGCCTCTCGGGCGAGAGCGATTCAGGAAGGATGAAAAAGCCGTAAAGCGCATTGGCGAGGCTGAAGGCCGCCGCCGCCCAGAAGGGGAAGCGCAGATCGTAATTGCCGAGCGCGCCGCCGATCGCCGGGCCAAGGATGAAGCCCAGGCCGAAGGCCGCGCCGATGAGGCCGAACCGGCCGGCGCGTTTCTCCGGCGGCGTGATGTCGGCGATATAGGCGTTGGCGGTCGCAACGCTCGCGGCCGTCGCGCCCGAGATCAGCCGGCCCAGGAAGAGAAAGGGCAGGGAGGGGGCAAGCGCCATGAATATGTAGTCGAGGCCCAGCCCGATGTTGGAGGCCAGCACGACGGGGCGGCGGCCGAAATGGTCCGACAGCGCGCCGAGCACGGGCTGGAAGACGAACTGCATCGCCGCCCAGGCGAAGCCGAACAGGCCGACGACCTGCGCGGCCGAGCGCAAATCGCCGCCCTCGAATTGCGCGATGAGCTTTGGCAGCACGGGAATCATGACGCCGAGCGCCAGCATGTCCAGCGCGACGGTGACGAGGATGAAGATGAACGCCGCCTCTCGGCGGGGCGCGGAGGTCATGGGCGAGCCTCGATGTCTAGCTTTCGTGGAATGCGATAATGGGAACGCCCAGGCCCCGCAAGCGCGTAAGTGCGCCTCGGCGGGGCGGGGACCGGTTCCCTAGCGAGTCCCCTCCAAGGCGATGGGCGAAGGCCTCCCGCCATGGCGTCAGGCGGCGGCTGGATAATCGAAAAAGGCGAACCGTGGTGGGGACACACTTCGAGGCCCGCGCAAAGCGGGATTCCACAGTCGGACTCGCCCGGCGCACTCTGGCGGACGGCGCCGGGCGAGAGTTCGACCGTGGTGGAGACTCGTTCGAACGGGCGCTAGTTTAAGGGGAGAGCATCCTGCCTGTATTTCCGAATCTTTGCTACACTGTTTTCCCGCTCGGACTTTTGCGCGACAGCTTCGCGGCCGGAGACGAACGCCGCTCCTCACGACATTGACCGCAGCGCGCGCTTCCTGTAGCCAAGTGTTGCTGCTTCGCAGCATGAGGCGCATCAGCCGCGTAGACCGTCCGAATCCCGGGCGGCTTAGCTGTCGAGCCTCCTGACGCTTCGACCGACGGCCCGATACGCGGGGCAAGTCTCCCTTTTTACCGGATCGAACCAACCGCGCTCGCGAGGGCTGCGGCGCGCGATTCCCTTATGAAAGACCCTAAGTGACCAACTTTTCCGATCTCGGCCTCTCCGAGATTTTGCTTCGCGCCGTGAGCCGCGAAGGCTACGAGACACCGACTTCCATCCAGGCCCAGGCCATTCCCTATCTGCTTCAGGGCCGCGACCTGCTCGGCATCGCCCAGACGGGCACGGGCAAGACGGCGGCCTTTGCTCTGCCAATTCTGGAGCGCCTCGCGGCGGATCGGCGCCGGCCCGCGCCTTTCACCGCGCGCGCTCTGGTGCTCGCCCCCACTCGCGAGCTCGCCGCGCAGATCGCCGACAGTTTCCGCGCTTATGGGCAGTTCATGCGCCCGCAAGTCGGCGTCATCGTCGGCGGCGTGTCGCACCGCCCGCAGATCGACATGCTGGCGCGTGGCCTGGACGTGCTCGTCGCGACGCCGGGCCGGCTTCTCGACCACATCTCCAGCGGCAAGCTTAGACTGGCGGCGACCGAGGTTCTGGTTCTCGACGAGGCCGACCATATGCTCGACCTTGGCTTCATCGTTCCGATCCGTCAGATCGTGGCCAAGCTGCCGAAGAAGCGCCAGACTCTGCTCTTCTCTGCGACCATGCCCAAGGAGATCGCCGGGCTCGCGCAGGATATGCTGAGCGATCCCGCGCACGTGTCGGTGACGCCGGTCGCCACGACCGCCGAGCGCGTCGAGCAGCATGTGTTCCTGGTCGACGGCGGCGCCAAGCGCGAGCTGCTCCTGGAGCTGATGGGCGACGCCGAGATTTCCCGCGCCATCGTCTTCACCCGCACCAAGCGGGGGGCCGACCGCGTGGCGCAGCATCTCGACGCGGCGGGCGTCGGCGCGGAGGCGATCCACGGCAACAAGAGCCAGAGTCAGCGCATTCGCGCGCTCGAGAGTTTCCGCAAGGGCCTCACCCGCGTGCTCGTCGCGACCGACATCGCCGCACGCGGCATAGACATCGATGGCGTGACGCATGTCGTGAACTATGAATTGCCGGAGACGCCGGAGGCCTATGTCCATCGCATCGGCCGCACGGCGCGCGGCGGCGCGTCGGGGCGGGCGATCTCGCTGTGCGAGAATGACGAGCGCCCGCTGCTGCGCCAGATCGAGAAGCTGACGCGGCAGTCGCTGCCCTTCACCGACCGGCGCAGCGGAGACCAGCGCCACGACGACGCCG
Source organism: Methylocystis sp. (assembly GCA_036560425.1). Classification (GTDB taxonomy): domain Bacteria; phylum Pseudomonadota; class Alphaproteobacteria; order Rhizobiales; family Beijerinckiaceae; genus Methylocystis. The sequence goes on along the minus strand of DATBRF010000116.1, from coordinate 6,496 downwards.
AGCACGCCCGCCGCGCGCGGCCGGGCGCCGGAGGCCGGGGCGCGCCGAAACATCCCCGCCGCGAAAACCAGCATGCCGAGGGGCGTCGGCCGAACGGCGAGCGCCAGAATGCGCAGCGTCCGGCGCGGCCGGGAAGCACTCAGAAAAAGCGGGCGCATGGCGGGGCCAATCGCCAGCGGTCCGGCGCGCCGCGGGGCTAAAGGTCGCGACCATCACTAGCTGCCGACAAAGTGGCGTTGACGTCCCTCGTGCTTCGAGACGCCTGCTGCGCAGGCTCCGCTGCATGAGGGGCTTCTACGTTTGACGCTTGGGAGCAAGCGAGACTTGCGTCTCGGAGGACGAGGCCGCTCGAAGGTTCGTCGAGAAACCGAAGCCGGCTGTTCGCCGGCTCTGCCAGTTATGGCTAGGGCGCGCCTACATAAGCTCGAGCGCCCGCGTCGCCAGCGCAACGACGCGAGGAATGGGCCTCTTGCCCTCCTCATAATAGGCGACCATGCGGCGGCTGACGCCAAGGGCCTTCGCCGCTGCGTCGAGCGTATAGGCCTTGCGTTCGCGCCAACGCCGGAAGGCTTCCGGTGACAAGGTGGCGCCCGATTGCTCTTGTGCGAGGCGCCACAGCGTATCGGCGGCCATGTCTATTTCATCCGTCCAAACGACATCCGTCCCGAGATCGCCGACGCGCGCCCGCCGAAACAATTCCCCCGAATGGCGCAAGGGTTCATAGATGCGGAAACGCTCGATCATGCCTGATAGGTCGACGAGGCTTTCTCCGTCCTTGACCCAACCAATGCGCAGGGTCATGGGCTTGTCGCCGGGGGCGACCGCCGCAATGCGTGGCAGGGGCTTCTTCGGCAAGGTCAGCCTCGCTCATTCAGCTCAGCCCATTTGAGGGCCAGCATTTCCTGATGTTCCCTTGCCCAAGCCAAGGCCTCGGCGATGTCAGAGGCGTGGGCGTCGCCCGCAATCACCGTCAAATCCGAAATCCGTACGAGAGCCTGAAAATCAGGCGCGACGATGTGGAAGTGTGGCGGGCGGTGATCGTCGGCGTACATGCGCACGCTGACCGTGCCAAAGCGGTGCAAAGTAGGCATCAGAAGTCGTCTTGGTATAGTGCAATAGTTGCACTTTCCTGCGTGGACGTCAATAGCAAAAACAATCAGGCGCCGTGATGTTACTCCGGTTCGCGATTTCCTTCTTCCTTGCGTCGGTTCTCATCCGCCTTAGATTGCGCATGAGCAACCGAGAGCGGCGCGCATGCTTTTCGATCTTCTTATTGTCGGCGGCGGCATCAACGGCTGCGCGATTGCGCGCGACGCGGCGGGGCGGGGGCTTTCGGTGCGTCTCGTCGAGCAGAGCGATTTGGCGAGCGGAACGTCTTCCGCCTCCACCAAGCTCATTCACGGGGGGCTGCGCTATCTCGAGCTCTATGAATTTCGCCTCGTGCATGAAGCGCTGGAGGAGCGCGAACGCCTGCTCGCCGCCGCGCCGCATATCATCTGGCCGCTGAAATTCGTCCTGCCCTATGAGAAGGGACTGCGCCCCGTTTGGATGTTGCGGCTCGGGCTCTTTTTCTACGACCATCTCGCGCGCCGCAAGCGTCTCGAAGGCTCGCATATGGTTTCGCTGAAAGGCAATGCGCTCGGCGTCCCTTTGCGCGAGACCTATGATGTCGGCTTCACTTACGCCGATTGTTGGGTGGACGATTCGCGTCTCGTCGTCTTGAATGCGCTCGACGCCAAGGAGCGCGGCGCGACGATCAGCGCGGGGACGCGACTCGTCGAGGCGAAACGCGACGGCGAAAAATGGGTCGGCAAGCTCGAAGGCGGCGCCGAGATCAAGGCGCGGGCGCTCGTGAACGCAGCGGGGCCCTGGGTTTCGCAAGTCATAGAAGGCGCGCTGCATATGCATTCGCGCAAGCATGTGCGGCTGGTGAAGGGCTCGCATCTCGTCACGCGCAAGCTCTTCGAGGGCGCGCATGCTTATATTCTGCAAAACCCGGATGGCCGCATCGTCTTCGCCATACCTTACGAGCGCCAATTTACGCTGATAGGCACCACGGATGTTCCGTATGATGGCGCGCCCGGCGATGTCGCGATCAGCGAGGCGGAGATCGATTACCTTCTCAATTCGGTCAATCACTTCCTGCGCAATCAGATCACGCGCGCGGAGATTGTCTGGAGCTATTCGGGGCTGCGGCCGCTTTATGACGATGGTTCTCTCGACGCATCCGTCGTCACCCGCGACTATGCTTTCGATCTCGACGCGCCGGAAGACGCCGCGCCCGCTTTATCGATTTTCGGCGGCAAGATCACCACCGCGCGCCGCCTTGCCGAACATGCGCTCGACGAGCTGCGCCGCTTCCTGCCCCCGCATGGCGAGGCCTGGACGCAGCGCGCGGTTTTCCCGGGCGGCGACATGGAGTTCGACGCTTTTCTCGCGCATCTGAAAAGCGAGAAGCCGTTTCTTGGCGACGCGGTGGCGACGCGACTTGCGCGCGCCTATGGAACCCGCGCCGAGCGCTTGTTGAAGCACGCGCATGCGATGGCCGACCTGGGCCGAGATTTCGGTTGCGGCCTCACCGAGGCGGAGGTCCACTATCTGATCGAGAACGAGTGGGCGCGAAAGGCTGACGACATCTTGTGGCGGCGCTCGAAGCTCGGTCTGCAGATGAGCGAAGAAGGCCGTTTGGCCTTACAAGAGCATATTGGAGCCTGACGTTGGCGCCAGTCGCCGCTTGAGTCGACAGACCGCATAAATTTCTATAATGCCCACAGCGAGACCATTTGACAAGAGCCCAGCTATAGCCGATTGAGTTCCTCGCGGCAAAACAAGAACAGGCCGGCGCGTGGCGCCGCGGGGACGAAACAATTGAACGAGACGATCGCAACGGTTGACGGCGGCGCGGAAACGGGCAGGCCGGACGGGAGAGCGCTTGCCCAACGCATGGCCGCGCTCAAAAACGAAGCGCGCGAAAAAGGTTATTTCGACGTTCCGCTTTGGGAGCAGGCGCTTCGCTGCGCTGAGCTCGTCGGCGTTCCGGCGCTCGCCTTCGCCTTGTTGGCGCAGGGCGGGTTTGCCGCCGTGGCGGGCGCCCTTCTGCTCGGCGCGCATTACCCGCGCACGGCCTATCTCGGCCATGACGTCGCGCATAACCAGTGGGGGCCCCGTGAGCAGCCGAAAGCGCGCTGGATGCTTGCCGCCGCGGCGCTTTTTCAGGGCTTCGGCGCCACCTGGTGGGTCGAAAAGCATGAGCTGCACCATTCTTTCCCGAATGGATGCAAGATGGGGGAGAACGGCGTTCTGACGCCGATCGACGGGGATATCGACTCTGTCCCCTGGATCGTCTGGGACAAGGCGCTCGTCGAATATAATGAGAAGACGCCGAAGCCCGGCTGGCTGGACGCTCTCGCCCTCTTCCTGCGCCGTTCTCAGGTCGTCCTGTTTTTCCCGCTCCTCATGCTCGCGCGTTTCAATTGGAGCTGGCAAAGCATCGAGACGGCGGCGCGCAAGGAGAGGAAGGTCGAAGCGGCGCTTTGCGTGGCCCATTGGGTTCTCGGCCTCACGCTTGCGGGCTTCCTTACGCCCGGTCCGGCGTGGACCGGATGGGCCTGGTTCATCTTCGCGCAGCTTCTCGGCGGCTTCATTCTCGCCTTCGTCTTCGTCCTCAATCACACGGGGATGGAAGTCTATGAAGCGAGCAAGGCGCAAGGCTTCTACGATCGTCAGGCCCGCTCCACCCGCAACACGCCGAGTTCGGCTTTTCTCGACTGGCTCACTGGCGGCCTCAACAGCCAGATCGAGCATCACATGTTCCCGACCATGGCCCGTCGCAATTTGAGCAAGATGCGCGACGCGACTCGCAAGGCCATGCAGGAATGCGGCTACGCCTATGACGAGATGAAAAACCGCGAGGCCATGCGCGCGGTTCTGACGGCGTTGGACGAAGCCGCGAGAGCCTGACGCACCAGCGTGATTTTGTAAAACACCTCATCGGGGAGGTCGATCTCTCGGCCTCCCTTTTTAATTATCGCTTCGGCGCCGACGCCAGGCCCCGCTCCGGCGAAGCCCTCAAACAGAAACAAGCGTGGCCAGGACTCCGATAGCGATAAAACCTGCCGCCGCGACGATCATTGAAAAATTGTCCATCGACTCCGCGCTCCCTCGTTCCCGCCTTCCTCCGGACGGTTCCAACGGTAACGCAATATCGCCCCGCTGGTTGCATGCTGTGATGCAGCAAAATGCAGGCCTCGATTCCGACCGACGTCTTTCCAGTTCTCCTTGATCCGACCACGAATCTTCGCAAAAGATAGGCGCACCCACCTCAATCCAGTCGGGCGATGCGCACGCATTACGAAGTTCTGGGCGTCAAGGAAGACGCGACGCGGCGCGAGATCAGCGCGGCCTATCGCCAGCTTGTCAAGCGGCACCATCCGGACAAAGGCGGCGATCCTGCGAAGTTTCAGCAGATCACGCAAGCATATGACGCGCTCAGGAGCGAGCCCGAACGAAAGGCTCGCGGCGCACAGCGTAAATCGGCGTCCGCTTTGGACAAAGCCGCCGGCAAGCGCACGCTGCTGCAGCGGGTGAAGGATTTTCTCAACGCCCGCGCCTTCGCGGCGCTGAGCGCGCTTTCCTTTCTTTTGGGCGTCTTCCTGATCGACGCCGGCGACGGCGTCAACGAGGGTTACAACCCGTTTCTGCTGGCGGCCGGCGGCGTTTCCATTCTGCTCTGCGTGGGCTTTTTCGCCAATCGCGGTCAGCCGTACAAAGGCCTTTGGGCGGCGCTGCTACGCACCTTGTTCTCGATCCTCTATTTCCTCTTCGACGTCATGATGCGCCTTTACGTCATCCTGGCGCTCATCTTTTCGGTCGTGGTTCTGGTGGCGCTGCTCAACTGGCTCAAAAAGAATTACTTGCATTTTCTTCCGCCTCATTTCTGAAGCCGTTCGATCAGCGCCATGGCGGCGGACGGGTTTTTCGCCTTCGCGCCGCGAATGACATAGAGGAAAACATCGCGGGCGTTGCGTTTCGGCGCATTGGGGCAGAGCCGGGGCAGATCGCAAGGCTCGCCGCCTTCCGCCCATTTCTTCGCGCGGGCCGCCCAGAGGTCGAGCGTCTGCGCAGCATAGCCCTGCCGATGCGTCGCGCGCGTGCCCATGATGCGCGCATAAACGAAGGAGGCGGTGAGATCGGCGATCAGCGGAAAGTCGGAATCGCCTTCGACGACGACGGCCGCGCGATGCGCCCGCGCAAGTGACACGAACTCGCTCGTCCTGAAGCTCTCATTGCGCGCTTCGATCGCATGGCGCAAGTGAACGCCTTCGCATTCGCGTGGCAGGGCGGCGAGGAAGGCGTCGAAAAAGTCTCGGTCGAACTTTCGCGTCGGTGGAAATTGCCAGAGCACCGGCCCGAGCTTTTGGCCGAGCGCCGCGACCCCGCTGTCGAAAAAATGCGCGATGGATTCTTTTGCCTCCTGCGCCGTTCGGCGGCTCACGGCGTAGCGTGGCGCCTTCACGCTGAAAACGAAGCCGTCGGGCGTCTGGTCCCGCCATTTGAGGAATGTTTCGCGCGTTTGCGTGCGGTAGAAGGTGGCGTTTATTTCGATCGAGGTGAGATGGCGGCTCGCATATTCCAGCTCATGCGCGGTGGGCAGGCCCGCCGGGTAAAAGACCTCCCGCCACGGCGCGAAGCTCCACCCGCCGACGCCGACGTAGATGCGGCCCGCCGTCATTCGCGCGCTCCTTTAAGCCAAAACGGGAATTAGCGCGCGCGTCGCGGCGAGCGAGCGCGAGCGGAAGCAAGGCCGTACGAGACCGTGATTTGCGAACAGTGATCGAGAAGAAAGGAAGGATTATGGCTGTCCGCGCTTGCGTTGCGCTTCCGTTTGGGGGCTAATTCCGGCTTGTGCGCGAGCGCACGGAATTTCTTTCGCGATTGCGCGAGCATCGCCCCGACTCGAACCATGAGAGACGCTTTCGTGCCAGATTTTTTCTCCGGCCTTCTGGCTTTCGCCGTCTATTTCGCTGGCGCCGTGGGCTTTTGCGCCGTCTTCTGCCTGATCTACACGCGCGTGACGCGGCACGACGAATTCACGCTCATCGTCCAGGAGCACAGCGCGTCCGCGGCCACCGCTTTCGGTGGAAGTCTTCTAGGCTTCGCCATTGCGCTGGCGGGCGCAATTCACCACACCGGCTCTGTGCCCGAGTTCGTGATGTGGGGCTTTGTCGCGCTCGCCACGCAGATCATCGCCTATGGCCTCGCGCGACTCGCGCATCCAGGGTTGTCGCAAGCGATCGAGGAAAACGCGCTCTCCGCGGCGGTATGGGTCGCCGCGGTGTCGATTTCGGCCGGCCTGCTGAGCGCCGCCTGCATGAGCCCGTGACGCCATGACCGAAGAGACGCCCAAGGAATTCGGCAAACGCGCGCCCCCGGTGGTCCTGCGCAAGCCGCAATCGTCAGGGGCTGGCGAGCGGCCTCCGCTCACGCCCGAGAAGCG
>DATBRF010000115.1:0-8262 GCA_036560425.1 Methylocystis sp. | reverse complement strand
GCCGCGAGCTTATCGAGCTCGGGAAGCTGCAGGATGGTCTTCGGCGGCTCGGCGACGGGGGCCATTTTGATGCCGGCCTCGGAGAGACGGCGATACAGGTCGAAATGCAGATCGCTGCGCACGCGCGCGGATTTCTCGACGTCCTCCACGTAGCACCACAGCTCGAACTTGAAGGCCGTCGCCTCCATGCCGAGGAACATCACCTGCGGCGCCGGAATGCGCAGCAGCCCCTCCTGCGCGCGCGCGGCCGCGATCATGATGTCGCGAATCTGCTCGGGGTCGACTCCGGGATGAGGAGAGATCGCCACCTTGATGCGTCCGACCCTGTCGCCGCGCAGCCAATTCTTGACGACGCCGGTGACGAGATTGGAGTTCGGCACAACCATTGTCGCGCGGTCGAACGTCTCGATCTCGGTCGAGCGCACGTTGATTCTGCGCACATAGCCCTGCTCGTCGCCGATGACCACCCAATCGCCGACGCGGATCACGCGCTCCCAGAGCAAGATAAGGCCCGAAACGAAATTGCTCACGATCGACTGGAGGCCGAAGCCGATGCCGACCGACAGCGCGCCCGCGACTATTGCGAGCTTTTCGACGCCGATGCCCAGGCTGGAAAGGGCCGTCATGACCGCGGCGATGACTCCGGCATAGCCGAGCGTGGCGTTGATCGAACTACGCAGGCTGGCGTCTAGCCGGGTCAGCGGCAGCAAACGCGTGTCGAGCCATCGCCTCAGGCCTTGCGTCGCCGCCAGCACGAGCAAAAAAAGCACAATCGCCGTGAGGGCGGCCGACGGCGAGACGGTGACGTCGCCAATCTTGTAGGAAACGAACGAATTCCAAAGATTGCCGAGAATGTCGTTCGACGAATAGCCGAAAGGCGTGACCGCAAGCAGCGCGCCGGCGCTCCACACGACGAGCGTCACAATGCCCGAGAGCAGCACGCCGATCGGCGCGAGCTGCTCCTGCTTGACGCCCAGCGCGCTGGTCAAACCGCGCCCGAGCAGCCCGTCGCCGGAGAACGCATGCTCCACGCGGCCGGTCGATAGAACGACGACGACATAGAGCGTGAAGCCGATCGTCGCGATCCAGCTGGCGTGCAGCACGACGAAATTGGCGAAAGTCACATAGCCTGCGACACAGGCGCCGAGGATGACGGCGAGCATCAGGAACCCGGCCAGCCGCGCGGCTATGAGCCACTCCCGCTCCTTCCCTGTCGCCGCTTCACCCTCGCGTGGCGCGATCGCTGTGAGGCCCCATAGCAGCAAGGCCGCATGGATCATCACGCCCACGCCGCGCGTCACGATCACGAGCGGCAGGCTGGCCTGCACGGTCTCCTCGATCTGCTCGACCAGCAGGGTGCCTGAAAGGGTGATCGCGCCTATGGAGAACAGGGCGACAAACAATCTGTCGCGGCGGTCGCCGAGATCGATGACGCGCCATTCGGGATGCGTCGGCGCGAAGACGGCGCGGGCGGCGCCATAGACGAACGCAATGCGCGCGATCGCCTCAAAGAAGCGCCGCCACAGCGGCTCTAGCGTGGCGTCGAGCAGATCGAAGGCTTCGAACGCCGCGCCGAGCGCCGCCGCCGCAGTGATCGGCGCGGCCGAAACGACCAGGGCGGTCCAGCCGGCCGCTGCGGCGCGCATCGTCGGCGTCGGCTTCTTTCCCTCGCGATTGCGCCGCAGCACTCGCCGCGACAGGATCAAGGCGGGCGGCAGAGTCAGCAGGATCGCCGCCACGACGGCGGCAAGCTGGCCGCGATGTCCCTCTGTCCGGCCGACGAAATTCGCGGCGCGGTCGGCGAGGAAGCTTCTGGCTGCGCTGAAGACCGTGGGCGCGTTGTCAATCGCCGCGCGCCACAGATCAACGGAGAAAAGGCTGCTCGTGCGTAAAAAGAGGGTCTTGGCGAAGAGCGCCCGCTGGCGTGCGACGATCGCAACCGCGACCTGGCGCGTTTCGAGCAGCAAGGCTCGAGCGCGCTTGAGCGTCGCGTCAATGGCGCCATATGCATCGCGCTGCACGGCGATGTCGGCGTCAATGCTGGCCTCGGCGGACCCGCTCGCCGCCTGCTTTGCTGACGGCGGGGGCTGTTCGCCGGTGGCGTCGGGTTTGGACTCCGGTTTGAGCGAAGCCGGCCGCATTGGCGGCGCCGGGGTCGCTTTCGTTTCGGCGGAGGGCGGGGTTGGGGCCGGCGCCTGTTTTGTCTGCGCCGGGGGCTCCGGCGGCTTGGCCTCTGTCGGCGCCAGCTCCTTCAAGCGCGCCTCGACGGCTGCAAGCCGGGGGCTGAGCGTATCGACAACGTCCTCCAGATCCTGGCTCAGGACATCCATCCGATCACGCAACTGGCGAAGCGTCCCATCCGTGAGATGGGGGTCCTCCAGGCTTTTCTGCGTCTCGTCGAGCGTGGCGTGCGCGCGGTCGAGCCGGGCGTTGATCTGATCGACCGACATCGGCGCCTCGTCGGCGCAGGACATGCCCGACGTCAGAGCGGCGAGAAAAAGCGCGAGGAAAATCGTCAGTCTGCGCAAAGCGTCTCTCCAGAAGGGCGAAGCTGCGACAAAGCGGCGAATCGCGACAATCTTGAGGCGATTCTAGAGACTGTCGCGATAGAGATGCGCGCGCCCGGCGCGATCGGCTATTCGCCAGCCGCCCGAGCCATCGGGCTCCATGGAGGACACGGGGATTTTTCCGAAGCCGCCGGGGATGTCCAGCACATAGGAGGGAAGCCCGACGCCCGTGAGGCGGCGGGCAAGCTCGGCGTGAATGGCCCTGCCGGCCTCGATTCTCATGCGAAAGTGGCGCGTGCCCGGCGCGAGATCGGGGTGGTGCAGGTAGTAGGGCCTTATTCCGAGAGTCAGCAGATCGCGCATCAGCCGCTCCAGCACGGCTGGATCATCATTGATTCCCGCGAGCAGCACGGTCTGCGACAAAAGCGTCGCGCCAGCCTCGCGCAGGCAGGCGATCGCGGCGCGGGCGTTCTGCGAAAGCTCGCGCGAATGATTGACGTGGAGCGCCACATAAAGCGCCTTGCCGCTCTCTCGAAACGCGGCGAGCCGCTCCGGCGTCACGAGATCGGGCGCGGCGGTCGGCGCCCTTGTGTGAACGCGCAGCAGGGCGACATGAGGGATCGCCGCCAGCCGCCGCGCCACGGCCTCAAGTCGCCGGGCGGAGAGCATCAGCGGATCGCCGCCTGTCAGAATGACCTCGAAAATTTCCGGGTTGGCGGCGATGTAGTCGAGCGCCGCCTCGATTTCAGCCTCGCCGAGCAGATCGCCCTTGCCGCGCCCGACCGTTTCGCGACGGAAGCAAAAGCGGCAATAGACCGGGCAGACGGTAAGAAGCTTCAGCAGCACGCGGTCGGGATAGCGGTGCACGACGCCCGGAACAGGGCTGTGCGCCTCGTCGCCGATAGGGTCGGCGCGCTCTTGCGGCGTCGTCACGAGCTCGCGCGCGTCGGGGAGAAATTGACGGGCGATCGGGTCGGCCGAGTCCAATGGGTCGATCAGCCCCGCGATTTCCGGCGTGACGGCGACGCTGTAGCGCGCCTCGACCTCGGCAAGCGCCTCGGCGCGTTTCGCGGGGACGAGCCCTGCCGAAGCGAGATCGGCGGCTGATGATAATGTTCTTGCAAGCCGCGCCGGTCGGGGCAAATCTTCTAATCCCATGTTCGCCCGATTAAGCATCGCCGTGCGGTTCCGCAATAGTTGAGAGCGAAAGCGGGGGATTGGACCGCAAGCCTTCAGGCTCCCCCGATATGCGCGTCTGAAGGCGGTCCATGCCGCAGCGCCCTCAACTTCGATGGGGACAAGGGCTCCGCCCTGGTTGCTGAGCCTTTCTCCCAGCGCGACAATAAGCACTCATGGAGAAAGCCCGATGAGTCGCAAGAAGAAAGCCGCTGGCGCGCCCGAGAACAATGGCCGCGCGCATGACGAGTCGGCGCAATTGCAAGAACTCTTGAACAGCTTCGACCCGGAGGCGCTCGCTGCGCTCCTCGATGCGGCCGGCGACGTCCCCCTCGACGAGGATGCAGCCAATTTTTTCGACGATTTCTTGAGCGCTTGCATCGGCGGCAAAATGAATGAAGCCGAAAGGGAGGAGTCGGCGGAGCTGCTGATCGCGACCCTCGTCAACCTTCGGATCGGGGCGGATGGCGGAGACCGGATCGCGCGAGAGCAATTGGCGGAAATACGGGAGATGATCGAGGAGTCCGTGGCGGCCGACGAACTTTCCCTCGACGCCCTAATGACCATCGGCCGGGTTCTTATCGACGCGGATTTGGAGGTTCCCGACTCCCTCAAGAAAGAGGTTGTGAACAAAATGGGCCAGGCGCCCGTCGGCGGGAGCGTCTCGGATTTGACCGCCAGCTTTGTCGAAATGGCGGAAGGGGCCGGCCTCGATACTTTCGGCGCGTATGAACAATTGTCCAAAACCCTTGCGATTTTCCCGCCTGACGACGCCTTGGCCGTGCTGAAGGCGCTGGTTCTTGCCGGCTATCCGGTCCTGGATCGCGCGATCGCCGGCTTTGCTTTGCATAAGGATGCGGCGCTGGCCGAAGCCGCGCTTGGCGGGCTTGCCGCACGGCCGGCCGACGAAGAGGTCCAGCGGCTTCTGGCGCGCATGCGCCCTTGGCTCTCGCGGGAGAGGCTGAAATGGATCGACGCCGCGATCAAGGCCGCGCCGGGTTTGGCCGACGCGGGCGCTTCCAGGGCCGGACAGCTTCACAAATGCTATGCCTCGGCATGCGACGCCTCCGGCGTTTGCTCGCTGCTCGCCACCCGAAAGGAGGGCGGCAAATACCAGGCCGTCCTCTTCATGCTCAAGCCGACGGGCCTCGCCGAGGTCCTGGTTTTGGGCCTTGTGGACAAGCAAAATCTGGATGCGATTTGCCATGGCGCGTCGCTCGGCGCGCCTTTGTCGGAAATTGCGTTCCCGATTTTCATGCGATTTCTCGGCCTGTCGCTAGGGGAAAATCTTGCGGCCGGAACCTTGCCGCCCTTCTCGCTGGTCGCGGCGGCTGAGGCGCTTGATCTTCCGCCGGCGGCGCCTATTGAAAGCGCGCCCGCCGACATCATCGATCGCCTGCTATCTGAGTTTCCCGCCAAGGCGCGTGCGCCCGAGAAAGAGGGCGAGTTCGACTCTCATGTGATGGCCCATGCCGCCGCTGTCGCCTGGGAGCACACTCAAACCTGGTTCGAGGGCGGGCCGGAAATCGACGCCCTGTTCGCCAAGGTCAAGGGCAAGAAGCGCCGCACCGAGGCGGTCTTGAAGTCGCATCTGCCTGGCCGGCGCGATTTTTGGGCGCGCCAATGCGCTCTCTCCGCCCTCGCGCTGCATTCGAAGGATCCGACTCATCCTATGTGGCGCGCGCTTGCCGTCGTCGGCCGGGACCTCGCCGCCGGCGAGCCGCTCGACAAGATCCCGCTGATGCGAAGCGTCGCGGAGCTCACGGCCGAGTATTACGTGGCCGGGTGAGAAGAAAGTGGGCCGCGCGGCTTGGGCGCGCGGCCCAAGCCGAAATCCTGCGCTGATCAAACGGTTCCCCGCTTCGCAACGGGGGTCCACAGCACCTGCTCGATCTGCTCGGCGCCGGTCGCGAGCATGACGAGGCGGTCGAAGCCGAGCGCCACGCCCGAGGCCGGGGGCATTTGAGCGAGCGCGGCGAGAAAATCTTCGTCGATCGGGTATCGCTCCCCATAGATTCTGGCCTTCTCCGCCATTTGCGCCTCGAACCTTCGGCGCTGCTCGGCCGGATCGGTCAGCTCCGCGAAGCCATTCGCCACCTCGACTCCGCACATGTAAAACTCGAAACGATCGGCGAAGCGCGGGTCGTCCTCCCGCGCCTGCGCCAGCGCCGCCTCGCTCACGGGATAGTCGGTGAGGATTGTCGGACGTTCGCTTCCGAGCTTGCCCTCGATCTTTTCGGAAAGAATCTTGCTGAAGAGGTCCGACCACGTGTCGTCCGCCGCTACGCGAATCCCGTCCTGCGCCGCCGCTTTCGCGAGTCCGTCCCGATCGCCCAGCAGCCTTTCGAGATCGATGCTCGCATGTGCCGCGAAGGCCTCGCAGACCGTGACGATCTCGGGCTCCGCGAAAGGATCGCAGACGCGCCCGTGCCAGGTGAAATCGCTTGTCCCCGTCGCCCGCGCCGCCGCCGCCGTCAGCCCCGCGCAATCCTCATAGATTCGCAAGGTCGGCTCGCCAGCCCGGTACCATTCCAGCATGGTGAATTCGGGGTGATGCAGCGCCGAGCGCTCGCGATTGCGGAAAACCCGCGCGAGAGTGAAAATCCGCTCCTCGCCCGCCGCAAGCAGCTTCTTGCAGGCAAATTCGGGCGAGGTGTGCAGATAGAGGCGGCTCCGCTCGCCATCCTGCCCGATCATCTCAGTGGCGAAAGCCGTCAGATGCGTCTCATTGCCGCCCGAGAGCTGCAATGCCGCTGTTTCGACCTCGGTGAAGCCCTCGGACTGAAAAAAACGGCGCGTCGCCGCCGTTATTGAGCCGCGCGCCTTGAGAAATGGCTTGCGATCGGCGTAAACATCGCGTGCCCACCAGGGCGAAGCGCGCGTCATGAGGCCTCCTTTAGCGCGCGTTCCGCTCGCACGGAATCGTGCGAGCGACAAGAAATCGCGCCAAATCAATAGTTTGGAGCGCATTCTTGTCGCAAAAGTCTATCGCAACTTTTGCGGAATGCGCTCTCGCGGGGGACCACGCCATCCGGCGGCCGGATTTGCCGACGCGCGCGAAATATGGTCTTACCCCCGTTCATAGACCAGCCCGGCCGAGGCCGGCAATGAACGCGAGCCGGCGCGCCGGCAATGAAGGAACCGAACCTGTGAAAGTCATCGCCAGCTCGATTCGCAAGGGCAATATCATTGAGCGTGAGGACGGCCAGCTCTATGTCGTGCTCACCGCCGAAAGCTTTTTCCCGGGCAAGGGCACGCCCACGACGCAGATCGACATGCGCCGCCTCTCGGACGGCGTGAAGGTCTCGGACCGCTACAAGACGACTGAGCAGGTCGAGCGCGCCTTCGTCGAGGATCAGGATTTCAGCTTCCTCTACAATGACGACGATGGCTATCACTTCATGAATCAGGCGAGCTACGAGCAGGTCGCCGTGCCGGCGGACACGATCGGCGATCAGGCGCAATGGCTGCAGGAAGGCATGCAGTGCATCCTCTCGATGTTCAACGGCCAATGCGTCGCCATTCAGCTGCCGCAGCGCGTGACGCTCGAGATCGTCGAGACCGAGCCGGCGATGAAGGGCCAGACGGCGTCTTCCTCCTACAAGCCCGCCAAGCTCTCGAATGGCGCCCGCGTGATGGTGCCGCCGCATATTCAGTCCGGCACGCGCGTCGTCATCCAGACGGAAGACGGCACTTACGTCGAACGCGCGAAGGACTGATCGTCGGCGCGAGGCGGCCCTTACGGCTCCTTGGCCTCGCCAGCGAGCAGCGCCGAGGTCATCGCCTCGGCGATTTGCGCCTTGGCCGCGTCGCCGCCGCCCTGCGGTTCGGCGACGGGGGTAGGGGATGTCCGCTCGAGGGCGTCGATAAACACGCCCTTTCCCGAGCTGACGGCCGAAACGGCCGCGCCGGGATCGGCGGCCTCAGCTACCTGGTAGATTTGCGATTTATCAGTCGTTGTGGCCGGCTCGATCGCGGCGCGCGCGATGGCGTCGGAGAGTTGGGGATAGGCAATGGGCCTTTGGCTGATGCCGTAGCGCGTCGATGATACGATGAACATAGCTTTCCCCGATGACTGCGTTTCATTCAAACAACTTGTCGTCCCCTTTGGTGGTTCCCCATTTTAGGCAGGGTTCATGAAGGGCCGAAAAAAGAAAATCCTCTCATTTTAGCGGTCGCGCGCCTCGGAGAGGAAGGCGCGCAGCTTCTTCTCCAGCGCGGGAGCGTCCCTGATCTCGCATTCCCAGACGATGAGCGCCCGCCAGCCGAGCTCCGCCAGGCGCGCAAGATGGCCGGCGTCGCGCGCGACGTTGCGGGCGATCTTCTCCCGCCAGTAATCGGCATTGGCTTTGGGGCTGCGGGCGCCGCGCGCGCAATCATGGCCGTGCCAGAAACAGCCGTGAACGAAGATCGCCTGCTTGCGGCCGATATAGGCGATGTCGGGATTGCCGGGTATGTCCTTGCGATGCAGCCGGTAGCCGGGGGCGAAGCTGCGCAGCAAGGCGCGGACTTTCAGCTCGGGCGCGGTGTCGCGGGATTTGACCGCGCGCATGATGGCGGAGCGCTGGGCGGGGGATTC
>DATBRF010000114.1:0-13986 GCA_036560425.1 Methylocystis sp. | reverse complement strand
CCATGGGCGCCCTGCCCGCCTCGCGCCCGCGCTTCGTCGTCTCGAACCATGTCTCCTGGACCGACATCATCGCGCTGGCGAGCCTTTATCCGCTGGTCTTTTTAGCGAAAAGCGAAGTGGCGGGCTGGCCGGTTCTCGGATATCTCGCACGGCTGCAGGGCACGGTCTTCGTGCCGCGCGGCTCACGCAAGCATATTCCGCTCGTCAACGCCGCGCTCTGCGGCGTCTTGCGCGAGGGCCGCGATCTCGTGGTCTTTCCCGAGGGCACGTCGACCGACGGCGCAGACGTTCTGCCCTTCAGGCCCGCGCATTTCGACGCCATTCAGGACTATGACGGCGAAGCCGCCATCGCCCCCGCAGCCATTCTTTACACCGACGGCGCGCGCCCGATCGATGTCGGCTGGTATGGCGACATGACCTTCCTGGCGCATTTATGGAGCCTGATGAGACGCGGCGGCGTTCACTGCCGCATCGCCTTTGGGCCCGCGATCGCGCCCCGCAGCAAGGACCGCAAGACGCTCGCGGCGGAGACGGAAGCGCAGGTGCGGGCGATGTTGCAGGAGATGCGCGGGGTGAAGGCTACTCCCGCCGCGCCTCTGGCTTGCCAGAGCGCGCGCTGAGCGCATTCCACGAAAGTTGACAGACTTTCGCGATAAGAATGCGCTCCAGATTTTCTATCTGGCGCGATTTCTTATCGATCAGACGATTCCGTCTGATCTGAAAGCGCGCTAAACGTCAGGCGCGTCCTCGATCGGATCATATTGCTTCACGTCGAAGCCGAAGAGCTCCCAGCTCTTTTTCATATGGTCGGGCAGCGGCGCGGTCACGTCCAGCACGCCCCCCTTGGGATGCGGCAGCACGAGGCGCCGTGCGAGAAGGTGCAGCTTCCGCTCCAGCCCTTCGGGCATGGCGCGCAACGGATCGCGGCGGCGCACATCGTCCTCGGGGCGGTGGCCGTATTTGGGATCGCCGAAGATCGGATGGCCGATCGCCTCGGCGTGGGCGCGCAACTGGTGGGTGCGGCCGGTCAGCGGCTTCATTGACAGCCAGGCGCAACGCGGCGCCACCTTGTCGACGATGGCGTAATAGGTCAGCGAATGCTGCGCATCCGCCTCGCCATGCCGCGCGACCCGCATTTTTTCGAGATCGCGCCCCCCTCCGCGGGTCTTCTCCATTCCGGCGCCTTTGGCGAGATAGAGCGAAACCCGTCCCTGCGCGGGCTTGGGCACACCCTCCACGAGCGCCCAATAGATTTTCTTCGCCTGCCGGGAGCGAAAGATTTCGCCAAGGTCCGCGGCCATGCGCCGGTTTTTCGCGACGAGCAGGACGCCCGAGGTGTCGCGGTCGAGCCGGTGCACCAGCACGGGCCGGGAATCCCCCTTCGCAAGCGATTCCAGCATGCCGTCGATATGGCGCTTTTGGCCCGAGCCGCCCTGCGTCGCGAGGCCGTAAGGCTTGTCGAGAACCATCAAATCCTTGTCCTCGAAGAGGATCATCCCGCGCAGCGCCTCGGCGTCCTCTGGACTCGCGCGCTTTAAGGCCGGGCTCGCCGGCTCCTCGATTTTGAGCGGCGGAATGCGGACCTTCTGTCCCTCTTCCAGCCGCGTCGAGGTCTCGACGCGCTTGCCGTCGACGCGCACTTCGCCCTTGCGGCAGATTTTGGCGAGGTGCGACAGGGCAAGGGACGGGTAGCGCCGCTTGAACCAGCGGTCGATGCGCATCCCCGCCTCATCCTCGGAGACGACGGCCATGGTCACGCCGGCGCCTTTGACTTCCAACGCGCTCATGCGGCGGCTCCCGGTCGCAGATGATTGAATGTGTGCATGCGGCCTTATCGGATAAAGCGCCCCGCCTGTCGATGGCGAGCGCCAAGCCATCGCTCGCCTACTGCGAGCACCTTTTGCGTAATGCGTGCAGTAGTTGCTTTTTAGTCACTGTATTAACTCGGAAGTAATTTATTGGGCGGCACCAAGGGACCGCGGCCATAGCCTCGGCCGCGCCTTGAGAGCGGCTGGCCATGATGACCGAAAGCCTGATCGAATCGAGATGGGCAGGATTGATGCAAGGCGCCTCGCCGGCGGCGAAACGATTGCTGATCACGATCTCTCGAAATCACGCGCCGGAATTCGCCGCAAAATTCTACGAGGAAATGCTTCAGGATTCGGATGCGAACAGCTTTTTTGCCGGCGAAGGGACGATCGAGCGCCTACGCGAGAGCATGCGGCGCTGGATCGACGAGATTCTCACGAGCTGGGAGCCCACCGCGATACCGGGGCTGATCGCCGCCCAACGGCAGGTGGGCGTCGTGCATGCGCGCATTGGCGTTTCGATCGAGCTGACCATGCGCGGCGCGCGGCTGCTCAAGCAGACGATCATCGACTCACTGCTCCGCTACCCGGTCGACAACGCCCATCTTGAAGCCGCAAAAATTGCCATCGAATTGATCGACATGGCCTTGGAGGTCATGGCCCAGCAATATTCCGCGTCGCATGAGGCGGAGGCGCGCAAGGAGGAAACGTACAGACACTACGCCGCCACCTTGAACATGTCGGTCGAACGCGAGCGGCAGCGGGCGGCGCTGTTCAGCTGGGAGGCCGAGCTTCTCCGCGCGGTCGTGGTGGGCGGGCCGGAGCAGCCGCTGCCGCCGCTCTCCAATTCAGCCTTCGGCCTTTGGCTGAGGCACAAGGCCGGCTCCATCTTTCCCGAGGACGGAGAGTTCAGCGAGGTCGTCAATGCGGTAGAGCGCATCGACGGCTATCTCGTCGTCTTTCAAAGAGCCGATTCGAGGCGTCTTATTGGCCTCGCCCTGAACGAAGCCAAACGCATTCAGTCGCTCATAGAGTCGATGTTCGAACATTTGGTCACTCTCGAGTGTGGACGCGACGCCCTGACGCGACTGCTCAGCCGGCGATATCAGTCGACCATCCTGTCCCGCGAGATCGAGATGAGTCGGCACAGCGGCAAACCCTTCGCCGCTCTCCTTCTCGATATCGACCATTTCAAGAGCGTGAACGACACTTACGGGCACGACGCCGGCGATCGCGTTTTACGGCATGTGGCGGATGTTCTCGCGGCCAATGTCCGCAGCGGCGATTTCGTCTTCCGGCATGGCGGGGAGGAGTTCATGATCCTTTGCGTCGAGGTGACCGCCAGGGAAGCGATGTCCGTGGCGGACAAGATTCGCGCCGCCATTCAGGCGGAACGCATCGAAATTCCGGACGCTGCCCCCCTCTCCGTCACGGTCAGCATCGGCGTTGCCGAATATGACGGGCATCCGGATTACCAGCGCCTTCTGGCCAGAGCCGACCAAGCGCTCTATGAAGCCAAGAACAACGGCAGGAACAATTGCAGCCTCGCCGCGTGAGGACGACAAATATGAATCGGCTCGCCGCCGCCCTCGCCCTGTCGCTCGCCTGCGCCCTCCCCGCCCGCGCGCAAGGCGACGCCGGGCACATGCTCGATGCGATATTCCAGGTTTTCGATGAAAACCGGGACGGCGTCATCACGACGAGCGAGGCCAATCATTTCATCGAGACGACCTTCGCCGAGATGGACAGGAAACGTGCCGGCGCCATTTCGCGCGACGCCTGGCTGCGTTTCAGCTTCGGCCTCGCCGATCTCGCGGCCGACCAGGGTCGCTCGGACGCCTACGACCTCGCCAAATACAAGATTTTCAAGCGCTGGAACAAAAGCAAATCGGGCGCGCTGTCGCTCGATGAATATCGCGCTGGCGTGCTCGGCGACGCGCACAAGGCCGTGGGCGGCAAGCCGAAGGAAGGCGCGGAAATGAAAATCGACCTTGCCGCCTTCAAGCGGGCGCCTTTCGTGCGTCAACTGATGCGCAGCCTGCACTGAGCCTCCAGCGCGGCAAGGTCGGGCCAGGCGTAGACGAGGTCGGGATATTCGACTCCGGCGAGAGCCAACACGCCTTCGAGACCGATTTCCTGTCCGCCAAGCCTCTCGTAAAACCGCCGCGCCGGCGGATTGCCGCGAAAGACCCAGGCGCCGGCCTTCGTGACGCCTCGCTCCAGAAGGCTTTTCGACATCCTCCCCATCAGCGCGCGTCCGGCGCCGCGACGCTGGATCGACCTCAACAGATAGATGGCGTGAAACTCGCCCGAATATCCGGCCGCGGCCAGGCGCTCGGAGCGCGGCGGGCCAAAGGCCGCGAAGCCCGCGGGCTCGCCGGCTCCCTGCGAAACGAGGAGGACCTCCAGGCCTGCGTCCCCCGCCAATTTGCGCCGCCAGCCCAGCTCCCATTCATCCACGTCGAGGGCCGCGAGATATTCGGCCGGCATTATCGCCCCATAGCTCTCCCGCCAGGCTGCGACGTTGACTTCGGCGATTGCCCGCGCATCCGAGACCTTGGCGGCGCGAATTAGGAATTCCGGCATTTGCTTTTTCCCGCGACGACCTGGCCCCCGTCTCGGATGCGCCCGAGGCAGAAGTGGTATTTTGCCAGCCGTGGGCTGCATGATATGGGCTCCGCCACCCATGATCGACCTTGTCATCAAATTTCTGCCCATGACCGCCGCCGACGAGGCGCAGATCGAGAAGCTCGACGAGCGCGCCTTCGGCCCCGGCCGCTACGCCCGCACGGCCTACCGGCTGCGGGAGGGCGTCGCGCCCGATCTGTCGCTGTCCTTTGTCGCGCGCGTCGGCACGCTGCTGGTCGGCGCGAACCGCATGACGAATATACTCGTCGGCGAGGCGCCTGCCCTGCTGCTGGGCCCGCTCACGGTCGAACCGGCCTTCCGCTCGCAGGGGGTCGGCGAAAAGCTCATGAAGCACTCGCTCGACGCCGCGCGCGCGGCGGGCCACGGGCTGGCGCTGCTCGTTGGCGATCTCGATTACTACTCTCGCGTCGGTTTCGCCCGCGTGCCGCGCGGCAAGATCGTCATGCCGGGCCCGGTCGACCCCGACCGCCTGCTTTATTGCGAACTTCGTCCCGGCGCTTTCGACGCCGCCAGCGGCAGGATGCGGCGCGCCTAAATGAGAAGCACCCTTGTCGAATGCTATGACGCGCTTGTCATCGAGCGCGAGCTCCACCCCGACGCTTCGCAACGCGAGGCTGTGAAGCGGCTGCAGGGGCTTGTCGACGCCCTTGCGAAGGGCAAAGCGCCGGCCGCGCCCCTCCCCAAAGTCTTGCGCGCCTTCTTCTGGCATGAAGAACGGCCCCGCGGCCTCTATCTCTGGGGGCCCGTCGGACGCGGCAAGACCATGCTGATGAATCTCTTCTTCGATATGGCGCCTCTCGAAAAGAAGCGGCGCGTCCATTTCCATGGCTTCATGCTCGAGGTGCACGATCGGCTGCACCGGCTTCGCAGTTGCGCGGCGAATGGCGTCGCCGATCTGGTGACGCGCGTTGCGGAAGAGATCGCGGCCGAGACGCGCCTCCTCTGTTTCGACGAGTTCGCGGTCACGGACATCGCGGACGCCACCATTCTCGCGCGGCTCTTCGCGACGCTCTTTGCCACCGGCGTCACGGTCGTCGCGACCTCAAATGTCGATCCTTCGCGCCTCTACGACGGCGGGCGCAACCGCGATCTCTTCCTGCCCTTCATCGCGCTTTTGCAGTCGCGTATGGACGTGCTGCGCCTCGCCGCGCCGATCGATTACCGGGCGCGGCAAGACTGCTCAGGGGAGGTCTATTTCGCTCCCCTGGACGAAAACGCCCACGCGGCGATGGACTCTCTCTTTCTCGCCCTGACTGGCGTGCGGCACGGCGCGCCGGCGATGATCGAGGTGAAGGGCCGCGCGGTCTTCATTCCTCAAGCCGCCGACCGCGTCGCGCGGCTGGGCTTCGCCGACCTCTGCGGCCGGCCGCTTTCGGCTTCCGATTACATCGAGATCGCGCGTCGCTTCGACGCCGTCCTCGTCGACGACGCGCCCGTCCTCGCGCCGGAGCAGCGCAACGAGGCGCGGCGACTCATCACGCTCGTCGACGTGCTCTATGAGGCGCATGCGCTTTTGGCGATCTCCGCCGCCGCCGCGCCGGAATATCTCTACGACGCCCCCTATGGCGAAGAGGCGCGCGAGTTCCAGCGCGCCGTTTCCCGGCTCGCCGAAATGCGCAGCGCCGCCTATCTCGAGAATTGCGTGGCGGGTAGAGCGCTTGCGCGCGCGCGCCGTGAGCCTTCGAGCGCATTCCACAAAAGTTGACAGACTTTTGCGATAAGAATGCGCTTCAAGATATTGATTTGGCGCGATTTCTTGTCGCTCGCACGATTCCATGCGAGCGGAATGCGCGCTAGGGCTTCGACATGCACTCCTTGATGTCGCTCGACTTCTTCATCTGCTCGAACGTATCCGTGCAGTAACGCTCGAGATCGGCGCGCTTAGTCGGGTCGTTTGCCACCGCGCGCATGCCCATGGCGCCGTCGAGCAACTCCTTCTGCGCCGCATGCACCTGCTTGGGCGACAGCAGCGACGAACAAGCCTCGTAGCGTTTCAGCAGCGCGTCGCACTGAGGAATGCCGGTTGGATCGACGGCCAGCGCCGGCGTGACGACCAAAGCGAACAGACAGGCGAAACAGTATTTCACGGACCAAGGCTCCTTAGCGGTTTCGTTTCCCGCGACGCCTATAGCGCAATTTTCGCTCGCGCGGGCGCTCGAAATGCTCGCGAGGTTCTTGGCGCAGAAGGAGCCCATAAGGAAACGGAAACCTTCACAAGTGGTTTTTTAAAATGCAGTGATCCCCTTAACTCAGTCGTCACATGGCGAGGCCGAAGCTAAGGGGGGACGCCGCTTCCAATTTTTAGCAAGCAACTGACAGAAAGCATTCCATCATGCGCGACGAAGACGGAGACGCCGCATTTGATCGGGGATTGAAAAGCATTCCCATTCGTTTCTGTCTGATGAGCATGGTCCTTTCCAGCGCTTGCGCCTTGGGTCTGACTTACCTTCTCGTCGAGGTTCTCGGCCCCGCGCCCGATTGGCGCGTGATAGGCTTGGCCGTTCTATCGACCGCGGCCTTGCCCGCGGCGATCACCTATGCGGCCGCCAGCCGGCTTGCCGGAGCCATTCTTACGCTACGCAATAGCGCGGACGCACTTGCGGCGGGCGACGTCAACAGCCCTTTGGAGATGGAGTGCGCCTGCGAGATCGGCGGCCTCGCAAGCAGTTTTCAAAGGATGGTCGACCGCCTGAACGCCAAGATCCGGCGGATGAATAAGCTCGCGCACAGCGATGCGGTCACCGGCCTGCCAAATCGCGCCGCGATCAATCACGTGCTGTCGCTCCGGGCCAGTTGCGGCGGCGAGGCCCAGCACTGTCGGGGAGCCTTGTTTTTTATCGATCTCGACGGCTTTCAGTCGGTCAACGACACATTCGGCCACCAAAACGGCGACAAGCTTCTGCGATTGGTCAGCCGGCGCATCGTGGACTTGGCTTTCGGGCGGCGCTTCGAAGATCTCGCGACCTGCACGACCGCCTTTGGCGAGCTGTGCGATTCCTGCCCCGAGGATATCGTCTTCGCGCGCTTCGCCGGAGATGAGTTCGTCGCGCTCCTTCCGGGGGTGAACGACCTCGTCCAGGTCGAGGAAATCGGACAGGCGATCCTCCGCTCGCTCGAGGAGCCGTTTCTCATCGACGGGCGCAAGATACAGGTCGGCGCCAGCGTGGGCGCGGCGCGCGCGCCACAGGACGCGACCAACCCGCACGAGCTTCTTCGCCTGGCGGACATTGCGATGCGCGCCGCGAAACAGAAAGGGAAAAACAACTACGCCCTGTTCGACCCGAAGCTGAGGGCGAAGGCGATGGAGCGGAACGCGCTCGCGTTCGAATTGCGTGAGGCCATCGAGTCGGGCGCCTTGATGCTTCATTTTCAGCCCAAGGTCGAGGCCGCTGGTCTCGCTGTCGCGGGCGTCGAGGCGCTCCTGCGTTGGAGCCATCCGGCGCACGGCATGGTTTCGCCCAGCAAATTCATCCCCGTCGCCGAACAAGCCGGACTCATGCCGGAGCTCGGCGCGGCGGTTTTCGATCTGGCGCTGAGCCAATGCCGGAAATGGGCGGATCAGGGGCTATGGATCCCGGTCGCCGTCAATGTCTCCGCAGCGCAATTCGACGATTCGCGTTTCGTGCCGAGCCTCATTGATTTGCTGAGGCGCCATGCTGTCGACCCGGCCATGATCGAGATCGAGATCACCGAAACCATGGTGATGACCGATTTCGACGCGGCCGCCGCGCGTATCTGCGCCCTCCGCGACGCGGGCGCGACCATCTCCATCGATGATTTCGGCGTCGGATTCTCGAATCTTTCGCAACTCGCCAAACTTCCGGTGAACTTCATTAAAATCGACCGCTCTCTCACCGAGAGCGTCGGTTTCAGCAGAAAGGCGCAGGCGATCGTCCGGGCGACGATCAACATGGCGCACGCGCTGGGCCACGCCACCATCGCCGAGGGCATCGAGACCGACGAGCAGGCGCAGTTTTTGCGCCTCGCCGGCTGCGACAAGATGCAGGGCTATCTCTTCGCGCGCCCCATGCCCGCGCCCGAATTCGAGAGCTGGCTCGCCGCGAGCGCCGGCAACGCCTATACGGTCGGAGATCGAGCCCAATTTCCGCGCGGCGCCATGTCGCCGCCGCGCTGCTGTGCGTGATTATCCGGTTGAAAGGGCGGGGAGATTGCGACCCGAATGTTGTCGCCCGCTCCGCCCGCCTATATGAGAGGCTGAACGCACAGATCAAGGCCCGGTCGGGCGATTGCCGCATCTGATGGACCACCCCAACCCCTGCATGACATGCGGCGCCTGTTGCGCCTATTTTCGCGTGTCCTTCTATTGGGCGGAAGCGCCTGAACTCGGCCTGCCGGAAGAACTCTACGGCCCGTTGTCCCCGGTCATGGCCCATATGCTCGGCACGAATTGCAAGAGCCCGCGTTGCGCGGCGCTCGTCGGCGACATCGGCGGGCAGACGCGCTGCGCCGTTTATGATCGCCGCCCCTCCCCGTGCAGGGAAGTCGAGCCAGGGGATGAGAAATGCCTGCGCGCGCGTGCGGCCCATGGATTGCCAGGCCTATAGCGACGCAAAAACAGGCGGCGGGCCTTTCTTGGGACCCGCCGCCGGATGTCTCCGTCGCCAGTGTCTCGCGGACGCCGGAGAATCGCGATCCAGAGCCTTTTTACAGACCCGCGAGATAATTGGTCGGGTCCACGGGCGTTGAGCCCTTGCGCAGCTCGAAGTGAAGCTGCGGCGAGCCGACGTTGCCGGACTGGCCCGACTTGGCGATCGTCTGGCCGCGCTTCACCGTGTCGCCGCGCTTGACCTCGAGCTCGCCGTTGTGAGCGTAGGCGGTCACGAAGCCGTTCGGGTGGCGGATCAGCACCAGATTGCCGTAGCCCTTCAACTCGCTGCCGGCGTAGGCCACCTGCCCGCCTTCAGCCGCCTTGACCGCCGTGCCCTCGGGCACGGCGATATTGATGCCGTCGTTGCCGCCCGTTGAGAAGCCCTGGATGATGCGGCCACGCGCCGGCCAGCGGAATTCGGGCTTGTCGCTCTCCGTCGCGGAAACCTTCGTCGTCTCCTCGGAAGAGGGGATCGAGGCGGTGGTCCCCCGATCGACCTGCTTGTCGACCGGTTTTTCGGAGACCGCAACCCTTTGCTGCTTCTCGGCGGCGGCCTGTTCGCGTTCCGCCGTCGCCTTCGCAAGACGCTCAGCCTTGGCCGCCTTGTCGGCTTCGGCCTTCGCCAATTTCGCCTCCGCCGCGGCCTTCGCGGCTTCGGCCTTGGCGACGTCCAGCTTGGATTTCGTCGTCTGGTCCTTGGCGAGCTTGGCTTTTTCGGCCGCGGCCTTGACCTCGGCCGCCTTGGCCGCCGCTTCCTTTCGGGCCTCTAGCTTTTTGGCTTCGGCGAGCTTTCTGGCTTCCGCCGCCTTCTCGGCCGCCGCCTTTTCACCTTCGAGCTTGGCGAGGCGCGCCTGCTCTGGCTTCGCGCGCTGCTCGTGGATTGCGGCCTGGGCCTTCCTGGCCTTCGCTTCATCCTCGCGGGCGAGCTTGGCGGCGCGCTCGGCTTTCGCCTGCTCCTCGCGTGCGGCCTTGGCGGAGGCTTCAGCCCTGCGCTGCTCCTCGCGAGCGGTCGCGGCGAGCGCCTTCGGATCGGGCTTGGCTTCCGCGACCTTTGCCGGCGCTGGCGCCGGGGCGGCTGCGGGGACCGCACGGGCGACGGCGCCAGCGCGATAGACCGGGATGATCAGGCGCGCGCCAGGCTGCACCTGCGCGGCGCTGCTATAGCCGTTGGCGTGCAGAAGCGCATCGGCGGGCACGCCATAGCGGGTGGCGAGCATGGCCGCCGACTCGCCGGGAGCCACGGTGATCGGCGTGCCGCCGTCGGCGGTCCAATGAGAACCGCCGGCGCCGCCGGAAAGCGGAGCGGCGGAAGCCACAGGCGCGCGTGGCGCGGCGGGCGGGGCCGAAGCAGCTCCCGCCGCCGGGAGCGGACGGCTCTCGACGCGGGCGGGCGCGGGATTCGAAATCGCGCCGGTCGGCGCGCGATCGACGCCGCGGTAGGAGGCGCTTCGCTGCGCCTCGCCGGAGCCCGCAAACGGATCAGAGAACGGGTCGGAGAAACGTGAGGCGTCGGAGCAGCCCGCCATCAGAGCGGCCGCGCCCACGGCCATCATGAACCGCAAAGCGGCTCGAGAACTCGTAATTTGACGCTCTATAGCCATGACGCGACCTACTCGCACGCACATTATCAACACCAACAGTTCTATGCGCACGCGGGTTAAGGAGGCGTTTAAGATGAATCCCGGATAAGCCGCGTCACCAGAATCTTCATCATGATGGAACCTGCGGATTTACAAAGCTTTTGCGATTCCCGCCGCCGCCGCGCCAAGGCTGTGCAAGCCCAGGTCCGACTCGCGAAGCTCGCCGCCTTCAATGCGATCAACCTTAATCAATCGTTGACGCGGCCGCTTCTCGCCCTCGAGCGGCGCGCGGCGCGCGTAAACCAGCGTTCCGCCGGGCGATAGCGAGGAGATCAGCGCCTCCGGCGGCGCATCGAGCGCACCCTCGACGATAATGCGGTCGAATTCGCCGAGCGTCCGGTCCGGCGCAAGGCCATCGGCGTGCGATACGGTCGCATTGGCCACCTCCAAGGCGGCAAGACGCCGGACGGCTTCGATCGCCAGGGTCTCGAAACGCTCGAGCGACACGACTTCCCAGGCGAGACGCGCGAGGATCGCCGTCCCGTAACCAGAGCCCGTCCCCACCTCCAGCACGCGATGGCCTTTCCCAATCCTGAGCGCCTCGATGCGCCGGCCGAGGTCGGCGGGGCGCGACATGGTCTGCCCGCAGCCGAGCGGCAAGGCCAGATTGCGATTGGCGAGATCACGGAACTTGAAGGGCGTGAAAGCCTCGCGGGGCACGGCTTCGAAGGCGCGCATGACCGCTATGTCCCGCACCCCCGCCCGGCGCACCGCAAGGAGCAGGGCTGCCCGCGCCTCGAAAGCGGCTTTGGCGGCGGCGGTTTCGCTCATATCGGCTCTTTCGCGCCTCCCTCGAAAGCGCTCGCGAGCCTCGTCACCGTGGGATGGTCGGTGAGGTCGAGCTGAAGCGGCGTCACGGAAATCTTTTTTTCCTCGATGGCCAGCAAATCGGTCCCCTGGCCCGGCGTGAAATTGCATCGCTGGAAGGAAATCCAATGATAGGGATTGCCGCGCCCATCGTTGCGGTCCTCGATGCGCATCAAATCATTGCTGCGCCGTCCCTGCAGCGTCACGGCGACCCCCGCCGCCTCGCCCGGCGGACAGGCTGGAAAATTGACGTTCATCAGCACGTTGCGCGGAATGCCCGCCGCAAGGATCTTGCGCACGATGGCGCCGCCGTGCGACTGCGCGCACTCCCAATGGATCGTGCGGCGCCCGGCGAAGAAATCGTAGCATTGCGAGAGCGCGATCGCCGGAATGCCAAGGATCGTCGCCTCCATCGCACCGGCGATCGTGCCGGAATAAGTCACGTCCTCGGCGAGATTCTGGCCGCTGTTGACGCCGGAGATCACGAGATCGGGCGGCGAATCGAGCAGCAGCTTTCTCACGGCCATGATGACGCAGTCGGTGGGCGTTCCCTTCACCGCGAAATGTCGCGGGGAGATTTCTCGCAAGCGCAAAGGATCGTTCAACGAAAGCGAATGCGAGACGCCCGATTGCTCGAACTCCGGCGCCACGACGAAGACGTCGTCGGAAATCTCCCCGGCGATCTTCTCCGCTATCGAAAGGCCCGGCGCGTGAACGCCGTCGTCATTGGTGATGAGAATGCGCATCTGGCGAGCGTGATCGTTAAGGAGGGGCCGTGATTTCGAGCTCATTTGGAACTCGTGTCCCAGCACGCCCTACATGGTCCGTGGGTCTGGGTAAAGCACAGGGAGTTTGCGATGCGGTCGAAACATGCGCCTCTGCTCGTCGCCGCGGGCCTGGTCGCCTCCATCAACACGGCGGCGGCCGTTCCCGCAATTGTCTGGGCATCGGCTCCGCTGCACGCCCTTCCGTCCTCACGCAGCGCGCGTCTGGACAGGATACCTGCTTTGGCCGCCGTCGAAGTGGGGCCCTGCCGCGACTGGTGCCGTGTCCAGTTTGGCGCCGTTGTGGGCTTTGTGCCGTCGAGGCTCCTCGTCGCAACCGCAGGCGCGCGCTCCGGCTATTACGGCTCCGCCGGCTATGGAGCCGGCCCGTTCGGTTTGCTGACAGCGCCCTTCCAGTCGGTGGGCGGCGTTTTCGGGGGCGCAGCCTATGGCGCCGCATGCCCCGCGTCGCCTGTCGCCGCGGTCTGCTGAACGCCTTTGCGCCCTTCCCAAAGATGTGGCGGATCGGGATTCACTCTAGCCAAAGAAAAACGTGGCCGTGTCGTGGCGCAGACGCTTCAGCCTCCCCATATTGTTGTTTGCTTGCAACCTCAGTGGGGAGGCTCATATGCGTAAGCTCTGCTATTCTCTGTTCGCTGGTCTCGCTTTTGTTGGCTGCGCTTCGAACGCTCTGGCTTTCGAGGCCATGCTCGGCGGCAACTTCATCCTGCATGCGCAGCCCAACGGCCGCCATCTGGTGATGCTCGCCGCTGGTGACACTGTCGATATTGATCACTGCAATCACGGCTGGTGCGCTGTGACCCACGGCGACCATGCTGGCTATCTCTATATGCCGCGCGTGCTCGACGGCAATGTTTACGGCCCGCGTGGCGGGGGCGGCGGCGGTCCGGCCGAGCTGGTCACCGGCGTCGTCACCGCGCCGGTGGCCGCCGCCGGTCAGGTCGTCGACGCGGGCGTCAGCATCCTGCGCTGATGCCCCGGCAGCCTGACGAACGCTGGGTATGAGCGAATCCCTCCCCTTTATGGGGAGGGTGGCCCCGCGTAAGCGGGGTCGGGTGGGGTCGGCCCAACTGCGCGCCGTAGCGGGTTGGACCCCACCCGGCGGCCTTTGGCCGCCGACCTCCCCTGAAGGGGAGGTGCTTGGCAATCATCGTTGTTTTTTACGCGCTTCGCGCGATGCGCGCCAACCCGCCCATATAGGGCCGCAGCGCGGCCGGCACCGTTACCGAGCCGTCGGCCTCCTGATAATTCTCCAGCACCGCCACCATCGCGCGGCCGACCGCGACGCCCGAGCCGTTGAGCGTATGCACGAAACGCGGCTTGCCGTCGGGGCCGCGCGAGCGGGCGTTCATGCGCCGGGCCTGGAAATCGCCGCAGACGGAACAGGACGAAATCTCGCGATATTTCCCCTGCCCCGGCAGCCAGACCTCCAGGTCGTAGGTCTTCTGCGACGCGAAGCCCATGTCGCCCGTGCAGAGCACGACCTTGCGATAGGGCAATTCCAGCGCCTGCAGCACTTTCTCCGCGCAGTTGGCCATGCGCTCATGCTCTTCCAGTGACTGCTCGGGCGTGGTGATGGAGACGAGCTCCACCTTGTAGAATTGATGCTGGCGGATCATGCCGCGCGTGTCCTTGCCTGCAGCGCCCGCCTCGGCGCGGAAGCAATAGGTGCCGGCGGTCATGCGCAT
>DATBRF010000113.1:0-12428 GCA_036560425.1 Methylocystis sp. | reverse complement strand
CGGGCGAGCAGAATGTGCTCGCGGGTCTGCGGCATCGGGCCGTCGGCGGCCGAGACGACGAGGATCGCGCCGTCCATCTGCGCCGCGCCGGTGATCATGTTCTTCACATAGTCGGCGTGGCCGGGGCAGTCGACGTGGGCGTAGTGGCGGTTCTGCGTCTCATATTCGACATGCGCCGTCGAAATCGTGATGCCGCGCGCCTTCTCCTCCGGAGCCTTGTCGATCTGGTCGTAGGCCGTGAACGTCGCCCCGCCCGTCTCCGCCAGAACCTTGGTGATCGCCGCCGTCAAAGACGTCTTGCCATGGTCGACGTGCCCGATCGTCCCGATGTTGCAGTGCGGCTTGGTGCGAGAGAATTTTTCCTTGGCCATTGCCGTGCTCCTTTAGAGAGTTCCGTTTAACCCTAGCGTTCGTGAGATCAGGCGTATTTCGCCTGGACCTTCTTCGATTCCGCCTCGGGCACTTGTTCGTAGTGATCGAAAAGCATCGTGTAGCTGGCGCGGCCCTGCGTGCCGGAACGCAACTGGTTCACATAGCCGAACATGTTCGCGAGCGGCACCATGGCGTTGATGACCACGGCGTTGGCGCGCATGTCCTGGCCCTGGATCTGGCCGCGACGCGAGTTCAGATCGCCGATGACGAAGCCGGTGTATTCCTCCGGGGTCACCACTTCGACCTTCATGATCGGCTCGAGAAGAACCGAGCCGCCCTTCTGAAGCGCTTCGCGCGTTGCTGCGCGAGACGCGATTTCGAAGGCGAGAACCGACGAGTCGACGTCGTGGAAGGCGCCGTCAATGAGCGTCGCCTTGAGATCGACAACCGGGAAGCCGGCAAGAATGCCCGACGTCGTGACGGAGGCGATGCCCTTGTCGACGCCAGGGATATATTCCTTCGGAACCGCGCCGCCGACGATCTTCGACTCGAACTCATTGCCCGCGCCCGCTTCATTGGGCTCGTAGATGATCTTGACGCGCGCGAACTGGCCGGTGCCGCCGGTCTGCTTCTTATGAGTGTAGTCGATCTCGACCTTCTTGCCGAGGCGCTCGCGATAGGCGACCTGGGGGGCGCCGATATTGGCGTCGACCTTATAGGTGCGCTTCAGGATATCGACCTTGATGTCGAGATGCAGCTCGCCCATCCCCTTGAGGATGGTCTGGCCGCTCTCCTGGTCGGTGGAGACGCGGAAGGACGGATCTTCGGCGGCGAGCTTCTGCAGCGCGATGCCGAGCTTCTCCTGATCGGCCTTGGACTTCGGCTCAATGGCGATCTCGATGACAGGCTCCGGAAACTCCATGCGCTCGAGAATGACCGGCTTCTGCTGGTCGCAGAGCGTGTCGCCGGTGCGCGTTTCCTTCAAGCCGGCGAGCGCGACGATGTCGCCCGCATAGGCTTCCTTGATATCCTCGCGGTTATTGGCGTGCATCAGCAGCATGCGGCCGATGCGCTCCTTCTTGTCCTTGGTCGAGTTCAAAACGGTCGTGCCCGACTCGATCTTGCCCGAATAGACGCGCGCGAAGGTGATGGTGCCGACGAAGGGGTCGTCCATGATCTTGAAGGCGAGCATGGAGAAGGGCTCGGCGTCGGACGGGTTGCGCACCATCTCCTCGCCCGAGTCCATATCGACGCCCTTGATCGCCTCGCGATCGACCGGCGACGGCAGGAGGTCGACAACGGCGTCGAGCAGCGGTTGCACGCCCTTGTTCTTGAAGGCCGAGCCGCAGAACACCGGATGGAAGGCGATTCTACGCACAGCCGTGCGAACGAGATTCTTCAGCGTCTGCTCGTCGGGCTCATTCCCGTCGAGATAGGCCGCCATGACGTCATCGTCCATCTCGACCGCGGCCTCGATCAGCGCGGTGCGATGCTCTTTCGCCTGATCGAGCAGATCGGCGGGAATCTCTTCGTCGTGATATTTAGCGCCGAGCCCCTCGTCCTCCCAGACGACCGCCTTCATGCGGACAAGGTCAATGATGCCCTTGAAGTTGTTCTCGGCGCCGATCGGAAGCTGCATGCAAACCGGACGACCGCCGACGCGGGTCTTGATGTCGCTGACGCAGCGGAAGAAGTCGGCGCCGATCTTGTCCATCTTGTTGACGAACACGATGCGCGGAACGCTGTATTTGTCGGCTTGGCGCCAGACGGTTTCCGTTTGCGGCTCGACGCCCTGGTTGCCGTCGAGAACACAGACCGCGCCGTCGAGCACGCGCAGCGAACGCTCGACCTCGATGGTGAAGTCGACGTGGCCGGGGGTGTCGATGATGTTCAGGCGCTTGCCGTTCCAAAACGTCGTGGTCGCAGCGGAGGTGATCGTGATGCCACGCTCCTGCTCCTGCTCCATCCAATCCATCGTCGCGGCGCCTTCGTGCACCTCGCCGATCTTATGGCTCTTGCCGGAGTAGTAGAGGATGCGCTCCGTCGTCGTCGTCTTGCCGGCGTCGATATGCGCCATGATGCCGAAGTTGCGGTAGTCCTCGATCGGATGCGAGCGGGCCATGACTATAGTCCTCGATGAGAGCTCGGGCTTACCAGCGATAATGCGAGAAGGCGCGGTTGGCTTCGGCCATGCGATGCGTATCTTCGCGCTTCTTCACGGCGGCGCCGCGATTGTTGGAAGCGTCGAGCAGCTCCGCCGACAGACGGTCGACCATGGTCTTGTCGCTGCGGGCGCGGGCCGCGGTAATGATCCAGCGGATCGCCAACGCCTGACGGCGCTCGTTGCGCACCTCGACCGGCACCTGATAGGTCGCGCCGCCGACGCGGCGGGAACGGACCTCGATCGCCGGCGCGACATTGTCCAGCGCCTGGCGGAAGACCGCAACCGGATCGCTCTTGGCTTTCGCCTCGACCTGGTCGAGCGCGCCATAAACAATGGCTTCCGCGACCGACTTCTTGCCGTCGTACATGATGGAGTTCATGAACTTCGCGAGAACGATGTCGCCATATTTGGCGTCCTCGATAACCTCGCGCTTCTCCGCCCGGTGACGTCTCGACATTTTTGTCTCCCTGTTTCGGCCGGATTACTTCGGACGCTTCGCGCCGTATTTCGAACGGCGCTGCTTGCGGTCCTTGACGCCCTGCGTGTCGAGGACGCCGCGCAGAATGTGATAGCGAACGCCCGGAAGATCCTTCACGCGGCCGCCACGGATCATGACCACCGAGTGCTCCTGAAGGTTGTGGCCCTCGCCCGGAATGTAGCCGATGACCTCGAAGCCATTGGTCAGACGCACCTTGGCGACTTTGCGAAGCGCCGAGTTCGGCTTCTTCGGCGTCGTGGTGTAGACGCGCGTGCACACGCCACGCTTCTGCGGGCAGGCGCCGAGATGGCGGGCCTTCTCGCGATACGTCTTCGGGTGACGCGGCTTGCGGATCAACTGGCTGATCGTCGGCATCAAAAAGTCCTTCGCTTCGCTTCTGACGCGAATGGCGGATGTTCGGGTGGACCCGCGAGCGCATTGCTTAAAAACGCGCAAACGAGCGAAGCGCCGATGGCCGTAAGGCCAAGGCGCTCCTGACGCAGAGGACCCCGGGAAGCCCGGGATCGTGCCTTCCTGTCCGTCGCCGCGAAGCGACGGGATGATTACCAAACCGACCGGAGCCGGTCTTTACTGGCGTTCACAGGCAAGGCGACAGCGTTTAAGTTCGGAAGGTCGAGAGCGCGTCGCTCATCGACGGCGTGAACTTACGGCCTGTCGAAAGTGGGCGGAAACTAATCGCGGCTCGCCATCGCGTCAAGCGAAGATTGAGCGGAAACCAAGAAAAAATTGGCTCCGATAATGATCCATGCGCAAACCAGCGGATCATCTTGCGACGGCGACGCTGCGTTACCCCTATCAAACCACAAATCCGGGCGTTGAAATTGCAAGCAATAGCACGGCGAACGTCATCGCAGCCGTTGCGATCCAGCCAAGCGCCGATAGCCATCGGGGAGACGTGGGGCTTCACCGCGCGCCATTTCCAGACGGCGCCTCCAAGCTGAAGATTCCGCCAACGGCGCCGCTAACGGCGCTCACGGGCTGCACGCGAAGATCAGCGGCGTCGTCAGCAGCACGACCCAAAGCAGGCCAAGCCGAAAGCGGCGCCGGCGAATAAGTCGCGACGCCGGAAGAATCGTCGTCGCCGGCGCCGGCGACAAGGCCAGAAGCTTGCGCCAGCCTTTCGTCGCCGCTTTTTTTCTTCCATGAAGGGGGGCCTTGCTTGCGCGCTTTCGCCGCATGGCCCGAGGGCTTGGGCTTTACCCTCGCAACCCGGTAGTGATTGGAGGACGCGCAGCGCGTCACGCGGTTAATCATAAGAGGGAGAGAGATAAAAATGAGCCATGTCGCGCATGAACTGCACGAGGAGTTTCCGGAGAAGGCCGAGGCCATTCATGCGCTGAAGGCCAGCAACGCGCATTTCGCGCGCCTCGCAGACGAGTATCACACGCTCAACCGCTCGATTCACCGCATGGAGACCAATGTCGAGCCTGTCGATGACGGGACGATCGAGGATCTCAAAAAGAAGCGTCTGACGCTGAAGGACGAAATCGCGGGTTTCCTGACCGCGATGTAATACCTCGAAGCGGCGGGCCCGTGAAAGCGGAGCCCGCCGCTCAAGCGCGTTCCGCAAAAGCTGACAGACTCTTGCGACGAGAATGCCCTCCAGATATTTGAATTTGGCGCGATTTCTTGTCGCTCGCATGATTCCATGCGGACGGAAAGCGCGCTAAGCGCTTCACTTTGGCGAGCGAGCGCGCCTTCAGGCGCGCGCCATCCGCGCCATCTCCACGAGCATCTCCCGCGATTCCTCCGGCGTCTTCACGGCTCTCGAAAACGCGATGCGCGCTGTCGCGTCGCCGCTGACGAGATCGAGCCCCTCGGGGTCGAGCCCGCTCGCCCGCCATTGGCCGGGTTTCGCGCCAGCGAGCTTCTCCGCATAAAGCCCAAGCGCATCGGAATGGTCGGCGTTCATATGTTCGAGGATGTCGGCCTCGGCCGCGATCAACGCCTCGGCGCCGACGATGTCCGTCAATAAAGCCGAGGGACCGAAATCCGCCGCGCGCGCGAAGCCGCCGTTGAGATGCACGGCCTCGATCTCCGCCCGCCAGAAAGAGAAATCCGGGAAATCGGCGTAAAGCCGCGCCTTGGCGTTACGACACAAGAACCGCGCGCGCGCTGTCGGGCTTTGCATGCGTACGGCGCGAGCGACCAGGGTCAAACGCGGATGGGCCATGGGATCTCCTCGCCCACCCTGCGCCAGAAGCAGCGAGCAGCGCCCGTCACGCTCCAGATTACGCGTGTGATGCGCGAGCTTGGAGAGCAGGAGGATCGGCGTCCCGTCGTAATCCGTGGCGATCGCCGTCAATGTCGCGAAAGGGGCGCCCGACTCCGAGAGCGTCGCAAGCGTGGCGGTGCGGATCGAGCGCAGTAATCGCTTGGATTCCCCCACCGGATCGAAGCCCGGATCCTGCCGCGGGTCGCGCGGCGGAGGCGCATCATTGTCTATCGTCATGATTTCGCCCGCATTTCTTACTCAAAAAGGCGCCGGTTCGCATTGCCGACCGAATGTGTATATAAGAGAGGCGTGAGGCTGTCGCTGCTGGAGCGGGTTTAAGGACGCGCTCCAAAAGATGTAGGCGCCTCTTTGATGCGCATCAGGCGTTCTTGGCCCCTTCGAGAGGCCACATTTCAGCCGCGATGGACCAAGACTCTGATCGGATCGAAGAAAGCCGTGGAGTCAGCGAGGGCCTACGGCCGCCGCCCTGAAGGATCGGGCGAGCGGTCATGATCCTCAGGCGCCGCAGTCGCCCATCGCGCCAACAAACAAGGGATGACCATGCCGACCATCGCTCTCGTCGACGACGATCGCAACATCCTGACCTCGGTGTCTATCGCGCTCGAGGGCGAGGGCTATCGCGTGCAGACTTACACCGACGGCGTCCAGGCGCTCGACGGCCTGCGCGCCAATCCCCCGGATCTTGCAATCTTCGACATCAAGATGCCCCGCATGGACGGCATGGAGCTTCTGCGCCGCTTGCGGCAGAAATCCGACCTTCCGGTAATTTTTCTCACCTCGAAGGACGAGGAGATCGACGAACTCTTCGGCCTCAAGATGGGCGCCGACGACTTCATCCATAAGCCCTTTTCGCAGCGCCTTCTGGTCGAGCGCGTGAAGGCGATCCTGCGCCGCGCCAACCCGAAGGAGGCCGCCGCGCAAAAGGAGACGGAAGCGAAGGTCTTGGAGCGCGGCGCGCTGGTGATGGACCCCGAGCGCCACACCTGCACCTGGAAAGGCGACCCCGTCGTGCTGACCGTGACGGAGTTTCTGATTCTGCAGTCGCTCGCTCAGCGTCCGGGCGTGGTGAAGAGTCGCAACGCGCTGATGGACGCCGCCTATGACGATCAAGTCTATGTCGACGATCGCACCATCGACAGCCACATCAAGCGGCTGCGCAAGAAATTCAAGGTCGTCGACCAGGATTTCGAAATGATCGAGACCCTCTATGGCGTGGGCTATCGCTTCAAGGAAATTTGACGGGGCCCGATGAGCGCGTCCGAAATCGGCGAGGCAATTGCGCCGGAAGCCCCCGAAGCCCCCGCCCGCGTGGAGACGGCGGGGGCGCCGCCCGCGCGGCGCGCCCGGACTCTGAATATCCGTCTGCGCCGCCTGTGGAGGGCGGCGCAATCACATCTTTCCTCTTCGCTGACGCGCCGCATCGTCGTTCTAAATCTCGGCGGCCTCGTCGCCTTGCTCGGGGGCTTTCTCTACCTAAACCAGTTCCGCGAGGGCCTGATCGACGCGCGCGTGCAGAGCCTGCAAACGCAGGGCGAAATCATCGCTGCGGCCGTCGCCGCTTCCGCCACCGTCGACACCGACGCCATCACCATCGACCCGGAAAAACTGCTGAAGCTCGCGCCGGGCGAAAGCGCGAGCCTCGGCGAGGATCAGCCCTCGATGGAGTTTTCGCTCAATCCGGAGCGCGTCGGCCCACTGCTGCGCCGCCTCGTCTCACCGACGCGGCTGCGCGCGCGCATCTATGACCGTGACGGCTATCTTCTGCTCGACTCGCGCTCCGTCTCCGGACGCTCGAATATTCTACGCTTCGATCTGCCGCCTTCGGGGCAAAACACGACGATCGACGCCTCCTCCTATCTGCAAAAGACGCTCGACTTCGTGCGCCGGCTGACCCGCCGCCCGGAGCTGCCGCTCTACGAAGACATCGGCATGGGCAATGGCAAGGCTTACCCGGAAGTCGGCGCCGCGCTCGAAGGTCGAGCCCGTTCCGTCGTGCGCGCCAACGCCAAGGGCGAAACCATCATCTCTGTCGCCGTGCCGGTTCAGCGCTTCCGCTCCGTGCGCGGCGCGCTGCTGCTCTCCACAATGGGCGGCGACATCGACGCGATCATCGCCACGGAACGCTGGGGCATCATCCGAATCTTCCTCGTCTCCGCCGGCGTGATGCTGCTGCTCTCGCTCTTTTTCACCAACACCATCACCGAGCCGATGCGCATGCTCGCGGAAGCGGCCGAGCGCGTGCGCCGGGGCGCCAAGTCACGCCAGGAAATCCCCGACTTCTCTGACCGTCAGGACGAGATCGGCCATCTTTCCTGCGCGCTGCGCGACATGACGACGGCGCTCTATAATCGGATCGAAGCGATCGAACATTTCGCCGCCGACGTGGCGCATGAGCTGAAAAACCCGCTGACCTCGCTGCGCAGCGCCGTCGAGACGCTTCCTATTGCAAAGACCGATTCCGCGCGCGATCGGCTGCTCGCCGTCATCAAGCACGACGTGGGGCGTCTCGATCGGCTGATCAGCGACATCTCGGACGCGTCCCGTCTCGACGCCGAGCTCGCCCGCGCGGACATGGCCGATGTCGATCTCTCCAAAGCGCTCATCACCGTGGTCGACATCGCTCGCGCGGTGGATCGTGGCGACGGCGTAAAAATCGAGCTCACCATTCGTCATCTTTCGGGCGAGCCCCGCAATCGCTGGCGCGTGCGGGGCAATGATTCGCGCCTGGGACAGGTCTTCAACAATCTCATCGACAACGCCCGCTCCTTTTCGAAGCCCGGCGGCAGCGTGCGGGCCCTGTTGTGGCCAGAAAAGGCCAAGGGCCCCGGAGGCGCGCCGATCGATGGCTACGAGATCATCATCGACGACGACGGACCGGGCATTCCCGAGGGCGCCTTCGAGCGGGTTTTCGAGCGCTTCTACACCGATCGGCCCGAGCAGGGCTTCGGTCAGAATTCAGGACTGGGCCTTTCCATCTCGCGTCAGATCATCGAAGCTCATGGCGGACGCATTCGCGCGCTGAACCGCACGCTGGCGCATCCGGACGGCACGGACGAGCCGGAGGCGGGCGATAAAGTGCTCGGGGCGCGATTCGTCCTTTGGCTTCCCGCCGGGCGATGACCGAAGCGCGCGCCTACCACCACGCCAATGCGCTGGTTCTCGGCGAAAAAGGAGTGCTGCTGCGCGGGCCCTCCGGCAGTGGGAAGAGCGCCTTCACTCTCGCGCTGATTTCACGCTGCCAATCGCGCGGCGACTTCGCCCGTCTGGTGGCCGACGACAGGGTAAGCCTCGAAGGAGCAAACGGGCGCCTCGTCGCGCGGCCGCATCCCGCAATATCCGGGGCGATGGAGCTGCGGGGCCTGGGTCTCATGCGGATGGAATATGAGCCAGCCTGCGTCCTTCATGCGATCGTCGATATTTGCCCCCCCGGCGCGCGCCCCGCGCGCATGCCGGAGGAGACTGAAAAATCAGAGGTCTTGCTCGGGATTGGCCTGCCGCGTTTGTGCGTCGAGGCTTGCTGCGAGGTCTCCGTTGCGCGAATCATCTTTTTTATTCAATCAATTGCGACTATCTGACATGCTTTCGCGGTTTTTGCTTGCCAATTTCGCCGCAACGCACAAAAATGGCGGCTCCGGGCGCCGAGGAAAATGGGATGGGCGCGGCGAACGAGCTTGTGTATGCTATCGTCGTGGGAAAAGCGGCGACGAGCTTATGTGGAATCCGGGTGCGAGGCCATCGCTAGCGCGAGACGTCTTCATGAGTGGTAGGGTCGAATGATCGGAATGGTCTTGGTGACCCATGGCCAGCTCGCCACGGAGTTCCGAGCGGCGCTCGAACACGTCGTGGGTCCGCAAAAGCAGCTCGTTTCCATCTCGATCGGTCCTGAGGACGATATGGAGCGGCGCCGGGCCGATATTCTCGAAGCCATCCATAACGCTGACAGCGGCGAAGGCGTCGTCCTGCTCACGGACATGTTCGGCGGCACGCCGTCCAATCTCGCGATTTCGGTCATGAACGGCGGAAAGGTCGAGGTTCTCGCCGGCGTGAACCTTCCCATGCTGATCAAGCTCGCCTCGGTCCGGGACTCGGCGACTTTGGAGCAGGCTGTCCTGCAAGCGCAGGACGCCGGGCGGAAATATGTTTATATCGCCAGCAGAGTGCTGAACCCAAAGTAAGCCTTTTGTGCTAGCTCTTCCGATACAGAAACCCGGCCGAAGCGATCTTCCTATGTCCGATTCTCGAGAAGGGGCGGCCGAGAGCGCCGTTTCCCGCGATTTGCCGATCATCAACAAGAAAGGCCTCCATGCGCGCGCCACGGCCAAGTTCGTGCAGTGCTGCGAGAAGTTCGACGCGGAAATAACCGTGTCCAAGGATGGCGAGACCGTCGGGGGCGGCTCCATCATGGGCATTTTGACGCTCGGCGCTGGCCAGGGCTCGACGATTACGGTCGCCGCGACAGGGCCGCAGGCGGGTGAAGCGATCGACGCGCTCGACGCATTGGTCGCCAATCGTTTCGGCGAAGACGAGTAAAACGACCGACGACGGCTCGACCCCGGCCCTTGCGGCGCCATACGCCCGAGGTAAACGCGCAAAACGAAACAAACGGTCGAGACGATGTCGGTTCTCAAGATCTATGCGCGAGTCCTGGGACAGTTGCGCCCGCAGGCGAGGCTCGCCCTCATACTGGTCGCCGCCAATCTGTCGCTCGCTGTGGCGCAGTTCGCCGAGCCGCTTCTCTTCGGCCGCATCATCGACCGGATGACGCAGGCCCAGGCGCCGGGCCAGACGCTTGCCTGGAGCGACCTCGCGCCCCTGCTCGCCGCATGGGCCGGCTTCGGCCTGTTCTCCATCGGCGGCGCGATCCTTGTCGGGCTGAACGCCGACCGCCTCGCGCATCGCCGCCGGGTCGCCGTGATGTCGGAATATTTCGAGCACGTTCTCAATCTTCCGCTGACATTCCACGCCAATGTG
Organism: Methylocystis sp.; assembly: GCA_036560425.1. Taxonomy (GTDB): domain Bacteria; phylum Pseudomonadota; class Alphaproteobacteria; order Rhizobiales; family Beijerinckiaceae; genus Methylocystis. The sequence goes on along the minus strand of DATBRF010000113.1, from coordinate 2,186 downwards.
CACTCCGGCCGGCTGTTGAAGACGATGCTCGACGGCGGCATGGCCATGTTCAGCCTCTGGCTCTCCTTTTTTCGCGAGAACTGCGCCTCCTTCGTCGCGCTTTTCATCCTCCTTCCCGCCACCGTGTTCCTCAACTGGCGGCTCGGAGGGCTTCTGGTCGTCCTTGTCGTCGCGTTTTACCTGTCGACGAGCTTCGTGGTGCGGCGCACCGAGGCGCTGCAGGGAAAGGTCGAGCGCTATAATTCATCGCTCGCCGAACATGCCTCCGACGCGCTCGGAAACATCCCCGTGGTCCAGAGCTTCACCCGGGTCGAGAGCGAGTCGCGCGCGCTCAAGCGCATCGTCGAGGATTTGCTCGCGGTCCAGATGCCAGTGCTCTCCTGGTGGGCGCTCGTCGCGGTGGCGAGCCGCGCCTCCGCGACGCTCACCATCCTCTCGATCTTTCTGCTCGGGACATGGCTCCACCTCAACGGCATGGCGACGATCGGCGAGATCGTGACCTTCACCAATTTTGCGACCATGCTGATCGGACGGCTCGAGCAGGTCGTTGGCTTCGTCAACATCCTTTTCCAGCAGTCCGCGAAGATCGGCGAGTTCTTCTCGGTGCTCGACACGCAGCCTTCTGTGGCCGACCGGCCGGACGCGCGCGACGCCGGGCGGCTTTCGGGCGCGGTCTCCTTCGAAAAGGTGACCTTCTCCTATGACGGTCGCCGGAAAGCCGTGCAGAATGTCAGCTTCTCCGTGAAGCCGGGCCAGACGATCGCGCTCGTAGGCGCGACCGGCTCGGGCAAATCGACCACGTTGGGACTTCTTCATCGCGTCTTCGACCCCGACGAAGGCGCAGTGAAAATCGACGGCGTCGATATCCGTGAGTTCTCGCTGCTCTCGCTTCGCCGCAACATCGGCGTCGTCTTTCAGGAGCCGATGCTGTTCGCGCGCACGATCGAGGAAAATCTGCGCATCGGCGATCCCGATGCGACGGACGCCGACATCGCGCGGGCGCTGACGCTCGCGCAGGCTTCGGAATTCGTTTCGCGCCAGAGCGACGGGCGCGCCACCCGGATCGGCGAGCGCGGGCGCTCGCTGTCCGGCGGCGAGCGCCAGCGCTTGTCGATCGCGCGAGCGCTGCTGAAAAACCCGCCGATCCTCGTCTTCGACGAAGCGACTTCCGCCCTCGACGCCACGACCGAGCGCCAGATCCAGAAGGCGCTGGATGGGGCGACGCGAGGGCGCACGACTTTCGTCATCGCGCACCGCCTCGCGACCGTCCGCAACGCCGACCACATACTCGTCTTTGATCAGGGCGAGATCGTCGAGAGCGGCTCTTTCGAGACGCTGGTGGCCAAGGGCGGCCGCTTCGCGGCGCTCGCGGCGGCGCAATTCATGGCCGAGCCGCCGCAACCAGCGGCGGGGCTGGATGGGCTCCACGAGCCGACGGCGCCGCAGGCGCGCGCGGGCTGATGTCTATCTGACGGTCATTGACCGGCCTCGGCGCCTCGATCGGACCACGCGCCGAGTTCATTGCCGGCGGGATCCTTGAAGTGGAATCTCCTGCCGCCGGGAAACGAAAAAATTTCCCGCGTGATTGTTCCGCCCGCGGCTAGTATTTTGGCTCGCGCTCCTTCGAGATCCATAACGAAAATGACTGCGAGCGGACGCTTTGTCTTGTGCGCGGCGTCGGCGTTCAACCCGCTGGCGACGCCGCTGTCCTGCGTGTCCGCATAGTCGTCGCCCCAATCCTGGTAGGACCAACCGAAAACATTGCCGAAGAAATCCTTCGTTTGCGCCAAAGCCTCGGGCCCGGCAGGAAATTCTATATAGTCGATCCTATTGACTCGCGGGTCTTGAGCCATGGTGTCCACCACTCTTTGGGAGGAGAAGTCCATCTCGATGACACGCGGTCAAAAAAACGGCCGCGCTTTCGCCCGCGATCACGAAGCTGCAGGCAGGCCCAGGAAACGGGCGCACTTGATGGGCCTGTGGCAATCCGCGCATCTATGACGGAAACGGCGCGATGCGCGACGGTAACAAAGGAATTTCATAAACGCCCGGCGATTCCCTGATTATGAGGATTCGCCGAGCGCCGGTTTTCTAATGCGCGACCTTACGCTGCGCTCAGTTTGGCAGAGCGAAGACGGTCAGCACGCCGCCGAGGGCGGTGTAATTGGCCAGCGAGGCGTAGTTGC
>DATBRF010000112.1:0-29400 GCA_036560425.1 Methylocystis sp. | reverse complement strand
ATAGCCGAGCACGCACTCCTGGCGCGGATCGATCGCCCCTTCGCCGAGGTCTTTCTTCGTCGCCTGCAAAATCTTCCAGCCGAGATCGAGCGCGACTTCGTCGTTGAGCGCGAGCGGTCCCACCGGCATGCCCGCCATGCGCGCGACATTCTCGATCATCGCCGGCGGCACGCCTTCGGTGAGCATGATCTGGCCTTCGCGCACGAAATTCAGCACGCAGCGATTGGCGTAGAAGCCGCGCGTGTCGTTCACGACGATCGGCGTCTTCTTGATGATGCGGATGAAATCGAGCGCGGTCGCGAGCGCGCGATCGCCGGTTTTCTTGCCCATGATCACTTCGACGAGCAGCATCTTCTCGACGGGCGAGAAGAAATGGATGCCGATGAAGCTCTCGGGCTTTTGCGCCGTCTCGGCGAGCGACGTGATCGGCAGCGTCGAGGTGTTCGAGGCGAAGATGACATCGCCGCCAACGACATCCTGCGCGCGCTTGGTGACGTCGGCCTTCACCGCGCGATCCTCGAAGACCGCCTCGAGAATGAGATCGCAGCCCGCGAGCGCGGCGTAATCGGCGGTAGCGTGAACGCGCGCCATCAGCGCATCCTTCTCCGCCGGCGTGGCGCGGCCCTTCGCCACAGAGCCGGAGATGAGCTTGTCGACCGTCGCTCTTCCTTTGTCGGCGCTCTCCTTGTCGCGGTCGATGAGCACGACGTCGAGCCCGTTGAGCGCGCTGATATAGGCGACGCCGGCGCCCATGAAGCCGGCGCCGAGAATGCCGATTTTCTTCAGGTCGGTCGGCGGAACGTCCGCAGGGCGATGCGCGCCCTTTTCCAGCTCGTTCTTCGAGAGGAAGAGCGAGCGGATCATGGCCGCGGCTTCCTTCGAGCGCAGGATATGCGCGAACCAGCGCGATTCGACGGTGAGCGCCTGATCCATCGGCAGTTGCAGGCCTTCATAGACCGCGTGCAGAATGGCCTTGGCCGCCGGATAATTATCGTAAGTTTCACGGCGATAGATGGCGTTGGCGGCAGGCCAGATCATCATGCCGGTCGGCGAGAAGACCTTGCCCGAGGGAGTCTTGAAGTCCTTCACATCCCAGGGCGCCAGCGCCTTGCCGCCGTTGACGATCCATGCGCGGGCGCGCTCGACGATCTCCTCTCGAGGGGCGATCTCATGCACGAGCTTGGCGCCGAGCGCGGCCTTCGGCTTTGCCTGATCGCCGCGGAACAGGAACTGCAAAGCGTCGCCGGTCTGCATGATGCGCGCGACGCGCTGCGTGCCGCCGGCGCCGGGGAACAGGCCCACCTTGATCTCCGGCAAGCCGACTTTCGTCTTCTCGTCGTCCGCCATCACGCGATAGTGGCAGGCGAGCGCAAGCTCGAAGGCGCCGCCCAGGCACACGCCATGAACGGCGATGGCGAAAGGCTTGCCGCAGGTCTCGAGCTTTCGATAGAGCAGCGAAAGCTTGCGCGAATTCTCGAAGAAGAGCCTGTTCGCCGCCTCCTCGCCTTGCTCTTTCAAGGCTTTCGCATATTGCGCCGCGCCTTGCTGCAACATGGTCAAATCGGCGCCGCCGGAGAAGGCGCTCTTGCCCGAGGCGATGACGCAGCCCTTGATGTCGGCGTTGTTGACCACCGCGTCGATGACGTGGTCGAGCTCCGCCATCACGTCGGGCGTGATGACGTTCATCGAGCGGCCGGGCATGTCCCAGGTCAGGAGCGCAACGCCGTCGGCGCCGGTCTCGAAGCGGAAATTGGCGAGGTTCATTGCGAACGCTTCCCTTGTTCGAGTGGAGACTCGTTTTCGTCGGAGTAGTTGTTCTCAATTTCCGCGCTTTGAACGAAGCCCTCGCCCTGAGGAGCGCCCGCAGGGCGCGTCTCGAAGGGCGCCACCGCGCGCGCCGGTGATTTTCTACGGCTCGCCGCAAGGCGCGGCAGCGCGTCGTAGTCGCCACGAATGAGCGCTTCTTTCTTTGCGCGTGACCATCCTTTGATGCGTCGCTCTGCAGCTATTGCATCGACGATGCGGTCGAAATATTCGCTGAACGCCAGCTGCACAGGACGGCGGGAAAAAGTGTAGCTGTCTGGGTCGAGGCCCTGATTGTGCTCGCTGATCCGCTCCTCGACGCTGCGGCGCGTCACGCCGGTGTAATAGCTGCGGTCGCTGCAAAGCACGATATACACGCTCGCTCCCGTCATAAGTTTCGCCCGATGGCTCATCCTTCGAGACGCCCGCTGCGCGGGCTCCTCAGGATGAGGGCAGCGATCCAGCGCTCGCCCACTTTTATTTCCCTCGCCCTAAGGGGCCGTTGAAGGCGGCGTCTCGGAGGGCGTTTGCGCCTCACACCCGCTCGATGATCGTCGCGGTTCCCATGCCCGCGCCGATGCACAGCGTCACGAGCGCCGTCGATTTGCCCGTGCGCTCCAGCTCGTCGATCGCCGTGCCGATGAGCATCGCGCCAGTGGCGCCGAGCGGATGGCCCATGGCAATGGCGCCGCCGTTCGGATTCACCTTCGCAGGATCGAGATCGAAAGCCTGCAGATAACGCAGCACCACGGCGGCGAAAGCCTCGTTGATCTCGATAAGGTCGATGTCGTCGAGCGCCATGCCGGCGCGGCCGAGCACTTTCTTCGTCACATCCACCGGGCCGGTCAGCATGATCGCCGGCTCGGAGCCGATATTGGCGAAAGCGCGAATGCGGGCGCGGGGCTTCAGGCCGAGCTTCTCGCCGGCTTCCTTCGAGCCGACGAGCACGGCCGCCGCGCCGTCGACGATGCCCGATGAGTTGCCCGCGTGATGCACGTAATTGAGCTTCTCGATCTCGGGATAGGCCTGGATCGCCACGGCGTCGAAGCCGCCCTGCTCGGCGAAAAAGGCGAAGGACGGCTTCAGCGCCGCGAGCGATTGCATATTCGTGTCGGGGCGAATGTGCTCGTCATGGGCAAGGATTGTGAGCCCATTCACGTCCTTCACGGGCGCGACCGATTTGGCGAAGCGGCCTTCTTCCCAGGCCTTCGCCGCGCGCTTTTGCGACTCGACGGCATAGGCGTCGACGTCGTCGCGCGAGAAGCCGTATTTCGTGGCGATGAGATCCGCCGAGACGCCCTGGGGCATGAAATAGGAGGGGATCGCGATCGTCGGATCGACCGGCCAGGCGCCGCCCGAGGCGCCGATGCCGACGCGGCTCATGCTTTCGACGCCGCCGCCGATCGCAAGCTCGTGCTGGCCCGACATGATCTCAGCCGCCGCGAAATTTACCGAGTCGAGGCCCGAGGCGCAGAAACGGTTGATCTGCACGCCCGGCACTTTGTACGAATAGCCCGAGGCGATCGCCGAAGCGCGCGCAATGTCGCCGCCAGCCTCTCCTACCGGGTCGACGCATCCAAGAATGACGTCGTCGACTTCGGGGCCATGGAGATTGTTGCGCTCCTTTATCGCCTTGAGCGCCGTATTGGCGAGGCCGAGCGAGGAGACCTCATGCAGCGCGCCATCCGGCTTGCCCCGCCCGCGCGGCGTGCGAACGGCGTCGTAGATATAGGCTTCGGGCATGATGTTTCCTCTCGCTTCAGTTTTTCTCCCTCTCCCGCTTGCGGGAGAGGGTGGCCCTCGCGCCAGCGAGGGTCGGGTGAGGGCCCTCATCCGCCGCGCATTCGCGCGCCACCTTCTCCCGCAAGCGGGAGAAGGGATTCCCCTTGCTCAAAACATCTCCGCCGGCAGTGACATCATCGTGTCGGCGCCGGCCATGACGCGCGCGAGGCGCAGGCTCGTCTCGGGCAACATGCGCTCCATGTAGAAACGCGCCGTCGTCAGCTTCGTCTCCATCAGCGGCGCGGTTTCGGGCTCGCGCGCCTTCTTCGCCATCGCGGCGGCGGCGATCTTCACCCACATGAGCGCGAGCGCGACTCGGCCGACGAGATGCATATAATCATAGGACGCGGCGCCGGCGTTGTCGGGCTTGGCCATGGCGTTCTGCACCAGCCACATGGAGGCCTTCTGCAAGTCGCCGAGCGCCGCCTGAGTTGGCGCGACGAAGGGCTTCATCGCCTCATTGTCCGCATGGGAGCCCAAAAGCTCCGCGCCATCCTTGAAGAAGGCCATGATGGCGCGGCCGCCGTCGCGGGGCAGCTTGCGGCCCACGAGATCGAGCGCCTGAATGCCGTTTGCGCCCTCGTAGATCATGGCGATCCGGGCGTCGCGCACGAATTGCTCCATGCCCCACTCGCGGATGTAGCCATGGCCGCCGAAGATCTGCTGCGCCTTCACCGCATTGTCGAAGCCGACGTCGGTGAGCATGCCCTTCAAGACCGGCGTCATCAGGCCGAGGCGATCGTCCGCCGCCTGGCGCGCCGCCGGATCGCCGGAACGATGCGCGATGTCGCTGTCGAGCGCGGCGGAAAGCGCGAGCGCCCGCGCCGCCTCGTTGAAGGCCTTGATCTCGAGCAGCATGCGCCGCACGTCCGGATGCACGATGATCGGATCGGCCTTTTTCTCGGGGTTTTTCGGCCCCGTCAGCGCGCGGCCCTGCAGGCGCTCCTTGGCGTAGGCCAGCGCGTTCTGATAGGCGACCTCCGATTGGGCGAGCCCCTGCACGGCGACGCCGAGCCGCGCCTCGTTCATCATCACGAACATGGCGTTGAGGCCGCGATTGGCTTCGCCGACGAGATAGCCCGTCGCGCCGTCGTAATTCATCACGCAGGTGGCGTTGCCGTGAATGCCCATCTTCTCTTCGATGGAGCCGCAGGAGACGCCGTTGCGTTGGCCAAGCGAACCGTCGGCGTTCACGATGACTTTCGGCGCGATGAAAAGCGAAATGCCCTTCACGCCGGCCGGCGCGCCCTCGATTCGCGCCAGAACGAAGTGGATGATGTTTTCCGCAAGATCATGCTCGCCCGCGGAGATGAAGATCTTTTGTCCCGTGATGGCGTATGAGCCGTCCCCGCGGGGGACCGCCTTGGTGGTCAGCAGCCCCAGATCCGTGCCGCATTGCGGCTCGGTCAGATTCATCGTGCCGGTCCAGCGGCCTTCGATCATGGGCGGCGCATAGAGCTTCTTTTGCTCTTGCGAGCCATGGGTCAGCAGCGCGGCGAGCGCTCCCTGGGTAAGGCCCGGATACATGGCGAAGGCCATATTCGCCGAGGAGGCGAATTCGTTCATCGACATGGAGAGCGTATAGGGCAGGCCCTGCCCGCCATATTCCTGCGGCGCGGAGAGGCCGATCCAGCCGCCGCCGGCATAGGCCTCGAAGGCGGATTTGAAGCCCGGAGGGGTCGTGACGCTCCCATCCGCGTTGCGTTTGCAGCCGGTGGCGTCTCCGGATTTGTTGAGCGGCGCGAGAACCTCTTCGCAAAGCTTGCCCGCCTCGCCGAGAACCTGGCTCACGACATCGGGGGACGCGTCGGCGAAGCCCTCGAGATTGCCGAAACGCTGGATATCCAGAACGTCATTGAGGAGAAAAAGCGTGTCGTCGACTGGCGCTTTATAGCTCGGCATCGAGGGCTCCTTGAAAATCGTCCATCCACCGCGCTGCGCGGCCGGGAGAGGGACGCCGTTCGCGTCTTAGGTAGAGAGCGTCATCCGGGCGCGCAATAGAGCATGAACGCCGCTCAGGCGCTTGATGGGGCGTGTTTTTCGATGTTCTGATCCGGTTTAAGCCGATTCGCGGCCGAAATAATCAGATTTCTGTAAATCTGAATGAACATGGACCAAACGGCCGGTCATTAACGACATGTTTACCTAGGTTGACGGAAAGTCGCCGGCAAGCGCCGGCCAGGCGCCGAGAGTAAGGCGCGATTCGCGCGGTCCCTGCGTCGGTTCTCCCCAGTTCCTCTCGAGCTATCCGCCAGGCGGATCCGCCGGACATAGACATGAGCAAGGCTCTCTCTCGTAGATTTCGTGGTCACGACCATGAGGAGCGCGACCGGGCGCACGCGGACAGGGGAGGTTCGAGGAAGAGCGTCGAAGAATGGCTCGACGAGGAGATCGGGGATCCCATGGAGGACGACGAAGAGGCCGACGTCGAGCCGAACGAAGGCGATCGTCTCGAGGAAATCACGCGCCGGCTCGCCCGCCCCGGCAATGCGCGCCGACGCGACCGCGAGGAGTCCCGGCCGCCGCGCCGCTGGCGGGACGACGTCGAGGAGATGCGCGCCTCCTCCGGCGGGCGCCGCCGGGACTCAGACTCCGAGGGGGACGCGGAGCGCGCGCCGAAGGGGCCCGGAGACCTGGAGGCCCGTTTGCATCGCGAGCGGGGGCGCCCGCGCGATGAGCGCCGCCCGGACCGTGCGACCGTCGTGGCCGATGCGACAGAGGTTTTCGAGCGCCGGGTCGCCGCCAGCGAGCGCCGAACCGCGCGCGCCTTCGAAAATCTCGCGGAGCTGATCAAGCGCGGCCAGCGCGTCGAGGAGAGCGCCGCCGTCAAGCGGGCGGTTTCCGCCCTGGCGGAACGCGCCGAGGCCAGTGAGCGTCAGACGGCGCAAGCCTTGAGCAATCTTGCGGGCGTTATCGAGGACAATCAGCGTGGACGGGAGACGGCGGATGAAGGTCTCGCCTATCTCGCCGAGCGCCTGGGAAAAATTGAGTCCCGTCTTGCGGAGCAGCCGTCTCCTCAGGCCAGCGTGCGCCCGATCCGCGCGGCGCTGGCGCGGCTCGAATCGCGGCTGGAGAGCCTCTCCGGTCCCGATCGCGCCGTCGACCTCGAAAAGACGCTGAACGGATTCGACCAGCGCCTTTCGGAAATTTCCCGCCGGCTCGAGAGCGAGCGGTCTGCGCCGCCGGTCGCCGTGTCCTCGACCGCCAGCGCCGCGATGAGCGGCGCGAGCGCCGCCGCTTTGGATCAGGGTCTGAGATCCGCCCAGCCATTGACCCGCCGCCCGTTCGTCGACGCCATCGCCGAGATTACCCAGCGCCAGCGGGTCCTGGACGAACCCGTCGCGCCGCCGCCCGCGCCCGAACCGGATGTGTGGGGAGGCGAGCCGCCGGCCATGCGCTTCGCCGCTCTCGACCAGTCGCTGAATTTGCTGTCGCAGCAAATCGAAAGCCTTCGTCAGCACAGCGGAGAGCGCGGCGAACAGCAGATGGTCATGATGCGGCAGGTCGAGAGCCTTCGTCGCGAAGTCGAGGAGATGTCGCGCGCCGTCGGCGATCTTGCGCCGCGCGCGTCCATACTGGCCGTAGAGGCGGCGCTTCGCGATCTCTCCCAGCGAATCGAGACACAACGGCTGCGCGGCGTCGCCGACGACCTCTTGGCGCCGGCCGAGCGCATTGCGGGAGAGCTGCGATCCGTCGTCAAGGAACTCGATCCGAGCCCGATCTTGCGAAGCCTCGACGCCGACGTCCAGGCGATCGGCCGCCGGCTCGACGCGATGCAGCAGCCGAGCGGCGTCGACCTCTCGGCGATCCGGCAACTTTCGGCTCAGACGCGCGAGATCAAGGATCAGCTTTCCGCGATGGCGGCGCGCCCGCTGCCGGTCGAAAAGCTCGAAACCCGGCTCTTCGATCTGACGCAACGCGTCGACGCCCTCTCGTACGCCACGATCGGGCCCGCCCAGGCCGCCGCCGCGCTCGACATGGGCGAGCTCGCGCGCTCGATCCGGGCCATCGTCGCCGCCGAGACGAGCGCAAGCCTGGACAGCTTCAACAGCCGCCTCGAGCAGCTCGCGGCGAAGTTCGACGAGGCCGTTCTCGACGCGGGCGCGAAGCGTTTCGATGAGCTCGGCGAGCGGATCGACGCGCTGGGACGCGCGCTCGGCGAGCGGCTGGAGAGCGTCGCCGCCCAGAAGCCGGTCGACGCCGCTTCGATCGAGCAGCTCGTGACCAGTCTCGGACGCAAAATAGACTCGGCGCTCGACGATCGGCCGCATGGGCCCGGCTTCGAAGAGCTTGGCCGCAAGCTCGACCGCTTGGAAAACCGGCTTGAGCCGCCTCTGGCGGATTCGCTTGCGCGCATCGAGGAAATGCTGGCCCGCCCCGTCGCCGACCGGCAGTTCGCCGAGCTGGCGCAGCGCATCGATTTCGTCCGCGAGACGCTTGCACAGCGGCTGGACCGGAGCGCGTCGCCGTCGGCGGATGTGAGCTATATCGAAGAGCTCGTGCGGTCTCTCGACAACAAGATCGAGGCCGCCATCGCCTCGGGCTCGAAGGGCGGGGATTTTACTGTCATCCAGAACCAGCTTGACCACCTTTGCGCCAAGGTCGAGCGTCTGGAGGATCCGAGCGTCAATCCCAAGCTTGGCGCCCTTCTCGCCGCGCCGCGGAGCAATCCGCAGCTCGACGAGATTTCTCAGCGCCTCGAGCGCATGCAGGCCGCGCTTTCCCACCGCGCCGAGGAGAGTCATCGCGTCGAATCGCAGCAGAACGAGCTGGCCGCGCTCGTTGGGCAGCTCGCCGCGCGCATGGACCAGGCGCTCGATCCGCGCGGGGATACGGGCGCCATGCGGGCGCTCGAACGCCAGATCAGCGCCCTGTCGCAGCGCCTCGATCGCAGCGACGCCAACGGCGCCGCGCTCGCAGGCGTCGAAGCGCGGATCGCCGGTCTCGTCACGCAAATGGAGGAAACCACGGCGGCGACGACGCAGGCGGCCGAGGAGGCGGTGCGCCGCGCGACGCAAGACATTCTGCGTCAGGCGAACCCCGACTCGAACGCGCTGCGGGAAGCGCTGGAGCGAGAGCTCGCCGACATCCGCAAGATTCAGGACGACAGCAGCGAGCGCACCCACGAGACTCTGCTCGCCGTGCACGAGACGCTCGAACGCGTGGTCGAGCGTCTGGCGGTCTTCGAGGAAGAGCTGAATGAAATCCGCGTCGATTCGGCCGCCTTCCGGACGCCGATCCCCGCGGGGCGCCACGATGAACCGGCGCCGCGCATCGCGCGCGCGCCTGAGCTCGCAATCGAGCCGCGTCCGGCCCCGCGCGGCGAAACGGTTGGAAACGAAGATCTGACGGATTTGCTTTTGCCGCCGGGCTCCCAGCGGCCCCAGCGCCGTGAGCCCGGGTTCGGGTCGTCCGAACCCAGCTCCGGGCGCCCTGAAGCCGTGCAGACCGATTTCATCGCGGCGGCGCGCCGGGCGGCGCAGCAGGCGGCGGCGGACGCCGAGGCGGTCGGAAAGGCGCAGCAGGCGCGTCGCGCCGCCGCCCGGCCGGCCAGCGCGCCGGTCGAGGACGAAAGCGCGGCCAAGGGCGTCGTCGGCGCGATTCAGGAGCGCAAGCGTCCGTTGCTGCTGGGCCTTGGCGCTTTGGTGCTTTTGGTCGGCGCCTATCAGATCGCGCGCGTCGGCATCCAGGGCGCGACTGTCAATTCTCATGGGGGCCACGAGATCACCGAGGCGGCCCCAGCCGGCGAGGAAACGCCGCCCGCCCCGGCGCCGAAGGCGGAGGCTCCTTCGGCGGCGCCTGTCGTCGCGCCGCCGTCGCGGGCCGAGGCGCCCGCCGGCGCCGCTCCCCAATCTTCAAAGGCGCCGCCGGCCCGCATGATTGCGCCGCGCACCGAGAATATGGACTCGACGCCGGTCGGGTCGATTGGAAATCTCGCCCCGCTCGCGCCATCCGACGCGCTCGATGTGATCAGGTCGCTCGCGCAGCAGGGAGACCGGGTCGCGCAATATGAGCTTGCGGTGCGCTACGCCGACGGCCGCGGCGTGGCGCGTGACGCCAAAATCGCGGCGCAATGGTTTGAAAAGGCGGCGGCCCAGGGCCTTGCCCCGGCGCAATATCGGGTCGGATCGCTCTACGAGAAGGGCGTCGGCGTCGACCGCGACTATGCGCGCGCCAGGAGATATTACCAGCAGGCCGCCGACGCGGGGAATGCCCGCGCGATGCATAATCTCGCCGTGCTGCTCGCCGAAGGCGGCGAGGGCGGGAAGCCCGATTACGTGGCGGCCTCGGATTGGTTTCGCAAGGCGGCGGAGCTCGGCGTGCGCGACAGCCAATTTAATCTCGCGATCCTCTACGCCCGCGGCCTCGGCGTCGGACAGAGCCTCACCCAGTCCTATCTCTGGTTCTCGGCTGCGGCGGCGCAGGGTGACGCGGACGCCGCCAAGAAGAGGGACGACGTCAGCGCGCGCCTGGACTCGAAGGAGCTTGCGGCTGCGAAGGCGCTCGCGGCGGGCTTCCACGCCAAGGAGCCAATCCGGGAGGCGAATGACGTCCTGCCGCCCAAGGGCGGATGGGGGAACGTGAAGGATCCGAACGACTCCGCCAATACGGCCAAGCCGGCCGCTAAGCCGGTCACGAAAGCCAAAGTCTCGGCGATTTAGACGGAGAGCGGCCCAAGCGCCAAGTTTTCGCCGCTCATTTACGGTTCAACGCCTATAGTTAACGTCGCGATGTGAAGCGGCTATCCCGGCCCCATCGTCCTTTTGGGAGAGATGAGATGAGAAAAACCATCGCCATGATCCTCGCCGCTTCGGCGATTGGAGCCCTGGCTTTCTCGGCCGCGCCCGCGCGCGCCGACTCCGCCGGCGCGGCTGTCGCCGCCGGCATCGGCGGCTTTGCGCTCGGCGCCATGGCCGGCGGCGCGCTCGCCCAGCCGGCCCCTCCGCCGGTCTATTACGCCCCACCGCCCCCGCCGCCGCGCTGCTGGATCGAGCGCCGGCCAGTCTTCGACGAGTATGGCGTTGAAATCGGCTCCCGGCCGCGGCGGATCTGCCAATAAGAATTGCATGCGTCGGACCGCCGCATCGTGATCCGACGCATGGCTTCAGCCGATGCCGCCCAGTGTGATTTCAAACAGGGCGTAACGTCGGCGGACTTCTTCGCTGGCGCCCTCCGGCGTCATGCCGGCGCATGTCCTGCCGGGTGAGCCTCCCGCCTATGAGGCGGCTCCTGCTTGTGGCCTTCGTGCTCGAGCTCGGCGCGCGCCTCCGCGATGAGGTCGCCCGTCGCTTCCCGCATCGTCGCGAAAGTATTCTCGTAGACGCTCATTCCGGTCTTGATGATCCCTTTCGCCACCGGGCGCAGCACTCGCCCCAGCGCGGGCAATAAAGTCGGAGCGAGCATGATCGCTCCAACGCCGAGCACGAGCGGTCCAGCACCTTCCCCTTTCACCACGTCTTCCAGCAGCGCCATTTCATCCTCCATGTAAGAAAAGGCCACCGCGAACGGAAATCGTCCCTTTTTAGGCTGCTTCAAGCGACGGATGACATTTTTATGTCATTCTTCCGCGCCGCCGTCGCCTCGGCGCCTGGCTGCTTTTTGGAGCTCCGTGACGAGGAGCGGCGCCAGCGCGGCGGCGAGGGCGACAGCGCCGTCCACGATGCTTATCGGCGCAATGCCGAGAAGCCGCCGTATCGGCGGCGTCGCCGAGATTGCCGCCTGCACGATCAGGGAGCCGGCGACGACGGCGGATAGCAGGCGGTTGGGAGGGAGCTCTCTGCTGAAGACGCTATGTTCCCGCGACCGGCAGGCCAAGGCATGCAGCAACTGGGCCGCGACGATGTTGGTGAAGCAGATCGTGCGCGCTCGCGGCGAGGCGCCATATCTCCAGACGCCATAGAGATAGGAGCCGAAGGACGCCGCGGAGATCAGCCCGGCGTCGCGGGCGAGGGCGGGGGCCGAGCGCGCGTCTATGATGTTCTCATGCGCCGTCATGGGCGGCGCGCGAAGGACATCGCGATGCGGCGGCTCGAGTCCGAGCGCGAGGGCCGGCGCGACGTCGGTCACGAGATTGATCCACAAGAGCTGCGCCGGCGTCAGCGGCTGCCCGAGGCCTGCAGCCGGGGCGATCAGCATCAGCAGGATCTCGCTCATATTCGTGGCGAGCAGGTAGCGGATGGCGCGTCGGATGTTGGCGTGCGTCGCGCGCCCCAGCTCGATCGCCGGGATCAGCGATTGAAGTCTGTCGTCCTGCAAGACGATATGCGCCACATCGCGCGCCGCCTCGCTGCCGCTCAATCCCATGGCGACGCCGATATCCGCCGCTTTCAGCGCGGGGCTGTCATTGACCCCGTCGCCGGTCATTGCGACGACTCGTCCCGAGCGCTGCAAGGCCTCGACGATTTCGAGCTTCTGGCCCGGCGTGACGCGTGCGAAAACATGCGGAACCTCGCGCAGGTGGCCGGGCGCCGCTTTCAAATCCGCGATGGCGTCGGAATCGACGATGCGCAGCTCGCCATTGCCGAGGTCGAGGGCGCGCGCAACCGCCTCGGCGGTTTTCCTCTGATCGCCCGTGATCATGACGGGGCTGACGCCGGCGCGGCGCAATGTTGCGAGAAGCTCGGCGACGCCGGGACGCAGCGGGTCGGCGAGGCCGATCAGCCCGATGAATATCAGAGCGCCCTTCGGCGGCGCGTCGCCCGCGAACTCCAGATATGCGGCGCCCAGAACGCGTTGGCCCATGCTGGCAAGCCGTGCGTTTTCCTTCTCGACATCGGCGCGCAGCGCATCGGTCAGCTCGATCGCCTCGCGGCCCATGTGGATGCGGTTGCAAAGGCCGAGGACTTTTTCAGGACTTCCCTTGACGGCGGCGATCGTCCCGCGCGAAGTCTTGTGGAGCGTCGTCATGAAGAGCTGACGCTCGGTTCGATAGGAAACGCGTTCGAGCGGATAATCGCGGCGCAGCTGCGCGACGTCGATCCCGGCGTCTTCCGAGAACGCGAGCAGCGCCGCCTCCGTCGCGGAAGGCGGCCCGTTGCCTTTGTTTTCCTCGCCGATCGTTGGCGCTTCGTTGCATAAGGCGACGACCTGCGCCAATCTTTTCAAGCAGGGAGCGGCGTCGAGACGCACGGGCGCGGTGGAGTCGTCGCATATGCGATCGCCTGCGCTACGATAGATGCGGCCTCCGCAGCTGATCTCGGTGACGGACATTCGGTTGAAGGTCAGCGTCCCCGTCTTGTCGAGGCATGCGACCTCCACGGAAGCCAGCGTCTCGACGGCGTCGAGACGGCGGATCAGCACATGATGTCGGCGCATTTCTCTGACGCCGAGCGCGAGCGTCGTGGTCGCGAGCGTCGGCAGGCCTTCGGGGATGGCGGCGACAGCCAAGGCGACCGCGTTTTTCAGCGTGGCGAAGAAGCCATAGCCTCGCAACAGCCCGACGAAAAAGACCGCGACGCAGGCGCCGCTGGCGATCAAGGTGAGCTGGCGCCCCAGGCGGCCCAGCTGCTTCTGCAAAGGGGTCTCCGGCGCATTGGCGACGGAGAGGAAGCTTTGCAGCCTCCCGATCTCCGTGGCGGCGCCCGTGGCTACGACGGCAGCGAGTCCGCTGCCGCCCGTGACGGCCGACCCGCGATAGACGATGTTCGTGCGATCCGCGAGCGCGACGTCCGCAGGAAGCGGCTGCGGCAATTTCTGCACAGGCGCGCTTTCGCCCGTCAGCGTGGCTTCGTTGACCATCAGACCGTCCGCGACGATCACCCGCGCGTCGGCGGCGACGATGACGCCGGGGCGCAGCTCCAGCACATCGCCCGGCACAGTGCTTTCAATGGCGACGATCTGGCTTTTTCCGTCCCTGATGACCGGAACGCCGCCGCCGAAGGGGTGGGAAAGGGCGCGCACCGCGCGCTCGGCGCGATTTTCCGTGACAAAGCCAATCCCTGCGTTGAGCGCCACGACCGACAGGACGACCACGGCGTCGGCCGCGCCGCCGGTGAAAAGAGACAAAGCGGCCGCGCCGATCAGCAGCGCGACGGGGAGGCTATTGAACTGCTCCAGCAGGATTTCCATCCGGGCGCGGCCGGGGACGGCCGGAAGCGCATTTTCCCCATAGCGCCGCAGCCGGCTCTCGAAGGCTTTGATCGACAACCCTTTCGTGGAGCTGCGCAGCCGCTTCAACGCTGCGTCTACGTCCAGCAGATGCCACGGGGCCGGGCGTGGCTGTCCGCCCTTGGGCTCCAGCCGGCCCGCGCGGTAACGGGTAAGCGCGTCCTCGATGGCTTCGATGATCCTCGCGTTCGTAAATTTGGGATCGAAGAGGACGAGCAGCGTTCCCGTTGCGGCGCTGGCGGTCGCCTCCTTGACGGCGCGCCCGCTTCTGAGCGCGCCTTCCAGCGCGAGCTTCAGCCGCTTGGCTCCCTTTAGGCCAGGCACGGACACTCTGAGGCGGCCCGGCACAGCGGAGTGGAGGAGGGTGAGTTCCTCGTGGCGCAAAGGCGCGAGCAGTTGGGGCGTCAACGTGGGGTTGCCGCTTTTTGAAGGGGGTTCGATGGCCAGAACCTGAGTGCTTCTCCGGCGTACCAAAGAAGAGTCAAAGCGGGGGGGCCAATATTTCCGCGCGCCAGCTGCACGATGCCGGAAATAACGAGCGACAGAACGACGAAGGCGCGCGCGTCGCCGCCGCCTGTCAGCTGCGCGAATTCGTCACTGAAGGTCTGAAGCTGCTGGCGTAATTGCTCCAGCTGCAAACCTTTTTCCTGGGGGGCGCCTTTGATCCTGAACGGCGCGTCCTCGCCGAGCGCGCTCAAGGCCTCTGCAACCCTCGCGCCCTGCAAGAGAATGCTCGATGTGTAGGGATTGACTTCCGTCTTGACGCCCGGGATTCGCTCTAGCGATTTTGCAGCATTGGCGAAAAAAGTCTCGTCGCGCCGCCTTGCCGGTATCTTCAACCGCAGCCGGGAAGGCGTCTTGTGGACTATATAGGCGTCCGGCCTCTCAGCCATGGACCTTCCTTTCGGACTCGTGGGACGACTTTGCGCCGAACGGCACGACATGCTCCTCGGGGTTGTCTCCGGCGGCTGCGACGCCCCTCTCCTCTTCGAGCTCGTTTTGGACTTCGGCGACGACGTCGCTCATCGTCTCGGTGATCTCGCCGACGACGCCCCGCGCCCGCTCGAACAGGAGCAGCCCTGCGCGCACCGCGCCCTTGGCGATGGAATTCGTCTTTCCGTTCTCGCGCTGCAGCAATGTGGCCGCGGCGCCGCCGGCGACGCCGGCGGCCAATGCGAGCATGAGACTACGACCGATGCGCGCCATGGCGGATCTCCGATTTCCAAACGAAAGTCAGGCCCTGCGCCGAAGGGTGTTTCCTTGCGGCGCCTTATTTTCGAAGCGGGTGGCGGATACTGAGTGATAGGGCTGCTTAGCCGCCCATCAAGCGGCGCCGCAGGCAAGTTTACGCGAACGGAGCGGCGGAGATGGCGGCGGCGAATGAAAAACAACCCTTGTTGCGCTACCCTCCGGGCATGAAGGCGAATCACTTTCTCCTGGCTTCGGCCGCTTTTCTTCTCCTCGCGGGCCCGGCCCGCGCGGAATGGTCCTCTTGTCTTTCAGGCCTGCGTCACGCGGCGGCGGGCGCGGGCGTGAGCCAACAGACGATCGCCTCGGCGACGGATGGCCTTCAGCCCAATGACGCCGTCACCTTCATGGACAAGCAGCCGGAGTTCACGACGCCTGTATGGGATTACGTCGCGGGACTGGTCGACGAGGAGCGCGTCGAGGAAGGGCGCGCCATGCTGCACAAACACGGGAGCGCGCTGCATGCCGCGCAATCGCATTATGGCGTCGATCCGGCGACCGTCGTCGCCGTATGGGGCGTCGAAAGCGACTTCGGCAAGAGCTTCGGCAAGCGCCCCGTCGTGCAGTCGCTGGCGACGCTCGCTTGCGAGGCCCCGCGCCGCAACGAATACTGGCGCAAGGAGTTCGTCGCCGCGCTGAAGATTCTCGACAGCGGCGACATTCGCGCCGACGAGTTCCTGGGCTCCTGGGCGGGCGCCTTCGGCCATACGCAATTCATGCCCTCGACCTTCCTGGGCGCGGCCGTCGATCTTGACGGCGACGGACGGCGCAACATCGCAAGCTCGGCCGCCGACTCGCTGGGCTCGACCGCCAACTATCTGAGAAAGAGCGGCTGGCGCTCGGGCGAACATTGGGGATTCGAGGTGCGGCTGCCGGACGGCTACTCAGGCCCCTCCGGCCGCACGCGCAAGCAGCCCATGTCGTTCTGGGAGGCGCGTGGCGTCACCCGGCTCGACGGCTCCGGGCTCGGCGGGGGCTCGGCGGGGCTTTTGCTGCCGGCGGGCCACAACGGCCCCGCCTTTCTCGTGACCAAGAATTTCGACGCCATCTACGCCTATAACGCCGCCGAGTCCTACGCCCTCGCCATTTGCGTTCTCTCGGACCGGCTGCGCGGACGTCCCGGCATCCAGACGCCTTGGCCGACGGACGATCCGGGCCTGTCGCGGGCGGAGCGGCGGGAGCTTCAGTCGCTCCTCATTCGCGCGGGCTACGACGTCGGCGATCCCGATGGCGTGATCGGGACGAAGACGAAGGAAGCCATCGCCGATTATCAGGGCCGCGTCGGTCTGCCGCGCAATGGCAGGGCGAGCCTCAAGGTGCTGCAGGCGCTGCAGGGGCGCTGACAACAGAAACCGCGAGCTTGAGGCTCGCGGCCCCGGGGGTGGCTCTCAAGCGGCCTCGGCCCCTTCCCGAGGCGAAGACAAAAGCTGGGGCGGGCTCTCCTCCGCGGCGGCCTTCTCCGGCGCGGGCGCGATCTCTTCCGCGATCCAGGCGGTTCCAACTTCCCAAACCACTGCGAGCACGACGGGGCCGACGAAGAGGCCGGCGATCCCATGCGCGAGAACGCCGCCGATCACGCCGATGAAAATAACGGGGATCGGCGTCGACAGCCCATGCGCGAAGATGAAAGGCTTGGCTACATTGTCCATGTAGTTGACGGTCAGCATGCAGACCGTGAGCCCAATGGCGGCGGGCGTCTCGAGAGTCGTCCATGCCCAGAAAACCACCGGCGCGACGACCAGAAGCGGCCCGATCTGGATGATGCCGAGAACCAGAATGGCGATGGTCAGAAGGCTCGCGGCCGGCACGCCGGCGAGCCACATGCCGAGCCCGCCGATGACGGCCTGCATGATGGAAAGGCCCATGACTCCGCGTGAGACGGCGTTGATCGTGGCGCCGGCGAGGCTGAGATATTTCTCGCCATTGGCAGGGTCGATGCGGCGCGCCAGCGCCCGGGCGCCGATCATGAGCTGTCCCCCATAGGCGAGCAGGAAGCCGGAGAGAATGACCGACAGAAGGAATTTCAGCGTGCCGACCCCCGCATTGCGGGCCATGTCCAGCAGATATTCGCCGACGGGCTTGAGCGAGGGCAATATCTGCGCCAGCGCGCTCTTGAGATTGGTGGAGGCGAGCTCCCAATAGGCGTGGATTTGCGCGCCGACGATCGGCCAGCCTCGGACGGACTCGGGCGGCGGCGGGACCGCAAGATCGCCATTGTTCAATCCGGCGATCAGGCTTCTGACCGGGTCGATGACCCCGACGCCCATCCACGTCACCGGTCCGATGACCAGGACCAGCGCCGCCAGGGTGATGAGCGCAGCGGCGATCGCCTCCCGGCGGCCGAGCCAGGCGGACAGTCTGTCGAAGAAAGGAAACAGGGCGACGGCGAGGACGACGCTCCAGACGATCATCGCCCCGAAAGGCTGGATGATGACGAAGCTCCAATAAACGAGAAAGCCGATCAGGAACAGCCGGACCGACAATTCGATGAACAGGGCGTTGAACCGCCCCTCGGCGCCATTCAGCATGTTCGTCCCGTCGGCCACGTTGAGTTCCCGCGATGGGCTGCGACGCAAAGACAGTGGACGCGCGACGCGCGTCTGGCAAGTGCCCCACGCCTCTTGCACACGCCCCCGTGAAGACGCGGCGATGACGCTTTTGAGACAGTTGCAATTCGACTCGAATGCGACGCTCCCAAGCAACGATCGCGTAACGGGCAAAATGCTAACGCCATGTTTACAAACCTGCCGTGGAGCCAAGGCTACGACTTCTCTTCGTCGTCGAAAATGGCGCGCCGCGTCGCAGCGCCGGGGATTAGGGGGTAATTTTCGATGGCGGAGACCGACGGGGAAGAGGCCGCTCATGGGTGCGAAAGCGAGAAGGCCAGATTGGAGCAGGCGCTCGTCGAAGCCCATTACCTGGGCTTGTCCTTGCGCGCCCTGGCGGCAAATCCCAATTTCCGCTACGCCACGGTCACGGCCTCGGTTTGCGAATTGCTGATCGGCTGGGCGAGATTTGTGGGCGACCGGCTGCAGAAGGGCGAGCGTCCCTTCACCGGGGGCTCGGCCAAGCGCGGCGGCGGGACCGGCCGGAAGAAGTAGACCGCCCTGGCTTCGACATGCCTTCCGCTTTTCGGATAGGATAACGAAATCATCCTCGACGAATCAGGCGCAATGACCATCAGACTCCATCAGGGCGATCTCCCCTCGGCGGCCGCTTTGTCCCCCATCGTCGCCATCGACACCGAAACGCTCGGCTTGAATCCGCATCGCGACAGGCTCTGCCTGGTGCAGCTTTCTTTCGGAAACGGCGACGCCGAACTCGTCCAGATCGCCAAGGGCCAGACCGAGGCGCCGAATCTGGTGCGGCTGTTGACGGACCCGAACGTGCTGAAATTGTTTCATTTCGCGCGTTTCGACCTTGCGATCCTCGCCAAGACCTTCGGGGTCATGCCTGCGCCGGTCTATTGCACCAAGATCGCCTCCAAGCTTACCCGGACCTACACCGACCGGCATGGCCTGAAAGACCTCGTGCGCGAGCTGACAGGCGTCGAAATCTCGAAGCAACAGCAGTCCTCCGACTGGGGCGCCGCGACCTTGACAGACGCCCAGCAGGCCTACGCCGCCTCTGACGTTCTCTACCTTCATCAGCTCAAGGAGAAGCTCGACGTCTTGCTGGCGCGCGAGGGGCGCGCCGACCTCGCCGACGCCTGCTTCGGCTTCTTGCCGACGCGCGCCCGGCTCGATCTCGCGGGCTGGCCCGAGACCGACATCTTTTCCCATGAATGAGGCGGCGCCTCGAATTCGCCACGGCGCCGCCCGATGATCCCGGCATGAGCGACGCCGTCGATGTGAGACCCGCGCCGTCCCCGCCCGGTGAGCCGCCGCCTGGAAAAGGCCGGCGTACGCCTTCGTCTCAGGCTCCGGGAGCCCGCGATCGGCTCGCCGCGCTCACCGAGGGGCGCGAAAGCGCCTTTCCCGACGCCCTGCGCCATACGGCGCGGGTCGCGCGACTGCGCCGTTTGATTTTCTGGGGCGTCGGCGGGACGGTTGGCATTGTCGGGATCGGCCTCCTGGCGAGTTCGGTGCGCCTTTTGCCCATCGATCTCAATCTGTCGCGCATCGCTCTCAAGGGAACCCGCATTGTCATCGAAACGCCGAAGCTCGTTGGCTATCGCAAGGATGGGAAGCCCTATGAAGTGAGGGCGCGCGTCGGCGTGCAGGACATCACCTCCCCCGACGTCTTCGATCTCGACGGGCTCGACGTGCGCGTCGAAAGCGAAGGCGAGCAGCCGATCGTTCTCACGGCGGCGAAAGCGCATTACAGCACAAAGAGCAACCAGGCCAAAATGCACGGGGGCGTCGTCATTTCCGATAAAAAGAATTTCGAAATGCGGACGGCAGCCGCCGAGATGGACTTCAGCGCAAGCGTCATGACCTCCGACAAACGTGTCGTCCTGACGATAAGCGGCGGCGAGGTCGAGGCCGATTCGATCGAATTTTCGCAAAAGGAGCTGCGCGCGACTTTTTCCGGCAATGTCCATTCCGTGCTTTACGGCGAGGACGGCCCGCCGCCGCAAGGCGCAAAACCCGACGCGCGCGCGCCAGTGAGATAGGAATGAAAAAAGCAGCCATCTTCGCCGGCGTTTCAGCGCTGTTCATCGCCGCGGCCGCGCCGGCCATCGCCAAGGGTCGCTCCGGCGGGATTCTCCCCGGCGCGAGCGCAAAGGACCCGCTCAACATCGACGCCGGCAAGCTCGATTATTTCGACCGCGAGCAGAAGCTTGTCTATTCGGGCAGCGTGATCGTCACCAATGGCCCCTCGACGCTGAAGGCCACGCGCATCACCATTTTTCTGGAAGGCAAGGGGGCGCCGGGCGCCGCGACCAGCAACGACCGGGTGAAGCACATCGAGGCCGACGGGCCCGTGACGATGGTCTCCAAAGATCAGGTCGGCACGGGGGACCACGGCACCTACGACAAGGCCGAGAACAAGGTCTATCTGACCGGCAATGTGACGCTGACCCAGGGCGAGAATATCGTGAAGGGCGAGCGCCTCGTCTATGACGTGACGAGCGGGGTCGCCACCGTGCAGGGCGGCGGCGGGCAGGGCGGGCGCGTGCGCTCCACCTTCACGCCCGGCGCCGCCAAGGAGTGACCTTACTTCGCCGTCAGAGGCTCCTTGTGGAGCAGTCCGAGCATCCCGCGCCGCTTTGCTTCATAATAGTAGCCGCCGGCATAGAGCCGGATCGCGCGCGTCTCGCTGCCGCCTGAGAGCGCGTAGGCGTTGGCGAGATAGGGCACGGCGTAGGTGAGATTCGTCTCAGCGTCGAGCAGCCCGTTCGCCGGGCCGCTATAGCCCATGTGCTTCGCGGTGTCGTGTCGGATTTGCATCAGGCCCCAATAGGGGCCGTGGCGGGCCGCCGGATTGTAATTGCTCTCCCGGCGCACCGAGCGGTGGATGAGCGACTCCGGAATATCGTAGAGCCGCGCAAAATGGGCGATGCGGGCGTGGAGACCGTCCTTGCCGGTTAACGCCGTCTCCGGGCGCGGCTCGTTGGCGTAGGACTCAGGCGCGGAAGCCACGGGCGACCCCGTCGGGGCGCAGCCAGCGAGGACGAGAGCCGACAAGGTTGCGGCGCAGGTCGTCGATCTCATTTCGATGCCGTTCCTCTCGATTCGCCCCACTCACTCTCAGTCCGGCCAGCTGGCCATGACCGGATGGCGAAATCGTGGCAGTGGCGGCGCTGGACCGCGCTCCTCATGCCCGCATTTTTTCAGGCCCGGGGCCCATCTGACTCCTTTGTGCGCGGGCGCCCTGAAAGGGGTTCCGGAAAGAGGCGGCTTGTTTGTGTTTCCTGCAGGCATTTCAGGGGCATCGGCCCGGCCGCGCCGCTGTCGGGCCTTTTTTCTTTCGAAAGCGGTCTTCCGTTCTTCCTGGCGTCCACCAGCTTGGTTTCCGGGAGAAATTTTGATGGCGCGGCCGGCGGAGAAGAAAGCCTATTGGTCCGGCGAGGTCACACGGCGCAGCAATGCGCTCGATCTCGAACCGGGCGTCTTCACGCTCGCGGACCCCGAGGCGGTCGCGCTTTCGCTGAAGCGTTCCGCTGAGGCGAGCGCGCGCCGCAAGGCGACGCCCTTCCGTTCGGCCATGTCGATGCTGACGTTCTATATCAACCGCGCGGGCAAGGATTTACCCCCGGAGCGGCGGCGCGTGCTGGAGGCGGCGAAGGCGGAGCTGCGGAAGGTTTTCGGCCAGCCGCCGACTCACAAGGGCGCAGGCGCGTCCAAAATGTAGAGCTCGCGAAAGCGCTCCGGCAAATCCGCAAGTTCGCTTTCGAGGTAGTCGAATTCCGAGATGGAGCAGAGCCACTCCAGATACAGGTCGTCGTCCATGAATGCCTCGAGCGTCGCAAGGGCTGCCTCGCGGTTGGGCCGAGGAAGGAAATGGGGGGTTACGCCATCGCGCGTATCGCGCTTCAGGAGATGCGAGGCCTCCCATGACAGGCTGGGGCAGTCGGTCACCTCATAGCCCGAGGGATCGAGAAAGCGGCCCGCAAGCAGATCATGGGCGCCGACGAACCAGACGATGATCTGCGACCGCCAATGCGGGTCTGTGATCGCCAGAACGGAGCGCAACCACGGCGCGACTTCTTCCGAGCCAAGATATTTTAGGCAGAAGAACATCGAGGCCGCGAAATCGCCGCTTGCGTCGCGCCAAAACCAAGCGCCAGCCTGCTCATTGTAATAGCGGTGAAGAAATGCGCCGATCCTGACGCGGTCGCCGTCCCAGCACTCGGCGTTCATCATGGACCGCCCGAGCGTATCGAGCGCGTCTCGGCGGAAGCCCTTGTAGGGTTCGCGCAATATGTCTTCGGGATACAGCAGAAAAAACGTTGTCGCGAGCGATTCGACGAGCGAATGGAACGCATAGGTTTCGTGCGCGCGCGGCAAAGTTTGCGCCAGTATGTAATGGAACCAGTCGGTCCATTCGTTCCGCTCGCCGAGGTTCTTCGTGCCGCTGCCGATCTCGTAGAGCGCCGGCCCCAGATGCTCCATTGACAGCGTGTCGAGCTCGCCGAGCAGCTCCCAAAAAAGGGCGCGCGTCTCTCCCATAAACCATGCTTCGCCCATGGGTTCGCGCGGGCGGGGAAAGCTACGGCGCATCCGGGCCAGCGCGGCCCTGTCGCAGCCCTGGCCGGGAATCCAAAGGAAAGGCGTTTTCACTTGAGCCTTCTCGCCACGAACCTTCAGTTGCGTGACGAAAATAAAGGAAAATGCGCCGGATCTTTGTGCGGGGACGCACGATCCGGCGCCTCTCGGCGTTTTTACCTCGTGAACTTCTTATACTTCAGCCGGTGCGGAATGACGCTGTCGACGCCGAGGCGCCGCTTCTTGTCCTCCTCGTAGTCGGCGAAGTTTCCTTCGAACCATTCGACATGCGAATCGCCCTCATACGCAAGGATATGCGTGGCGATGCGGTCGAGGAAAAATCGGTCGTGCGAGATGATCACGGCGCAGCCGGCGAAATCGGTCAGCGCCTCTTCGAGCGCGCGCAGCGTTTCGACGTCGAGATCGTTGGTCGGCTCGTCGAGCAGCAGGACATTGGCGCCGCTCTTGAGCATCTTGGCGAGATGCACGCGGTTGCGCTCGCCGCCCGAGAGCTGGCCCACCTTCTTCTGCTGATCCGAGCCCTTGAAGTTGAAGGCCGAGCAATAGGCGCGCGAATTGATCTCGCGTTTGCCGAGATAGATCACCTCATTGCCTTCGGAGATCTCTTCCCACACGGTCTTGTTGGCGTGAAGCGCGTCGCGGGATTGGTCGACATAGCCGAGCTGCACGCTGTCGCCGATGGTGATCGAGCCGTTGTCGGGCTTCTCCTGACCGGTGATCATACGGAAAAGCGTGGTTTTGCCCGCGCCGTTCGGCCCGATCACCCCGACGATGCCGCCGGGCGGCAGCTTGAATGAGAGATCGTCGATCAGGAGCGTGTCGCCGAAGCCCTTGGTGATGTGCTCGAAATCGATGACGTTGGCGCCGAGGCGCTCCGCCACCGGAATGATGATCTGCGCTGTGGTCGGCGCCTTCTCGCCCTGCTTGGAGACGAGCTCCTCATAGCGCTGGATGCGGGCCTTGCTCTTGGCCTGACGGGCTTTGGGCGAGGAGGCGATCCACTCGCTCTCCGCTTCCAGCGCGCGCTGGCGCGCCTTGTCTTCGGAAGCTTCCTGCGCGAGGCGTTTCTGCTTCTGCTTGAGCCAGCTCGTGTAATTGCCTTCGTAGGGAATGCCGCGACCGCGATCGAGCTCGAGAATCCAACCCGTCACATTGTCGAGGAAGTAGCGGTCGTGGGTGACGATCAGGATCGCGCCCGGATAGTTGCGCAAATGGCCTTCGAGCCAGTTCACCGTCTCGGCGTCGAGATGGTTCGTCGGCTCGTCCAGCAGCAGCATCTCGGGCTGTTCGAGCAGCAGGCGGCACAGCGCCACGCGCCGCCGCTCGCCGCCCGAGAGCTTGGTGACGTCCGCGTCGTCGGGCGGGCAGCCGAGCGCGTCCATCGCCTGATCGACCTGGCTGTCGAGATCCCACAGGCCCTTGGCCTCGATCTCGTCCTGGAGCCTGGTCATCTCGTCGGCGGTCTCGTCCGAATAATTCATGGCGAGATCATTGTAGCGGTCGAGAATGGCCTTCTTCTCCGCGACGCCGAGCATGACGTTGTCGCGCACGTTCAGCGCCGGATCGAGCTGCGGCTCCTGGGGCAGATAGCCTACGCGGGCGCCTTCCGCGACGAAGCCCTCGCCGGTGAACTCCTTGTCGATGCCGGCCATGATGCGCAGCAGCGTCGACTTACCCGCGCCGTTGACGCCCAGCACGCCGATCTTCGCGTCCGGGTAGAACGAAAGGTAGATATTGTCCAAGACCTTCTTCCCGCCCGGATAGGTCTTGGTGAGGCCCTGCATGTGGTAGATGAACTGGCGCGCCATATCGCCTCGCAACGAGAGAAGTTGGCGCCGTGTTTAGAGCATTTTCGCTTCGATGGGGAAGTGGATTGTCCCCCGCCGCCGGAAGAGACGCCCCGCCGGGGGTTCCCGGACGGGGCGAGGGCGGGCCGGCGGCGGGGCGTCAGGTCCGCATGAAGCCGACGACCGTTGCGCTCAACGTGCTGCCCGTCAGAACCAGCGTCGAGCCGAGAACGAGAAGCGCGACCAGACTGAGCGCCAATTCGTTAAGGCCGGCCAGAGCGAGGATCCCGAGCACGATCGCCGCCATCCCGGCGAGCGCCTGCAGCCCAGCCGAGCCCGAGGCCATCTCGCTCGCCAGTAATTCGCCGCCGCGCGCGCTCCCCGGCCGTGAGGTCCGGCGCAGCAGGAAAAGTTGCCAGACGGCGTTGCTGCTGAAGACGAGCGCCGCCCCGAAGCCGATGATGGCGATGGGCGTCAGCACGTTCGGAACGAGGTTGAGCAGGGAGAGAACTCCGAGCACGACGCCGGCGACCCCCGCCAGAAAGACGACCGCGAGGCTGTTGCCGCTGAACTCTCCCGAGATTTCTCGCGTTTCCGCGGGGAAAACGACCTGCGCATATTCGGAGACCATTGCGCCGCCCTGGATCAGCAGCGCGACTCCGAAGACGATGGTCGCAATGGCCGCCAGATAGGCGGGGATGATGTTGACGAGGCCGCAGATCGCGAGGACGATCGTGGCGACCCCGCCGATTGCGTCGATCAAGCCGCCATAAGCTATCGCATTTTCATACGTGGCGGCTTCCCGGGTGACTGACATTTTTTGTACTCCGGCCACTGCCCCCTGGGGCCCGTAGCTAGCGCCCTATCAGTGGGCAGCAAGCACAGCTTTCTCCGCGTCGGAGCGGCGTTGTTGCGTTTTGTCCGGCGGGCGTCCTAGAAGCGAGGCTCGGTTCAATTCGGGCGGAAGGCGCATGGACATTCTTCTCATCGGATCAGGCGGGCGCGAGCACGCCATCGCCAATGCGCTGGCGAAGAGCCCGCTTCTGAAGCGCCTCTATGTCGCCCCCGGCAATCCCGGAACGGCGCGCGCAGGCGAAAATGTCGATCTCGACGCCGGCGATCACAACGCCGTCGTGCGCTTCTGTCGCGAGATGGGGATCGCCCTCGTCGTGGTGGGGCCCGAGCAGCCGCTGATCGGCGGCCTTGTCGACGCGCTGGCGCGCGCGGGGATTCTCGCCTTCGGCCCCACGCAGGCGGCGGCCCGGCTTGAGGGCTCCAAGGGCTTCACCAAGGATCTCTGCCGCGAATACGGCATTCCCACCGCCGCCTATGAGCGCTTCGCGGACAAGGATAAGGCGCTCGCCTATCTGCGCGAGAAGGGCGCGCCCATCGTGGTGAAGGCGGACGGGCTCGCGGCCGGCAAGGGCGTCGTCGTGGCGCAAACGCTGGCGGAGGCCGAGCGCGCCGTCGAGGCCATGTTCGCAGGGCTCTTCGGCCGCTCGGGCGCGGAGGTGGTGATCGAAGAATTTCTCGAAGGCGAGGAAGCCTCCTTCTTCGCCATTTGCGACGGAACGCGCGCGGTTCCCTTCGCCACGGCGCAGGACCATAAGCGCGTCGGCGACGGCGACGCAGGACCGAACACCGGCGGCATGGGCGCCTATTCGCCGGCTACCGTCGTGACGCCGGAGATCGAGCGGCGCGTGATGGCGGAGATTATCGAGCCCACCATGCGCGCCATGCAAGAGAAGGGCGCGCCCTTCACCGGCGTGCTCTACGCCGGGCTGATGCTGACGGCGGAGGGGCCGAAGCTCATCGAATACAATAATCGCTTCGGCGATCCCGAGGCCCAGGTCGTTCTGCCGCGCCTGGAAGACGATTTGCTCTCGATCATGCTTGCCGCCGCGCGCGGCGCGCTGCCGGAGGAGCGACCGCGCTTTTCGAATCAGGCGGCGCTGACCGTCGTGCTCGCCGCAAAGGGCTACCCTGGGACGCCGCTTACAGGCTCGGAAATTCGCGGCGTCGTTGCTGCAGAGGCCTTCGAGGACGTCATCGTCACCCACGCCGGCACACGGGCCGATGGCGGGAGGCTTATCGCTGCGGGCGGGCGCGTGCTCAATGTCACCGCGCTGGCGCCCAGCGTCGCCCAGGCGCAGGCCAAGGCCTATGCGGCGGTCGACGCAATCGACTGGCCGGGCGGCTTCTGCCGCCGCGACATCGGCTGGCGGGAGGTCGCACGGGAGAAGCGCGGCTGACGCCCTCCCGCACGCGCCGCTCACAGCCCCTTACTCGACGTTCTGGATGGTCGTGGGAAACCGACTACAAAAAATCTCGCAGCAGCCAGATCCCTGTAAGCAGTCCCGCCACGGAAAGACCAACCGACGCCGCGACATATAGGCTGGCGGCCACGGTCTCCCCGCGCTCGTAGAGCAGGACGGCCTCCAGCGAGAAGGTCGAGAAGGTGGTGAAGCCGCCGAGTATTCCGGTGGTGAGAAAGAGACGCCAGTGCTGGGAGGAGCCGTCTTTCAAGGCGAAATAGCCGACGATCGCGCCCATCAGAAACGACCCCAGGACGTTGATGGTCAATGTCCCATAGGGAAAGATCGCGCTGATCATCCTGGCGACGAGCAGATTGACGCCGTGACGCGCGGCGGCGCCGATCCCACCCCCCAGAAACACGATCAGAAATCCCATTTCGCAGCCCGCCTCCCCAATAGGGGCTGAGTAAGCAAAAAAAGCTCGGGCTTGGGAAGAACTGCCGCGTTTCAACTCACATAAATCTTGTCCGGCAACTCGTCCCCTTCTTCCCCCGGCGGCGCGACGCGGGCGAGCAGCCGCGCGCATTCTTGAATCGTCAGGACAAAGCCTTCCGCACAGCGGCGCTGGACGAGGCAGGCCAGCAAAGGCTCCAGCGCCGCCCGCCATTCCGCGTCCGAGATTTTTCCGTTCAAGCCCTCGTCGGCGATGATGCGGGCGTAATGCTCCGCGAAGGAGACGAAGATCAGCACGCCCGTGCGGCCTTTGGTGCCCGCCACGCCACGTATGAAAAATTGCTCGATCGCGGCCCGCTCGGCGCGCCGCTTCTTCACAAGCCGGGGGGTAAGCGCGAGGCGGACCGGCGACTGCCACACGATAAGCGCGACGACCATGAAGACGCCGATCTGCGCCGCATAGATCGTCTTGGCGGAAAGATCGGTGAACTCCGCGAGCGGCCAGGGCGAGACAAGCGCCAAAAAGGCCGCCCAGAGCGGCGGCACATAAGCGTAGTCCGACGAGCGGCGCGCCAGCGCGCAGACGATTTCGCCGGAGGTTTTCCGCTCGGCTTCGCCGATCGCCTTTGCGATGCGGTCAAAATCTTCCGTCGAGAGCCGCATCACCAATCTCCTGAAGCGCCGCCGCCGCCCGACGAGCCGCCGCCGCCCGAAAAGCTGTCGGAGTCGGAGCTTCCGCCGCCCCACGACGAGCCGCCGCTCCAGGAGGAGCCGCCGTCGCTCCAACCGCCGCCGCGTTCAGGCAGGATAACGATTGGCGGCCCGCCGCGCCGATAGCGCCGGTAATGCGTCGGCCGCCCGGCGCTGCGCGCCATCATGATGAAGATGAAGATAAACAGCGCGAAGATCAGGAGCGGCAGATATTGCTCGAACAGCGGCGCCTCCGGCGCAGCTTTCTTCACCCACTCGGCCGAGTCGCCGCTCAGTATTTCGATGATTCCCTCGACGCCGCGTTCGATGCCGGCGCCATAGTCGCGGGCCTTGAATTTTGGAGCGACGGCGCTGGCCAGGATCACCTTCGACAGCGCGTCGGTGAGCGTGCCTTCGAGTCCGTAGCCGACCTCGATGCGCATCTTGCGTTCGCTCGGGGCGACAAGAAAAAGAACGCCATTGTTCTTCTTCGCTTCGCCGAGCTTCCAATAGCGGAAGAGTCCGTTCGCGTAGGTCTCGACGTCATAGCCGTCCAACGTCTTGATCGTGGCGACGACGAGCTGAATGCCGGATTTGTCCTCGAGATCCTTCAGCTTCCCCTGCAGGCTCGCGCGCGTCGCTTCGGGAATGACGCCGGCTTGATCGACGATGCGGCCGGTGAGCGCCGGATAATTGGGAGCGGCGATGGCGACCGCGAAAAGGAGCGCAAAGGCGAGGACCAAAAATCCGCGCAATGCGAAGGGGCGAAAATCGAGCGCGCGCGGGCTCATGTCAGCCCCCCGCGCAGCGCGCGCATCGTCCGGCGATCTCCACGACGCGCGTGCGCGCCGTGAAGCCCGCTTGGCTCGCCAAGGCCGAAAGCTCGCGCGCCAAGCCGGCGGAGGTCGCTTCTTTCACCTCGCCGCACTCCTCGCAAATCAGAAAAACCACCGGCTCCTCGGCGGCGTGCGCATGTCCGCAAACGACGAAGGCGTTCTTGGATTCGAGCCGGTGCGCCAGGCCGTTGTCCAGCAGAAAGGCCAGCGCGCGATAGACGGAGACGGGCGCCGGCCTTTTTCCGTCGGCGCCGGCCATGAGATCGATCATCTCATAGGCCCCGACGGGCCGATTGGCCTCGATGAGAATATCGAGCGCGCGTCGGCGCGCCGGGGTGAGGCCCGAGATGGCTTTTGCCATGTCCTGTGGCGGGTGATTGCTCATGGCCTCATTCTAGCGGCGCGCTCCGCGAAAGACGAGGCCGCGCCCGCCGACGCCAGGCCCGACCGCGCGATCGCTACGGCGCAGCTCGCTCCCCATCGATCACGGCTTGGAGCAGGCGGTGGTGAACTTTTTCACCTTCTCCGCGGCCCCTTTCAACGGCGCCGTCTCTTTCGAGGGGCCAACCGCCGCCGTAAGCGTCTCGCCGGCCGCCATGGCGTCGAAGATCGGGTCAGTCGCCGGAAGGCGCCCCTGGAAGCTGGGGACGCCTGCTTCTTCATTGGGGACCAGCTTTCCTGCAATTCTGGTCTGGAGCTCTCCTACCGAGAGGATCGCCGTCGCGCTTTTGCCGGGCTTGAGCTTTTCGCTCGTCTCGGCGATGAAAAGCGTGACGACGCCGCTCCCCGGCTTGCAGCGGAAGGCGCCGAAACTGTCGTCGCTCTCGGGGACGCCATAGTTCAAATAAATCTGGTCCGGTTTCTTCTCCTCGAGGCCCGAGAGCGTCCAGACGCGCTCGTCCTTGGCCGGCGCGGGGGCGCAAAGGATGAAAACGCTGCAACCGGCCAGCACAAATTTTGCGTAATTCTTCACGAGCTTCTCCGGAGATACGAAGGGGCAACCGCAACTTAATGGCAAATTCTAACGCCTTGCGCCAAGATGCAGGCGCTACGCCGA
The DNA here is from genome assembly GCA_036560425.1 of Methylocystis sp. Taxonomy (GTDB): domain Bacteria; phylum Pseudomonadota; class Alphaproteobacteria; order Rhizobiales; family Beijerinckiaceae; genus Methylocystis. The sequence continues at coordinate 210 of DATBRF010000112.1, read as the reverse complement.
CGCAGAGTCGATGTCCGCAATGCGTCATTTCCATCGCCGCCGCGAGCTTTTCTCGTCCCCGGGGGCCGGCGCTTGCGCGCGGCGGCGGCGGGCTTATAACGGCCCCGACCCAGGATCAATTCCGAGCCCGACATGACCCGCGCCAAAAAAGACATCAAGAAAGTCGTCCTCGCCTATTCGGGCGGCCTCGACACCTCCATCATCCTCAAA
>DATBRF010000111.1:0-4770 GCA_036560425.1 Methylocystis sp. | reverse complement strand
CGCCTGCGCCAGGGCAAGGTGGAAAATCGAGAACGAGAGCTTCAACATTCTGAAAAACAACGGCTATCATCTCGAACATAATTTCGGCCACGGCAAGCGGAACCTCGCCATGCTGTTCGCCGCCATGAACCTTCTGGCTTTCGCCATGCACACCGTCTGCGACTGCCTCGAACATCCATGGGCCGAGGCCCGCGAGGCCAAACGCGCCAGAAAACGCTTCTTCGAACACATCCGAACACTCACCGCCTATCTCGTCTTTCCAGATTGGCGGACCCTCATAAACTCCAAACCGCCCCCCGAAATCGAAAAACAGATCGCTGGCTGATGCTCGGACGGGGGGGATTTAGAATTGCTGGGAAATCAGGAGCCTCGCCCCCGATCGGCGCGCCGAAAATGGCGGTGGGTAATTGCGAGGTCGAGTTGCCAACGGAAGTCGACGTGATCATTCGGCCCCTGCTCGATCCCGAACAGGTCAAGACCGAGCGTGAGCGTCTTGCTGACCATTGGTTCGTGCACTGGCTCGGCGGCGAACTGTATTGTCTCCGACTGAAGGCGGGTGGGCCAAATATCAGCGGCCGCCCGGAGCGGCTGAAGGTGGCCGCGCACCCTTGGCTTCTCCGAGCGCGCCTCGATGATGTGATCGAGTCGGTGTTCGCGCAGTATGCGGCCATCCGCCTGCGTCCATTTTCGTTTTTGTCAAAACGTGAGGAGATTGTGTCCTCCGCGGCCGCCAAGGCTCGAGTAACCCATCCCTGTTATCCGGCTTTCTGATCCTCCCTAAGTTCACGCTCAACGCAAAGGTGATCGAGCTTCGAGACGGGGACTCGCGCATCGGGCTCTTTGTCACGACCGGCATGCGGTACGAGATCGATGCAGATCTCAGCGACCTGCAACAAGCAGGCGTCGATCTTTCCGGACTTTACGTGGTCTGGAGGAAGGCGCAGGTCGGGCAACGCCGCCTTGTCGATCGTATTCAGACGCGGAACGACGACGTCGTTCTGCTCTCCGAGGCGACGATAGCCGATAGCACGGTCGCCGCAGCCGACGTCCGGCTTGAAGGATCGTTAGAAAGCTTCTTCCGCTGCCTCGATGCGCTACTGGGAAATCGATATGCGGGGCTTCGAAACGCGATAGATGACGCGGAGGCCAATTTCCGTCTGGGGCCAGCCTTCGACGCTGTTGTCGAAAGAATGGGCGATTTCTTGCGAAGAAAGTCCCCAGTCACGCTTGCTCAGGGCGTTGAGGCGCACGTTGGGAGCCGGCTCGTTATCGAGAACGGTGCCGAGAGCACGAGCGTCTACACTGTGCCGCCGGTCGAATACGTCTATGATCGCGCCGGGAGCAAGCTACACGAGCTCGCCTGGGTCGGGCTTCAGACACACGGCCCTTATCGTTCCTGAGAGAAGCGTCGTCGATCCCGCCAATGCGGAAGGGGAGATATTGAAGCGCGCTCTGTGTGGTTCACTACCTTGTCGGGACACCGCGCAAGCCGCTGGTGTTTATGTATCGCTGGTGCGGGCTGTCGAGCGACTCGTGGCTGCCCCCGTCCTGAATGCTGATCCGGTGGCCACAGTCGTGGCGCTCTGCCGTCGGTTTCAATTGTTTGTCGATCGACTCCAAACCCGTCAACGTAGCCGACAGTCTCTTGCTGTCGCAGACGAGTATGACGTTCAGGATCTCTTGCACGCGGTTCTAAAACTGCACTTCGATGACGTGCGCCCAGAGGAATGGACGCCCAGCTATGCCGACAACGCCTCAAGAATCGACTTTTTGCTCCCGCGCGAACGGACGATTATCGAGGCAAAGATGACCAGACAGAACCTCGGCCAGAAAGAAGTCGCTAACGAGCCTCCGTCATCCACGCCTGTCGATCAAGTCCCGACGCCGTCACGTGCCACGCGGGCAGACGACGGCTGATACGCGCAGCCGACCTTCGCTATTGGCCAAGTCATCCTCAAGCGCGGCCGGATTTGTGCACCGCCGCGCCGGATCGTAGACTAGGCAGACAAGGTTATCTACGTTCGGAAACTTCGCGTATCGGGCAAGCGCGGCCTGTTGGCTGCTGGGCGCCGAGCGGAGAAAAGCTCGCGATCGAACAAACGAGCGGGCGACAACGCATCAACATTCACGGCGCCATCGATCTCGAAACCGGACAAACCCGGATGATCGAGGCCCAGACCGTCGACGCTCTCTCGACAATCAAGCTGCTGGAATCAATCGAGGCGCTCTATCCGTAGCTCGCGTTGCTCCATGTTTTTCTCGACAACGCGAGCTATCACCACGCCAAGATCGTGAGGGAATGGCTGGCTCAGCCAGGCCGGCGCATAAAGCTGCATTTCATCCCGGCCCACTGCCCGCATTTGAACCCGATCGAGCGGTTATGGGACGTCATGCACAGAAACGTCACGCATAACAAAACCAATACGACATGCTCCCAATTCGCCGACGCGACGCTCCATTGCCCGCGTGAAAAAGTTCCCCGGGGCGGACCTACGCGATTCGATCACCAACAATTTCCGCGTCATATCGCCCGAGGATTTTAGGGTTCTCACCTGAACGGGGTATACTAAAATGTTTCGCCGGTCACCGGCGAGACGAAGGCGGTCACGTAAAGCCAATCGAAACGATGGTGGCCCGGCGCGATCTGACGCTCGCCGACAGGCGCCCACACGCGGCGCGTCACCGGCTTCAAGCGAGCCGATGTTCGTCGCTCGCAAAGACCTCGACTGGCCGGTCGGGGCGCTTCGGCGCTTCTTCGGCGACGGCGGCTTCGAGGTTTTTTTAAACGCCGTCAGCACCGCGAGACGCTGATTTCCATTGAAGGAGAAGAGGTCAAACTTCGCGCCGATTTGCAGATGCTAAAATTTTTAAAGCCGTAACGATTTCCATAGCTTCAGCAAATCAGTAAACCCTTCGAGCGCGGCGGCAGCTGACTTTTTCATGCGAATTGTTGCCTGTGAGTGCGCGAGGAGCGACTGCTGCGCTCGACTGGCACGCCCGCATTCGTCGTGCACGATCGACGACCGGACACGCGGCCGGCGAAAGTCAACCAGCCTGGTGGGCTCCGGACGGGGTCGCCGCCATCCCCACCGCCGCGCTTGATCCGCCCCATCGTGCGGCGTCTCCCGCGGTCCCCGCGCTTATCGGGTCCGGGTCCCCATGATCATCACTCGGCCGCGGCTTTTCCAGTCCCGATATTTTCGATCTGAGCGATGATTTGGAATTCGCACAGGTATTCTTGACGGCTCTGAGCCAGCCATCGAACGATCCGAGCGTTCGCCAAGAGCAGAGAAATTGTTCTGCCCTATCATCAGTTCAGCTGCCTCCACCTGGCGGATCGGGGCCATTTGACGAAGGAGCTCGAAGACAATGAGTGGGCATGTCGTGTCCTTGAGCAATTCCACCGCCTCAGCGCAAATGCCGTTGAGCATGCGAAAGCGGCGTTGGATCGTCCCCACATCCAGGTCGAGGGCTTCTGCGATCCGTTCCGCCGGGACGCCGCGTTCCACCGCTCGTACGATCATCCTGTGCTCCTGAACCGCCGCCAGCCGGTTGAGTCTCTTTTTGTATGTGTACGCTTCGTGGTCAGTTGAAACCAGACATTCAACCTCATTGACACTCAGGTCTCCGAGCGCCTCGATACGAAGATGGCCGTCGAGCAAGAAATAGGCGCCAGGACGCTTTTTGTCCGGAGTCACCACCGGCGCCTCAACAAGCCCGATGGCGCGAACGGAACTGACGATTTGTGCGTACTTTTTGCCTTCCTTCGTTCCCGGTCGCATGGTCTTGACCGGGATGATCTGATCGAGGCTCAATTTTAAAGCGTCTCGTTCAAACGCTAGCTTGACCCGGCTGACTTGTTCTTCATTGTGGCCCGTCATTGGAGTCGCTCCCCTGCAATCCTCGCGGTTAACGCGCGCGGCATTGTGTCGAGTCGCTCGGCACGAAGAAGAGTCGTGAAGGCCTCGTCCGCCAAGAGATCCTTTAGAGCCTCGACGATGAAAAGAAGCTTTGCCTGTGCGTAATCTGATTTTTTGACGAGCAGGCGCTGCTTCTCCGCTTCGCGTTGGTAGAGCCGCATTAGATCGGCGGGCGTGATCTTGCGATGGGAGCTTTTACGCCCGAGGCCACTGTCGCCAACAGTCTTGCTTCGCTTGACTCTTTGATCAAGCAACCGACGCACTGTAACGAGTTTCTTGCCCTTGATTTTGCCAGCGGCGTAGGCGTCCATGAGGACGTTCTGAACCTCGGCATGATCTGCTCTGGCGATATCAATCGCGAAGCTAATAGGGATGAGACCCGTTTCGACAGCAACCACCAATCGTTCTTCCCCGCGCTCCAACAGGGTAACGATCATGCTGACCCAACTGGCCGAAACGCCTATCTTCTGGCCGATTTCTGCGTCTGAATAACCTCGCTTGTGGAGGCTTGCGATCTCCTGCATGTTATCGATTTGTCGATGCTGGCGGCGCGCAGCTTCGGTCGCCAAAGTCTCGGCGTCCGTATTGAGAACAACGAGTAGCCGCGCACGGCCATCCTCGCCGCGGCGCTCCTGCACGAGCAGCGCCCTTTCGCCAAGCCGCTCCACGAGGTCCGCGACGAAGGCTTCCTCGGCTGAAATCACACGCAGCGCGCCGCGCGCCGGAATATCCATCATCGCCTGCATACGCTCAATGAAGGCGCCCCCGCCCGATGGCATTTTCAGAGTCGCGAGATCGCCTTGCCCGTCGATGACGCCATCGGCGAGCGCCTGTTTCTGGCCGAGCAGAT
>DATBRF010000110.1:0-90447 GCA_036560425.1 Methylocystis sp. | reverse complement strand
GCTGTTACATCGCCCCGAGAGGCTTTCCAGCGCCGCGCAGGGTGCAATCATGCCGTAAGTCGCCTTCGCCCACCGGCGCAGGTTCTCGTCGCAATGGAAACAAAAAACCGGACCGCGCCCTGGTCTCATTGACTGGACGCCTGCAACGACGATCAGGCTGTGTAACCTTTGCGTAATCGGCCTGTCATAGTCGAGCCATAGTTTTAACCACGTATCCACTCCCTTCAGAGGAACCATCATGAATATTTTTGCTAACGCTGCGCTGTGGCAGAGACTTTTAGCCGGAGCTGCACTACTTGGCGCTGCGCCGTTCGTTCTTGCTGCTGCAACGCCCGCCAGCGCGGATCAGGGACGGACGCAACGTCGAACGCGGGGCTACAGAAATGGATTCTCGGCAGCGACAACTATTGGCATCTCCAATATGTGCTGACGAAGGGGCTGATTGGCGTCGTCGATAATGTGACCGGTTACGATGGCCCATGGCCTGCCATAACCACGATTGGACTGCGTAATCTGACCGGCCGGATCAACCGGAACGGCACTGTGACGCTCTGGGCGACAACCTCGACAAAGAGCGCCTCGACCGATAACGGCGCCGATCCCAACAAGGTGGTGGAAATCGCCGATCAAATCGCGGCGACGCAATTGAGCCAGGTCGAAAACGAGTCGTTCGCAACGGTTATGGGGCCGGTCTACGGCACCGCGTTCCGTGGCGTCGGCTTCGTCGAGTAACGTTCAGCTCTAGGCTCGGGGGGTCGGGGCGTCGCTATTGGCGCCCCCTTTTTTAAGGCTCGCGCTGGCCCCTGTCACCGAGCGATAGCGACTAGCCGTCCCGAGACCATGACGATATGAGTAGGCCGGCCGCCAAGCGGCGTCCCGGAAACCCGCAGAGTCCAGTGCCGCCGCTCCTGCTCACTCCCCCCCGCGCCCTCGGCCTCCTCGCCGCCCTCGCCGTCGCGTTCGCGGACCAGGCCCACAAATATTGGATGCTGAATGTCTTCGGCATAGAAACGCGGCAGCCGGTCACGCTTGCGCCTTTCCTCGACGTCGTCTTGTCCTGGAACTATGGCGTTTCCTATTCGCTCTTTCCGGCGCACGAGGGGCTCGGGCGGGCGATGCTGCTCGCGGTCCAGAGCGTCATTGTCGCAAGCCTGTTCTGGTGGATGTGGCGGGCGCAGCGCCGGCTGACCACGCTCGCCGTCGGCCTCGTGATCGGCGGGGCGCTCGGCAACGCCGCGGATCGGCTCACGCGCGGCGCCGTTGCGGATTTTTTCTATCTGCACACAACGCTCCCCGTCGGGCCGCTCGCCAATTATGTCTTCAACGTCGCCGACGTCGCCATTACGGCGGGGGTGGCGCTGCTTCTGTTGGAAAGCCTGCTGGCGCCGCAGTCTCGAGACCCGGCCGACTTGCGCGGGCGCCACTAAATCGCCAATAAAGCGCGCACATTGTTACGATCGGCCATGGCTGGCGGCGCCGTCGCGCGCGCCGGCGTTCTGGGCAAGGAGTTCACATGATGAAGCTCGCAGGGTCTCGGCGTCGCGCCCTTCTTGCGCTCGCCGGTCTTGCCGCGGTCGCTGGCGCGCCTGCCTGGGCCGCGGACGACAAGTCGACGATCAGTTCTATCATGGAGCTTGTTGGCGTCTCTTCCGACCCCAGCGCCGCCAGCATTGATTACCGCGAGCGCCCAAAACTCGTGCTACCCCCCCGCGCGGGTGAGCTGCCTTCACCCACGGAGAACTCTGCGCGCCCCGCCGGCTGGCCGGTGGACGCCGCCGGGGCGCGCCAACGCGGCTCCGACCGCTACGCCAGAATTCAGGGCGCCGCGCCCGAAGAACGCAAGCCGGGGCTGTTCGAGCGCGCCCTCTCCGCCGGCGCGGGCTCCGAGGCCCCGGCAGCGGTCAACGAGCCCGGCCGCCGCATGCTCACCGACCCACCCGCCGGCTACCGCCGTCCAACCAAGGATGTCAGCTTGATCGCGGATCCGGACGCCCGCAAGGGCGACTGGTGGAACCCCATGACCTACATAAACGGCGGGAGCGGCGCCACGAAGCCCGCGCCAGGGCAACAGCAAGCCCAGCCGCAACACCGCTTTTACCTACCCTTTGTATCTAAGGAAATTGGCGGCAACGAGTGAGTTTCAGCGGTGGTCTTTTGGGCCTATATAGGGGATTAGTTCTTGTTGTTCGGGGCGGCCGCGCGCCGCCAGAAAGGCCCGTCGATGTCCCCTTCCACTGCGTCGCCGACCGCCCCGCACAAGCCGGGCGCGGCCGGCGACTCGGCTGGCGCCAGCGCCAATATCTCGAATTTCAAGCTCGACAATGGCCTGGAGGTCGTCGTTATCCCCGACGCCCGCACGCCCGTCGTCACCCATATGATTTGGTACAAGAACGGCTCTGCGGACGATCCGATCGGCAAATCCGGCATTGCCCATTTTCTCGAACATCTGATGTTCAAGGGCACCGAGAACCATCCGCAAGGCGAATTCTCGGATCTCGTCGCCGAGCTCGGCGGCCAGGAGAACGCCTTCACAAGCTATGATTACACGGCCTATTTCCAGCGCATCGGCAAGGAGCACCTCGAAACGCTGATGGCCTTCGAGGCCGACCGCATGACCAGTCTGCTGCTGACGGACGAGGTGGTGACGCCGGAGCGTGACGTCGTGCTCGAGGAGCGGCGCATGCGCACGGACAACGACCCCTCCGCGCAGCTCGACGAAGCGGTGCAGGCGGCGCTTTTCGCGCACCACCCCTATGGCACGCCGATCATCGGCTGGCAGCACGAGATCGAGAGCCTGAACCGCGAGGATGCGCTCGCCTATTACCGCCGCTTCTACACGCCCGAGAATGCGATTCTGATCGTCGCGGGCGACGTCGAGGCGCAGGAGGTCTTGCGCCTCGCCAGGGAAACCTACGGCAAAATCCCGGCGCGCGCTGAGCCGCCCCGCCGTAACCGCACCAAGGAGCCGCCGCATCGCGCGCACCGCCTGGTGTCGCTCTCGGACGAGAAGGTCGAGCAGCCCGCGCATGAGCGCGTCTTCCTCGTGCCGTCCTACAAGACCGCCGCGCCGGGCGAAGCCGAAGCCCTTGAAACGCTCGCCCACATGCTCGGCGGCGGCGCGACCAGCGCTCTCTATGAGACTCTCGTTGTCGAAGAAAAATGCGCGGTCGGAGCCGGCGCTTATTATCTGGGCTCGGCGGTCGACGACACACGCCTCTGGGTGTACGCGACGCCCGCGCCGGACGTCACGCTCGAAAAGCTCGATCGGTCGATCGACGACGTCATCCGGCGCTTCATCGAGCAGCCCATCGACGAGGACCATCTGCGACGCGCAAAGACCCGGCTCGTCGCCGACGCGATCTATGCGCAGGACAGCCAGGCCTCGCTCGCCCGCTGGTACGGCGAAGCGCTGGCCACGGGATTGACGATCGAAGATGTCGCCGCCTGGCCGGAGCGCATGGAGGCGGTGACCGCCGCCGATGTGACAGCCGCAGCGAGAAAATGGCTCGACAAGCGCCGCGCCGTCACCGGCTTTCTGCTGCCGGCCGACGAAGACGCCTGAGCTCTATGGCCGGGGCGCGTCGCTTCGGCCCCTCTTTTTGGAACGTAGCATGACTGCCCACGCCCCCGTCGTCTCCATAGCCTCCCGCGCCGAGCACGTGCAGCGGATCGTCACGCCTGGCGGAATCACCGCCTGGCTCGTCGAGAGCTACGCCGTGCCGCTCGTTGCGCTGGAATTTTCGCTACGCGGCGGCGCCGCCCAGGACCCGGCGGACAAGCCGGGCCTCGCGACTCTGCTCGCGGGCCTGCTCGACGAAGGCGCCGGCCCCTATGACGCGCGCGGCTTCCATCGCGCCATCGACGAGCTCGCCATCCACATGGGTTTTGGCGCCGACCGGGATTCCATCTCGGGCCATCTGCAGACCCTGTCGAAGAACACCGACAAGGCTTTCGCGCTTTTCAAGCTGGCGCTGCTCGACGCGCATCTTGCGGAGACCGATGTGGCGCGGGTGCGCAGCCAGCTCGCCGCCGAGCTGAAACGCGACGCCAACGAACCGGACGCCATGGCGGCCAAGGCTTTCCGCGAGGCGGCCTTTCCTGGCCATGCCTACGGCCGTCCCGTGCGCGGCGACCTTTCGTCGATCGAGACCCTGTCGCGGCCGGATTTGCTCGCCTTGCGGGAAAGGCTATTCGCGAAGAAGGATCTCAAGATCGCCGTCGTCGGCGCCATCGACGCCAAGACGCTCTCCGATCATCTTGACGCAACCTTCGGCGCCTTGGCGACCGAGAACGATCTGGCGGAGGTTGCGTCGGTCGCGCTCGCCGGCGTCGGCGCGCGCCATGTGGCGCCGCTGGATATCCCCCAAACCACGATCCGCTTCGGGCGTCCCGGCGTCACGAAGCGCGACCCGGATTATTTTGCTGCCGTGGTCGCCAACCACATCCTCGGCGGCGGCACGTTCACCGCGAGGCTTTTCCGCGAGGTGCGCGAGAAGCGCGGCATGGCCTATAGCGTCTATTCGCAGCTCAACGAATACGATCGCTGCCCCATGCTGATCGGCGCCGCAGCCACCAAGAACGAGCGCGCCGGAGAAGCGCTGCGCGTGATCGAGGAGGAAGTGCGCCGCTTCGCGGAAGAGGGCCCGACAGAGGAAGAGCTCGACAAGGCCAAGAAATATCTCATCGGCTCCTATGCGTTGCGCTTCGACACCTCGACCAAGATCGCGAGCCAGCTCGTGCATCTGCAAATGGACGGCTTCGAGCCGAGCTATCTCGACGAGCGCAACGGCAAGATCGCGGCTGTCGGCATGGAAGACTGCAAGCGCGCGGCGAAGAAGCTCTTCGGCGACGGCGGGCTGCTGGTGGCGATGGTGGGACGGCCCGAGGGGGTGTGAGGGGGAGAGCGCTATCTATGCAGAAATTCGCTTCAGACGGGTAAAACGCCTCGGACCCAAACATCTTTGCGTCCCTTTGGAGCGCGTGCCGACTCCGCGCAGAGGCTATTATTCCTGCACCTCGCTTGCGGTTAGGTGGTTCAATCCTAACTCGCTGGCATATTTTTTAGACCCGCCAAGAAACCGAAGCGAGCTCTGCAAAGATTTTTTCAAGCTGCGAAAAGCGCTGCTCGCAGTCCTTGCAAAGAAAAGGTACAGCCAGCCCGTCTTAATATTCGCCTATTGAGATTAGTTGACTGACGCAATCGTCCTTCCGGGGACGTGTGATCTTTAGCGTTGCGCTCTGGCGAAATGCAGCATCACACCAACTCAAGCCGCAACTCTCGTCCGAGCACCTTCGCCGCTCGCACCAATGTCTCTAAGGTCGCGCTATTGTTCTTCGGGTCGAGCAGCCGGTCGATCTGGGCGCGGCTCGTTTCCATCATCTCGGCCATGCGCGCCTTAGTGATGCCCTTCTTCTTCATTTCAGCGGCGATTTGGGCGGCGATCACTTCCTTGATCGCGGCGGCGGTGACTTCCCCGCGGATGCCTTGTTCATCGAGCCAGCTCTCGAAGGTCGAGCCGACATGCGGGTTTTGCTTATTCGTCACGCTTCGACCTCCTTCTGCCTTTGCCGAGCAAGCGCCACTTCATCAGGCGGCGTGCGTTGCGTCTTCTTGAAGAAGGCGTGCAGCGCAATCAGTTCGCCGTCGTGAAACCCAAATAGAACACGCGCCTCCCGCTTACTGGGCAACGACGACCGGACTTCCCAAAGCCCGTCGCTCAAGGGACGACATAGAGGAAGGCCGATCGGCCACCCGAATTGCACCTTCATCATGTCGCGGCCAATGACGCGACGATCCTCAAGAGGCAACTCGTTCAGCCATTCACGCACGGGCTCCCGGCCGGTGGTCGATCGCCAGAAGCGCAGCGGGACGGGTTCAAGGTTGCCAGTCATTCAGATACGGAGGGACTGTATCAGAAAAGATACACGCAGGCAATCCGCGCGCGGGATGCTATCTCTTTTCAGTAAAGCTGCTTTACGCAGTCCGGACTCGGGAAAAGGCGCATGTGATGGCTATGGCCAATGCGCCGGATCGTATATCTAGGCCAGCCTTTGAGACCCTCACTTCTCCTGCGGCAACAACGCCAGCAAGTCCGCCATCTTCGGCGCCGCGGACGGGTTCATCATGCCCACGACATGATAGCCCGCGTCGACATGCAGGATTTCGCCGGAGACGCCGCGTGACATCGGCGAGAGGAGATAGACGGCGCTTTCGCCCACTTCCTCGATCGTCACGACGCGGCGCAGCGGCGAATTATACTCGTTCCAGCGCAGGATGTAGCGGAAGTCGCCGATGCCGGACGCCGCCATGGTCTTGATCGGGCCGGCGGAAATGGCGTTGACGCGGATGTTCTTGACGCCGAGATCGGCCGCGAGGTAGCGCACCGAGGCCTCGAGGCCCGCCTTGGCGACGCCCATCACATTGTAATGCGGCATCCATTTCTCTGCGCCGTAATAGGTGAGCGTGAGCAGCGAGCCGCCCTCCGGCATCAGCTTCTCGGCGCGCTGCGCGATGGCCGTGAAGCTGTAGCAGGAGATGTTCATCGACATCAGGAAATTGTCGAGCGTGGTGTCGACATACCGGCCGTCGAGCTGGTCCTTGTCCGAATAGGCGAGGCAGTGGACGACGAAGTCGATCTTGCCCCATAGCTTCTCGCATTCGGCGAAAACAGCGTCGATCGTCTCCGGCTCGGCGACGTCGCAGCGGCCGACGACATGAGCGCCGAGCTCCGCGGCGAGCGGACGCACGCGCTTTTCCAACGCCTCGACCTGGAAGGTCAGCGCGAGTTCTGCGCCGGCCTGTGCGCAGGCCCTGGCGATGCCCCAGGCGATCGAGCGATTATTGGCCACGCCCAGGACAAGGCCTTTCTTTCCGGCGAGAATTCCAGCGAAAGGGGCGGGCGCGGCTTGGTCGGTCATCGGGGGCGTCCATTTCCAATGGTGCATAGTGTCGTCGCGCCCTTTAGCGTGGATTTCGTGTAAAGGAAACCCTGAGCGGAACCATGTCAGCTTGGCAAAATTGGTATAAAGGGCTTATGGCCATTTGCCGCGGTTTGACCTATCATCCAATAGGAAACGCCACTAGCGGGTGGTCATAATAAACGGGCCGCGCATGGGGAAGAAGGCCGAGATTCTCGAAGGGCTCAGCGCCGCAGCGCCCGCCTTGCGGCGCTACTCGCGGGCGCTTTGCGCCGGCGCCGGCCACGCGCTGTCGGACGAGCTCGTGCAAAGCGCGCTGCAGAGCATCGGCGCGCGCATTCGCGCCAAAGAGTTGCGCCCCGCCGATCTGCAGGAGGCGCGGATCGAGGCCTATGCGGCGCTCACCGCCATGGCCGCCAAACGGCTCGTGGAGGCCCAGCGTCCGGCCTCACGGCATCCTCCGATCGTCCACGGGCTGGCGGAGCTTTCTTTCGACGATCGGGCCGCCCTGCTCCTGGCCTCGCTCGAGGGCCTGGGCTATGACACGGCCGCCCGCGTCGTCGGCGCGCCGCGCGAGACGCTGCTGGCGCGACTCATGCGCGCCCGTGCGGCGCTCGGCGCCGTCGGCTTGCCGCCAGCGGACGCCGAGACCGGCGCGCGCCGCGCCGCCTCTCACTTGCGCATCGTGAAATAGGCTGCTCTTGAGCTCATCCGGCACGATCGGGGAAGCTGACCTCCACGCCCTCGTCGACGGCGAGCTCGACGCCGAGCGCCGCCGCAAGGTCGAGGATCACCTTTTGACCCATCCGAAAGACGCAGCCCTCGTCGAGGGTTGGCGGCGTCAGAACGCGGCCTTGCGCGCAGCCTTCGAGCCGGTCGCGTTGGAGATGCTGCCGCTCTCGTTGAAGGATGCGGCGGTGCGCACGGCGGGGCCTCAACAAGGGCCGATCGAAACCGGCGCCATCCACTGGGGACGACCGGGCGCCTCTCGCCCCTCCTTGCGGCTGGATGAAATCCGCGCCAGCCGCCGCCGGCAGGCAGCCATTTCGACCCTATTGACCCTGCTTGCCGGCGCGGCGGTCGCCGGCCTTGCGGCGCTCGTTGTCGTCGGGCGGAATGACGCGCCCCACGCCCCCATCACAATGGCGCCGACCCAGAGCTACGCTGGCCGAGCCGGCCTTGCCTACGCCACCTATGTCTCGGACGCTCGGCCGGTCGAGATCGATATTTCCCGCCGCGGAGAGCTCGTCGCCTGGCTCGACGAGCGGGTCGGCTTTTCCCGACCGCCCGATCTTGCGGCGCTCGGGCTTCGTCTCATTGGAGGCCGAGTCACGCCAGGCGTCGCCGCGCCCGCCGGCCTGCTCATCTATGAGCGCGCCGACGGCGCGCGCGTCGCCCTTTATTTCGAGCGCGCCGAGACGACCGCGGCGCCATCGGCCCCGCGGGCGGGGAGGGACGTCTCGGCGATAGAATGGCGCGCCGGCGGCTTCGCTTTCGTCCTCATCGGCCCGCTCCCCCAGGAGGATATGCAGGCGGCCGCCGAGCGCGCGGCGACCGCCATCGCTGCGACCGAAGGCGAAAAGCGCTAAGCAGGATTTCGGAAAAGTGTTGTGCGGTTTTCCGCGAAAAATCCTGCTAGGCCAACGAGTCTAAGCAGACATTCGTCGGCGGGCCGGCGAATGTCTGCTTAGAACGCCGCCTGATAGCCAAGGCGATCGGCTGAATGTTGGGATGAGCCCATCCCATTTCGCGCTACTAAATCGGAGGCTTTCGGGCAGCTTGGCGCGGACTGCTCCACCCAAGCTAAAGAGCGCCGCCATGATGTTTGGATTTTCCGGCTTTCGACTGCCGCGCTTGTTAACGGCTCTACTCGCTGGCGCTTTTCTGTTGGTCGCGGCGATCCTCGGGGGGCTCTACCTCTGGTCTCCGCACGCCACGCTGCGCATCACGACGGGACCGAGCGGCGGCGCCGCCGAACGCTTCATTTCGGCCTTGATAGCGAACACCGAGGCGGCGCACCCGCGCATTCGGTTCGAGACTGTGCCCGTCGCCGACTTGAAAGCCAGCTCCAAGGCGCTGGAAGACGAGAAAGTGAACATCGCTCTTGTTCGCAGCGACGTCTCGCCCCCCAATAATGGTCAGTCGCTCGTGATCCTCAGACGGGACGTGATCGCGATTGTTCTGCCTCCCGGCTCAAAGATTGAAAGCGTTACGCAGCTCGAAGGCAAGACGGTAGCGATCCCTCGAGGCCCAGTTCAGGAGGAAAATTCGCATGCGCTGGATTTGATCCTCAGCTACTTCAACGTTTCACCTGAAAAGGTGAAACGCCTTTTTCTTCCGTTGCCCCAAATTGGCGTGGCGCTCCGAGACAAACGCGCCGCTGCCGCTCTTGCGGTTGGCCCTGTCGGGCCTGGCCAAGCTGTCGACGCCGTGATGGCCATCGCCAGAGCGACACGGGAAACCCCCAGCATACTTTCTTTGGACGAGGGCGACGCGATTAGCAGGAGATATCCGGGCTTGGAGGCGATCGACATTCCGAAAGGGGCGTTCCGAGCTCATCCGGCAACGCCCTCTGATGACTTAAAGGGCGTCGCCGTCACCTATCGCTTGGTCGTGCCAGTTGGGATGTTGAACGTGGTCGCCGGTGCGCTCGCACGGTCTCTTTTGAAGACCAAGGCGCGCCTCATGACGCTCACGCCTTTGGCGAGCCAAATAGAAGCCCCAGACCCAGACGAAAAAAACCCGATCCTGCCAATTCATTCCGGCGTCGCCGCCTACCTGACCAGCGGCGACCAGAGTTTTCTTGACGAAATACAGACCTATGTTTATGCGATTGGCATACCTTTGAGCCTTTTGGGCTCGGTGATCGCTATTGTCTCAGGGCTTATTTCGAACCGGAGACTGGCGAGGGACCAGCAACAAATTTTTCGCCTCCTCGTAATCGCAGAGGAGGTCTCCAAAGCTGACGCGGTGGAGCTCGAGGCCTTGGACCGCGAGTTCAAATATATCGTCACAAAATGCGTCGGCGAGATTGTGGAGGGGACCAGCGGAACAGACCAGGCCGCAGTGTCGCTGGCCGTCGAGCATGCTCGACGCTCAATCGAAGGACGGAGAGCAGCATTGGACCAGATGGCGCCCGCGTCGTTGCGTGAACGGACGAACTTGAATTAAAAGCGCCTGCAACGCAGGTGTGTGCGGCGCCGGCTCCCCAGCCCTGGATAGCGCGGCAGACGCCCTAGAGTCGGCCCGTAATTAGTGATAGGTCCTGCCGCGATTCATCTCGCGTGCGCGCGCCTCCCGCGCGCCCATTTCCTCGAAAACCGGAGCGAAACTTATGCGTCTCGACGCCATTCCGATCGGCGCGAACCCCCCGCATGAAGTCAATGTCGTCGTCGAAGTGCCGCTCGGCGGAGAGCCGATTAAATATGAGCTCGACAAGGCGTCGGGCACGCTCTTTGTCGACCGTTTCCTCTACACGGCGATGCGCTATCCGGGGAACTACGGTTTCATCCCGCATACGCTTTCCGACGACGGCGACCCCTGCGACGTGCTTGTCGCGAATACGCGACCGGTGGCGCCCGGCGCCGTGATTTCCGTGCGTCCGATCGGCGTGCTGCGCATGACCGACGAAGCGGGCGGTGACGAAAAGATCGTCGCGGTGCCGTCGCCGCGTCTCACCCAGCGCTACGTCGACGTGCACAATTACACGGACCTCCAGGAAATGACCTGGCGGCGCATCGAGCACTTCTTCGTGCATTACAAGGATCTCGAGCCGGGGAAATGGGCCAAGGTCGCCGGCTGGGGCGACGCCGCCGACGCCCGTGCGCTGATCGCAGCGGCGATCGAGCGGGCGAACGCCGCCAAAAAGTAAACATTCAGAGCGCCGCCGTCATCGCCTGGGAACCGGGCGGCGACGGCGCGATTGCTTCTTGGCTGGCGCGCGTTCCGCTCGCGTGGAATCATGCGAGCGACGAGAAATCTCGCTAAATCAAGTATTTGGAGCGCATTCTTATCGCAAAACCCTGTCAACTTTTGCGGAATAGGGGAGCGGCGGAGTGCGCGAAACAACGCCCCTCCTGAAGCAGACTGGCCGGTCCTTCCAGGCGACGATGCCGTTCTCGCTTTCGGCGAAACGCAGCGCGGACTCGATCACGTCGTCGACGTTCGTCTGCACGTCGAGATCGCCGATAACATAGGTCCACTTGCCGTCGCCCGCGAGGGCGATCGTTGCCGGCCTCTTGCAGACGGCGAGACACTCGACGGATTCCGCGCGGAAGGGGAGGTTGCGCTCGATAAGCCGCGTCCGCAAAGCGTCCAGAAAAGCCGCGCCCGGACGGGTCTCCGGATCGCCGTCAGCACGGCAAGACACGCAGACGAAAATTATTGCGCTTTTCTCCGACACCAGCCTTCTCCCGCTTTTCGCGGGGGAATCTATCCAGGGCGAAGCCATCGGGGTCAAGGAGGAGAAGAGTCACGCTGCGTCTTCGCGGTCACTGCTTCCAGAGGGAAGCCGAGGCGGCCGGCCCAGCTGGCCGCATTGACCGGCAAGGCGCGAGACGCTTTCCACCAGCACGTCTCGCGTCTCGGTGCGCACGCCATGCTCCCGCAGCTTGGCGAAAGCGCGAGAGAGGGTTTCCTGCTTCACGCCGAGCTGCGCGGCGATCAGTCTCTTGTCATAGGGGAGTCGGAAGCGGCACTGCTCTTGCCCCGGCGGGCAGAGCGAAAGAATGAAATTCGCCAGCCGCTGGTCGGCGTTTTGCGCCTTGAGGGTTTCGATCTCGGTGATCAGCCCCGCAATCTTGTCCTTGGCGTCCTGCACTACAGCCGCGCAAAGCGAGGGTGATTCCTTCATCAACCGCGAAAAACGCGACGCCGGAAATTTGAGAACCGATGTCGGGCCAATGGCTTCGGCCGAGACACGGTAGGTTTCGTTCGTGCTGAACGGCGGCTCGCCGATCGTTTCGCCGTCCGAGCTGATGCAGACCAGCGTCTCGTCGCCCGAGGAGGCGATCCGCAAGACTTTGACGTAGCCGTGCAGAACCATCATGATCGCGCTGACAAGATCCCCCTGGCGGAAGATCGCCGCGCCATCTTCGAAACTCTCGACCTTGGCTTCGAGCGCCAAGCGCGAAAGCGTTTCGTTGTCCACGGAGGCGAAAAGCCGCAAATCGCGCAGAGTCGGCGGTTCCAAGACAGCCGGGCGCGAGGGGCGGCGGTTGACGCGGCCCTTGCGCGGTCGAGCGAAACGGAGCGCGCCGTCTCCCGCCTGTGTCGCCACGCCCAGGTCTCCCCTTTCGCGAAATCTAGCTCGCGCCACTTTGGTTTCGCCGAGGTTGTTCGGAGCCGCCAGCTCCCGGATCCGTTCGGGACGCAGGCTAACGCGATTGCGAGCGCGGCGAAAGCCGAACACTCGGGACAAACGGTCGCACAGCCGGGGAAACGCCGTCGTAGGCTTATTCGGCGTGGCTTTGTTTGGCCGGGACGTCGCGCTCGAGAAGAAAGATCGCCTGTTCGCCCATGAGATTCCAGACCCACCAGGGGGCGTTGACGCGGATCGGCGCGCCGGCGCGATCGAGCGCTGCGCCGCGTTCGATGCGGGCGCCGAGATCGTCGACGAGCTCCACGAAGTCACGGATGGTGCAAAGGTGGATGTTCGGCGTGTCGTGCCAGTTATAGGCCAGATTGCCGGTCACCGGCATGCGGCCGCGAAAGGCGAGCTGCGCCCGAACCCGCCAATAGCCGAAATTAGGGAAGGAGACGATGGCCCGGCGTCCGATGCGCAGCATGTTGCGCAGCGCGTCGCGCGGACGGCGCGTCGCCTGCAAGGTTTGCGAGAGGATCACGTAATCGAAGCCGTCGTCGGGGTAATCGGCGAGGTCGGTGTCGGCGTCGCCCTGGATGACGGACAATCCCTTGGCGACGCATTCGTTGACGCCGCGCTGGGAAAGCTCCACCCCGCGCCCGTCGACATTTTTCTCTTGGGCGAGAAGCTGCAATAGCGCGCCGTCGCCGCAGCCGACGTCGAGCACGCGCGCGCTGCGGTCGACCATATCGGCGATGAGCTGGTGATCGAGGCGGGGATGGACGAGGGTCATATGCGCGCCCTCAGCCCGCGCGCGCTGGCGGCGGATTCGAGAAAGCCGCGCGTCGTCGCGATGAACATGGGCTCGTGCAGGAGAAAGGCGTCGTGGCCCTTGTCGGATTCGATCTCAACGAAGGAGACCGAGGCGCCGCCGGCGTTGAGCGCGTGAACGATCGCGCGCGAGTCCGACGTCGGATAAAGCCAGTCCGAGGTGAAGGCGACGACGCAAAAACGCGTTTTCGTGTCCTTGAAGGCTTGCGCAAGCGAACCGCCGTAGTCCGCGGCAAGGTCGAAGTAGTCGCACGCGCGCGTCACGAAGAGGTAGGAATTGGCGTCGAAGCGTTCGACAAAAGCGACGCC
Organism: Methylocystis sp.; assembly: GCA_036560425.1. Taxonomy (GTDB): domain Bacteria; phylum Pseudomonadota; class Alphaproteobacteria; order Rhizobiales; family Beijerinckiaceae; genus Methylocystis. Next base: position 77,087 of record DATBRF010000110.1, on the reverse strand, counting down.
CTGATAGCGCAAATAGCTTTCGACCTGGAAGTCGGCGTCGAAGGAGAAGGTCGGGGCCGAGCGGGCCTGCAGCTTACGACCGAATTTGCGCTGCAGCGCGGCTTCGGAGAGATAGGTGATATGCGCCGACATGCGCGCGACCGCGAGTCCCTTCTCCGGACGCACGCCCTGCTCGAGGTAGCGGCCGCCGCGCCAGTCGGGATCGGCCATGACGGCCTGCCGGCCGACTTCGTTGAAGCCGATGTTTTGCGCGGAATGCTTCGCCGCCGTGGCGATCGGCATGGCGGAAAAAACGCGCTCGGGGTAGCTCGCCGCCCATTGCAGCACTTGCATGCCGCCCATCGAGCCGCCCGCGACGCAGAACAAAGTGTCGATCCCAAGGTGATCGACGAGCATCGCCTGCGCGCGCACCATGTCGCGGATGGTCACGACGGGAAAATCGAGGCCGTAAGGCTTGCCCGTCGCCGGATTGATCGTGGACGGGCCCGTGGTTCCCATGCAGCCGCCGACGACATTGGAGCCGATGATGAAGTAGCGCTCCGTATCGAAAGGCTTGCCAGGGCCGACCATGGCGTCCCACCAGCCGGGCTTGCCCGTTACGGGATGAACGCCAGCCGCATACTGGTCGCCGGTGAGGGCGTGGCAAAGCAGAATGGCGTTGCTGCGGTCCGCGTTCAGCTCGCCATAAGTCTCGTAGCCGATCGCCAGCGGCGCGATCCGGCCGCCGCCGTCGGTGACCAGCGCTTTGTCGGCCGGAAAAACAACGCTTTTGCCGTGCGGCTTGCCATTTGCGCCGCCGGCCGCGTAAGGCGGCGCGCCGTCGTCGCGCCGCGCCTGCTCTAACTGGTTCAACACGATCCTCGCGTTCGATATGCCGAACGAATTGTTCGGCAACATCGAGGGGCGCGGCGGGACTGTCAAGGCCCGAAATCGCCGCGCCCTGCTGTTGGGCTTTGCTAGGCGCGAGGAGCGAGCCCCGCCTGGAGGCCCGCTTCGGCCGCGATAGGCTTGGGCCTGACGAGCGGCGCCTTGGCGGTTGGCCTAAAACGAGCTGAAAGCTCGATCGCAATCAGGAGAAAAGGTCCCGCGCGCCAGACGCCGGCGCGCTCATCAGCTCGACGGCTGCGCCGAGCTGCGCAAGGTCTTGCGGCCGCGACAAACGATGGTCGCCGTCGGCGACGAAGGTGAGCGTCACCGGATCAGCCGAAAGGTGCTCAGTAAGCTTCATCGCGTGACGCCAGGGCACGTCCGGATCGGCCATGCCCTGCAAAATATGAACCGGCGCATGCGTGCGAATGATTCCTCCAAGCAAGAGGTGCTTGCGCCCGTCTTCTATCAGGCGGCGCGTGATCGGCGTCGGGTCGGGCGCATATTGCGAGGGGCGGCGCCACTCGCCTTTTTCCATGATCTCGCGGCGGGATGCTTCGTCGAGATTCGCCCACACGAGCGCTTCGGTGAAATCGACGGCGGGCGCAATCAAGATCAATCCGGCGAGGCGTCGTTCCTCGCCTCTTTCGGCGAGACGGCGTGCGAGGAGCAGCGCCAGCCAACCGCCCATGGAGCTGCCGATAACGATCTGCGGCCCTTCCGTCGATTGAAGGAAAAGAGCGGCCGTCTGTTCCAGCCAATCGCCTATGCAGCCGTCGGAGAAGCGCCCGCTTGATTCTCCATGGCCAGAATAGTCGAAGCGCAGAAAGGCGCGCCCTCTCTCGCGCGCCCATGCGTCGAGATAGCTCGCCTTGGTCGAGAGCATGTCTGACGCGAAGCCGCCGAGCCAAACGATCCCCGGCGCCCTGGCCCCGGCGCTCGCCGCCTTGCGCAATCGCCTTGCAATACGCCAAGGCGCGCCGCCGGCAGGATTGGAGACGTCGAGGAAGTCTGGATCGATTTCGATCGGATTCATATCGCGCGATTTTTCGTGGATCGAGCAGGACGAAACCTTGTTTCGCCGCCTTTTGCTCATAGTTGGTAAACAATCTCGTAAGAGAATGCGAGCCATTCCACCTTGCAAATGGCTGCTCGCTCGCCCTCGATGCCACAGACGCTTCTCTCTCCCGTAGCCGCCGCCGATCAGTCGCTGGTCGGGAGGACCGTGCTGCAGATCGTTCCCGACCTTCAATCGGGCGGGGCGGAGCGCGCCACGATCGATATGGCCGAAGCGCTCGCCCAGGCGGGCGGGCGCAGTCTCGTCGCCTCGCGTGGCGGCCGCATGGTCAGCGAGCTGCAATCCAAGGGCGGCGTCTGGATTCCTTTCCCCGCGGCGACAAAGAACCCGATCGCCATGGCGCTCAATTCGGTGCGGCTCGCGCGCGTCATTCGCGACGAGGGCGTCGACATCGTCCATGCGCGTTCCCGCGCGCCCGCATGGGTCGCCTATTACGCCACGCGCCAGACCGGCGCGAAATTCGTAACGACCTATCATAGCGCGTATAGTGGCGTCTCTCCTGTGAAGCTGCGCTACAACGCCATCATGGCGACGGGCGACATGGTCATCGCCATTTCGGAATTTGCAGCGCAACGCATCCGCGAGCTGCACCCTGAAGCAGCGAGGCGCGTGGTGGTCATCCCTCGGGGCGTCGATCTGCGGGTCTTCTCGCCGGACGCCGTGTCGTCGTCGCGGGTGGAAAGGCTCCGCGCGCGATGGGGCGTCGCCGCGCATGAAAGAGTCGTGCTGCTGCCCGCACGCCTCTCGGCGCGGAAGGGCCACGCGCTGATGATTGAGGCCGCGAAGCGTCTCGCCACGGAAGGAATGGGCGAGATTCGCATTCTTTTCGTCGGCGAACCTCACAGCGACAGTTTCCGCCGCGCGGTCGAGACGCAGATCATGCGCGCCGGAGTTTCGGATTTTGTGCGCAATGTCGGGCATTGCGACGACATGCCGGCCGCCTATCTCGCCGCCGGCGCGATCGTCGCGCCGTCGACCGAGCCCGAGGCCTTCGGCCGCGTCGCGGTCGAAGCGCAGGCGATGGGCGCGCCCGTCATCGTCTCCGACATCGGCGCCTCTCCAGAAATCGTGCGCGCGCCGCCGCAGACGCCGCGCCATGAGGCGACAGGCTGGCGTGTGCCGCCGGGCGACCCGGTCGCTCTCGCCCAGGCGGTAAGCGAGGCCCTGGCGATGACGGCTTCGGCGCGCGACGAGCTTGCGCTGCGCGCCCGCGCCAATGCGCAGTTGCGCTTTTCCGTCGAGCAAATGCAGCGCGCGACGCTCGACGTCTACAAGCGCCTGCTCGGGCGGTAGGAAGCCCTCGCGGCGTAGTCCAAGTCTTCGCCGCGTCTTATTGAGGTCGAAGAATCGCCCATATGAGGCGCGACGCTCCATCATCGCCACGAGTAAGGAGCGATCGACATGAAGCGTATCCGTGTTCTCGATCTCTTCACGCGTTCTTGCATCATCTGCGCAGGCCTTGGTCTTCTGGCCGCGCCGGCGCAAGCAACCGCTCCCAACGACTCTTACGATCCCCATGGAATCTGGCTGCGCCCCGATGGCGGCGAGCAGTTCAGCTTCTACGATTGCGGTAGCCAGCTTTGCGCCAAGCTCGTCGCCGTAGCCAAGCCGGAGGATCAAAAGTCGATTGGAACGGTGATCTTGCGGGGCGCCTCCAAGAGCGGTCCCAACGAGTGGAAGGGCAAGCTCTACAATGCGGCCGATGGCAAGACCTACGACGGCTCCATCACCGTCAAATCCGCCAATGAGCTGCGGCTGAAGGGTTGCCTCTGGGGCATCCTTTGCAGCGGCGAGACCTGGACCCGGGTCGGCGCCGTCCCCAAGCCCCAGGCTGCGCTGGAGCTGCGCGCCAAGGCAGCCAAGGGCGTAAACGCCGACTAAGCTTTCCCCTAGCTCCACTTGCCAACAATTGGGCGCCGCCTCTTCGGGCGGCGCTTTTTTGTGCAGTTCGCTGGCGACGTTTTGGCTATATCCGGCTCGCCAAACGCGCCGGCGCCGTTACATTGGCTTCATCGATTCCTCGGGCGGCGGGAAGGTTTAGTGGGAGAACATCCTTTACATCTCGAATCTTACCGAGAAGCGCTGGTCTTTCTCGCGACGGCGGGCGTCGTCGTGCCCTTGTTCCACCGGCTGCGGGTCAGCCCGGTCCTGGGCTTCCTTCTGGCGGGCGCTGCGCTCGGGCCGCATGGGCTCGGCCACCTCGCGCAACATTACGACTGGCTCCGCTTCTTCACCATCGCGGATGTTGAAGGCGTTTCGCAGCTTGCCGAATTCGGGCTCGTTTTCCTGCTGTTCATGATCGGTCTGGAGCTGTCCTGGGAGCGCCTCGCGCGTCTCCGGCGGCTCGTTTTCGGCCTGGGGCTCGCGCAGGTCGCCGCCTGCACGACCGTGCTCGCCCTCGTCGGCTATTATTGGTTCGGCGTCGAAGCGGCGCCCTCCATTCTCATGGGCGCGGCGCTCGCCATGTCCTCGACGGCGGTGGTCTTGCCGGTGCTGTCCGAGGGGCGGCGCATCAACAAATCGCCGGGGCGCGTCGCCTTCTCGGTTCTGCTGCTGCAAGATCTCATGGTGGCGCCGGCGCTGTTTTTCGTCTCTGCGCTCGCGCAGGCCCAGAACGGCTTCAGCGCCCTTCAGGCCGTTTCCGCCTTTCTGCCCGGCTTCGTCGCGCTCGCGGGACTGATCGTCTTCGGCCGGCTGCTGCTGCGCCCGCTGTTTCGTCTCGTCGCCTCGGCGCAACTCGCCGAGCTTTTCGTCGCGGCCTGCCTGCTCGTCGTCGTGGGCGAAGCGCTGGTGACGGCGGCGGCCGGGCTCTCCATGGGGCTCGGCGCCTTCATCGCCGGCCTGCTGCTCGCGGAGACCGAGTTCCGGCGCGAAATCGAGGTGACGATCGAGCCGTTCAAGGGCCTGTTGCTTGGCCTTTTCTTCGTCTCCGTAGGCGCCGGCCTCGACATCGGCGCAGTGGCCGCCGACCCTGCGCCGACGATCATCCTTGCGCTGGGCTATATTGCCGTAAAGGCGGCGATCATCTTCCCGCTCGCGATCCTATTTGGCGTCGACTGGCGAACCTCGGCGGAAACCGCGCTGCTGCTCGCGCCGGGGGGCGAGTTCGCTTTTGCGCTTCTCACTTCCGCCATGCTCGTGGGCGTCCTGCCGGGTCACTTCGGCGCCGACGCCATGGTGGTTGTGACGTTGAGCATTTTCCTCATTCCGCCGCTGGGGCGGCTCGGCGCGCGGCTCTCGCTGCCCGCCGAGCGCGCAGTCGACGACGCGCAATACGCCCATCTCGCGCCGGACAGCGCCATCGCCGAAGGCCGCGTCGTGATCGTCGGCTATGGGCGGATCGGCAGCCTCGTCGGCGACATGCTCTCGCGGCACAATGTGCCTTTCGTAGCGGTCGAGAGCCTCGTCTCCATCGTGACCGAGGAGCGAGAGAAGGGGGTTGAAATCTATTGGGGCAACGCCGCGCGGCGGGAGCTTCTCATTCGCTGCGGCCTGGAGCACGCGCGCGCGCTCGTCGTGACCATCGAGAACGCCTCGGCGGCGGAGGAGATCGTTCGTATTGCGCATGAGATCCGGCGCGATCTGGTGATCGTCGCCCGCGCCCGCGACGCGCGCCACGCAACCGCGCTCTATGCGCTGGGCGCGAGCGACGCCATTCCCGAGACGATCGAAGCCAGCCTCCAGCTCGCGGAAACCGTGCTCGTCGATGTCGGCGTGCCCATGGGCTATGTCATCGCCTCCATCCACGAGAAGCGCGACGAGTTCCGCAAGATCCTCCAGCCCACCGGCCAAGAGGCGCGCGCCCGTCAAATCGAACGGCGCAAGGAGTTCAAGCGTGAGCAGGCGCGCCGCCGCATAGTGGGAAAGCCAGCAAAGGAGGCGGGTGAGGAGGCGAAGAGCTGAGCCGATCCAGGTTCGCTTCGCGCTTTCTTGCGCCGAACCGGCATCCACTTCGGCGGAAGGCGCCCTAATCCTCGCTCCAGAAGTAGTGCCAGACGCCATCCGACGCGATGCCGATGCGCATCGGACGCGGCTTACCTTCCGCGTTCGAACGCGCAAGGTCAGCAAAGCGCACGCAGGACCAGCGCGCGCGGGCGTCATCCTCGTCGGCGGGCGGCGAGGGGCGGCTCGCGAAGGCCGGCCATTCGTAAAGCGTCACCGGACCGCGCGTGATTTTGACATAGGGCTGCTCAAGAACCGCGCGCGCGACGGCGATGGTCTCGCGACCTTTCCTGTCGAAGGAGAGCGTCTTCAAGATCTCGATGGGGTCCGTCCCCGCCTTGAAGGCCCCGCTCCTGGCGAAGAGCGGTCGAACCTCGTTCCAGTCGATCGGTATCCTCAACGCGTCGACGTCATTCTTATCGAGCGCCGCGATGATCTTCTGGCGCATAGCCGTCACCGGCGGCGGCAACGCGGCGAGATCGATCGAGGGAGACGAGACGGCGTCCCGTGTCGCATTTCTTCTGACCATGGCGCATGTTAGCCGCGCCGCCCTGCAAAAGGCTAATTCCTGCTCTTCTTGAGAAAATCGGGTGAGTAGCGGTCTGGCGTCGTTAGCTCCAAAATACCTCCCCTTTCACCCGATTACCCTGCCGCCCTTCTGCTTCGCCTTCGGGCCGCGGGATTGTATAATCGGGCGGCAACCGCCATCTCTGCCGAGATGCTCGCCGGAGCGCGAATGGACATTTCCTCCAAAAATGAAGACGGCAGGCCCAAAGGCTTGGACATGCTGGAACAGGCGTTGCGCCGGTCGGCGCTCGCAATCCTCTCCGAGCGGCTGCTGAGGCTCGGCGCGGCGCTTGCGACGCTGGCGCTGTTTTTCGTCGCGCTGTCCTGGCTCGGACTGTGGCGCGCCATCCCGGTCGAAGCGCGTTTGGCGGGCGTCGCCCTCTTCGGCTTTCTCGCGCTTTATCTCGTCGCTCGCGAGATCGCGCGCGGCCTGCCGCGCCGCAAGGCCGCGGCCGCCCGCCTGGACGCCGCCGCCGATGGCCCGATGAAGCCCGCCGCCTCGCTGGACGACACGCTGGCGCGGCAAGGCGCCGATCCCGCCACAGCCGCCCTTTGGGCCTTGCATCGCAAGCGGCTCGAAGCCGCGCTGGCCGCCACGCCCGTCACGCCGCCGCGCCCGCGCCTGCCCGAGCGCGACCCCTATGCGTTGCGCGCCCTGGCGCTCGTCGCCGCCATCGCCGCCGCCTTCATCGCAGGAGACGAAAAGCGCGCCCGGCTCGCCGCCGCCTTCGACTGGCGCGCTGTTCATATCCTTGGCCCTGCGCAGCGCATCGACGCCTGGTTCGACCCGCCGGCCTATACGGGGCGTCCACCGATCGTTCTCGCGCAGGAGAGCGGCGCGGTCGAAGCGCCGGTGAATTCGACGCTGCGGCTGCGGCCGGCCGAGTCCAGAGTCTCCGTCGGCGGCGCGCTTGCGCCGATCGAATCGCCGGACAACAAAGAACGCGAATTCACGCTCGCGGGGCCCGCGCAGCTCTATCTGCCCGACGGCCGGACGTTCGAGGTCATAGCTGTTCCCGACCGCGCCCCGACGATCGCGCTCACGGGCAAGCCGCGCAACAATGCTCGCGGCACCATGACCCTCAGCTATCGCGCCGAGGACGACTATGGCGTCGTCAGCGCCGAGGCCGTCTTCAGCAAGCCGGGAGGCGGCCGCGCGCTTTACGAGCCGCCGCGTCTGCCGCTCGAACTGCCGGCGGGCGCGGGCGGCCTTGGCGAGGGCCGCGCGACTCTCGATCTCGCCGACAGCCCTTACGCCGGCGCCGAAGCGGCCATGCGCCTTGTTGCGAAAGACGCCGCCGGCAACGAAGGCGCGTCCAACGCAATCGAGGTGACGTTGCCGCAGCGCCGTTTCACCAAGCCGCTCGCGAGGGCGCTCGTCGAGCAGCGGCGCATTCTGGCGCTTGATCCCGATCAGCGCGCCAATGTCCTTGCGGCGCTCGAGGCGCTGTCGCTCGCGCCCGAAGTTTTCGAAACGCCGTCCGCGACCTATATGGGCTTGCGCGCCGCGCGCCGAAGCCTCGAAGGCAGGCGCAGCGACGATGAGCTGCGAGGGGTCGCCGATATGCTCTGGGCGATGGCGCTCTCCCTCGAAGACGGCGATACGTCGCAGGCCGAACGCGATCTGCGCGCCGCCGAACAGGCGCTGCGCGAAGCCATGGCGCGCGGCGCGAGCGAGGAGGAAATCGCCAAGCGCTCGCAGGAGCTGCGCGCGGCGCTCGACAAATTCCTCGAACAGGTCGGCGCGCGCGCTCATCCGCCCGGCGAACCCCGCGAAAGTGCGGAAAACCCGGACAGCGTCACCGCCGACGATTTGCAAGCCATGCTCGACGACATCGAAAAGGCGATGAAATCCGGCGACACGGCGGAGGCGCAACGGCTCCTCGACGAATTGCAGGACATTATGGAGAACGCCCAGACCGCCGACGAAGGCGGGCCCCAGAACGCCGCCCGCCAGAAGCGGCAGCGCGAAATGCAACGGGCCCTGAGCGAAATAGATCAGCTTGCCCGCGAAGAGCAGCGTCTGCGCGACGACACGTTCCAGGGAATGAAAAACCCTTCGGACGACGACGCGGGCAAGCCGCAGCAGCGCGGGGGCAGAAAGAGCCAGCCGCAAGCCGCCGACGATGCGAGCCAGGAGCGCCAGCGCCAGCAGGCCCTGCGCGACAGGCTGGAACGCCAGCAGGACGCGCTCAAGGGCGATGCGGGCGAGGCCGGCGAAGAGTTCGACGACGCCCGCAAGGCGATGAAGGAAGCGGAGGAAGCGCTGAAGCCCGGCGGCGACGGCCGCGGCAAAGCCGTGGACGCGGAGGGCCGCGCTGTAGAGGCCCTGCGCAAGGGAGCCGACAAGCTCGCCGAGCAGATGCGCGGCGAGGGGCAGGCGGGCGAGGAGGGGGAGGATGGTCAGGGCAAGGGCCATGGCCGGGCGCGCGGGCGCTACGGGCAGGGGCGCGATCCGCTGGGGCGCTCCTCGGGCGGCCAGCGCGCGTCGCGTGAGAAATATGATCCGCTTGGCCTTCCGCCGACGCAGCGCGCGCATCGCGTGCAGGAAGAGCTGCGTCGCCGTCTCGGCCAGCCCGAGCGCCCCGCCGAGGAGCTCGACTATCTGCAGAGGTTGCTGCAACGGTGAAAAACAGGGTGGATGCCGGTTGTGAGCGAATCCTTCCCCTTTACGGGGAGGTATTTGTCGCCTCCGCCCGATTATCCTTGCTCTAAACAGCTTGCCCTCGGGCGGGCGCTTCTCTACTTCCTCACGATTAACCTGCCGGGAGTTGCTCGCCTTGTCGAATATTCTGGTCCTGGTCGCCGCGGCGGCGGTCTTTCTCGTGGTTATCGCCGGCTTCATCAATATGTTCCGCGGCGGCGCCGGCGCGGCGCAGCGATCGCAGACCCTGATGCGATGGCGCGTCGGGCTGCAATTCCTTGCGCTCGTCATCGCGCTCGCCGCGCTTTACTTCAAGGGACGGTGATCGACGTGGTCAAGCTGGACCGGATTTACACCCGAGGCGGCGACAAGGGCGCAACCTCGCTCGCGACCGGCGCGCGGCGCCGCAAGGACGACATTCGCGTCGAGGCCTATGGCGCCGTCGACGAGACCAACGCCGCGATCGGCGTGGCGCGACTCGCCATAGAAGCGCGCGACGCCGCTCTCGACGCGATGCTGGAGCGCATCCAGAACGATCTCTTCGATCTCGGCGCGGAGCTTGCGACGCCTCACGATCCGGCGAAGCCCATCGATCCGGCGATGCGGCTCGTGATCCTTCCCTCGCAGGTGGAGCGGCTCGAAAAGGAGATCGACGAACTCAACGCCGATCTCGCGCCGCTGCGCTCCTTCGTGTTGCCGGGCGGCGCGCCGGCGGCGGCGTATCTGCATATGGCCCGCACCATCTGCCGCCGCGCCGAGCGCGTCATGGTGACGCTCATGGAGACGCAAGGCGAGGAGCTGTCGCCCACGGCGCTCGCTTATGTGAATCGCCTCTCAGACTTTCTCTTCGTCGCCTCGCGTTTCGTGAACCGCGAACAGGGCGACGTATTGTGGAAGCCCGGCGCGACGCGTTAGGCATAGCCATGCCCGTTCGCCGCCTCGATCCCATCCTCGTCGATCGCATTGCCGCCGGCGAAGTGGTCGAGCGGCCGGCCTCCGCCGTGAAGGAACTGGTCGAGAACGCGCTCGACGCCGGCGCGAGCCGCATCGACGTCGCGATCGAAGAAGGCGGCCGCAAGCTCATCCGCGTCATCGATGACGGTTGCGGCATGGACGAGCATGATCTCGCGCTCGCCGTCGAACGTCACGCGACCTCGAAAATACCGGACGGCGATCTCACCCATATCGCCACGCTCGGCTTTCGCGGCGAGGCGCTGCCCTCCATCGCCGCCGTCGCGGATCTCACCATCGACACGCGCGCAAAAGACGCGCCGCATGGTTTTTCCATTCGCGTGGAAGCAGGCGAGAAGCGCGGTTTGACCGCGTCGAGCTGGCCACGCGGCACGCGCATCGAGGCCCGCGCGCTCTTTGCCGCGACGCCGGCGCGGCTGAAATTCCTGAAGACCGAGCGCACGGAGACGGCGGCCGTCGTCGACGTGGTCAAGCGCCTCGCCATGGCGCATCCGGGCGTGCGCTTCGCGCTCTCCGCCGACAACGGCGCGCTTTTCGACTATCCCGCCTGCGGCGACGACAGCGCAAGGCGCATCGCGCAGGTCCTGGGCGAGGAATTCCGCGCCAATGCTTTTGCGCTTTGCGCGGAGCGCGAAGGCGTGCGGCTCACGGGGCTTGCGGGCCTTCCGACTTACAACCGCGGCAATGCGCAGGCTCAATATGTCTACATCAATGGGCGGCCCGTGCGCGACAAGCTTTTCGCCGGCGCCATTCGCGCCGCCTATCTCGATTTTCTAAGCGCTGATCGCCACCCGGTCGCAGCGCTCTTCGTCGAATGCGATCCGCGCATCGTCGATGTGAACGTCCATCCCGCGAAAGCGGAAGTGCGCTTCGCTGATCCCGGCCTCGTGCGCGGTCTCGTTGTCGGCGCCCTGAAGCAGGCGCTCTCGGAAAAGAGCCATCGCAGCGCCAATACGAACGCGCGCGCTGCGATCGATATGCTCTCGCGTTACGACGGCCCGCGCAGCGCGCCGCCGCGCCACGCGCCGCCGCCCGCCAATTGGAGCGTCGCGCAATCTCCCTATGCGCCGCAAGGTTTTGCGGAGGCGCCGCAATCGGCCTTCCACACCGGCGCGCCCATGGCCCGCGCGCATGAGGCGCCTGCGGAGACGCTGGACGACGCGCCGCTCGGGGCCGCGCGCGCGCAATTGCACGAAACCTATATCATCGCGCAGACGCGCGACGGCCTCGTCATCGTCGACCAGCACGCCGCGCATGAACGGCTCGTCTATGAAAAGCTCAAGAAGCAGCGCGAAGAGACGGGCGTTGCGCGGCAGATGCTGCTTATCCCTCTCGTGGTGGATCTCGATGAAACGCGGATGAATGCGCTTTCGAACGCCTTCGAGGAGCTCGCCGCGCTCGGCCTTGTGATCGAGCCCTTTGGCCCCGGCGCGGTGCTGGTGCGTGAGGCGCCGGCGATTCTGGGCGACGTGAACCACAAGCGTCTCGTCGAGGACATCGCCGATCTTCTCGCGGAAGAAGGAGACGCGAGGGGGCTCTCACGACGCCTCGACCATGTGCTCGCAACCTGCGCCTGCCATCACTCCGTGCGCGCGGGCCGGCGCTTGAGCCCCGCCGAAATGAACGCGCTGCTGCGCGAGATGGAGACGACTCCCGGCGCGGCGCAATGCAATCACGGGCGGCCGACCTATGTGGAGCTGAAGCTCGCGGACATAGAGAAGCTTTTCGGCAGGAAGTGAGCCGAACGTCATTGCGAGTGAAACGAAGCAGTCCGGGAGTAGCAGCTTTAGTCTAATCCAGGGGAGCGCCTTTGCCGGGCCGCTCTCAACCCGCATTCGCCGGAGCATTGCTGCCGGTAGATAACGGCGGGCAGGGCGCTATTTGACGCCGCGATGCGCTCACGCACCTGCCGAAGCGGCGCTGACGCATCTCGAACGGCCGAGTAGCAAGCGGAAATTGGCGAGCGCGACGCGGAAAAGGCTTCCGCGCGCTGCGCCGTTTCGGCGATTAGCGATTTGAGAGGGCGTCGTGAGATTTCTTGCCGGCTTTATTATGGCGTTCGTGGTCCTTGCGATCGCCGCGGCGGTGGCGGTCGTGACCGGCGTCTACAACGTCGCAGCGACCGTGCCGCATACGGCGCCGGAGGAACTGATCCTGAACTCGGTAATGCGCTATTCGGTCAAAGCCCACGCGGGCGAGGAGGCCCGCGAGACCTGGAATGAGGATCAGGTAAGAGAGGGTTTCAGGCAGTACGACGAAATGTGCATCATCTGCCATGGGGCGCCGGGCAAGGAGCAAACGGATATCAGCAAAGGCTTGCGGCCGAACCCACCCAACCTGGCGGAGAGGGAGAAACGATGGAACAGCGCCGAGCTGTTCTGGATCATCAAGAACGGCATCAAAATGACCGGCATGCCCGCGTTTGGGCCGACGCACCCGGATGAGGTGATCTGGAACATAGTTGGTTTCATACGGCGTTTGCCATGCATCTCGGCCGAACAATTCGCAACGATGGAAAAGCAATTCGGCAGGCCGGCTGGGCAACAGGGCCAGCGACAGCAGCAAGGTCACCATCAATGAGAGGCGCCCGCAGCCCTGCGGGCGCCATGGGTGAAACTAATCAACCACCACCAGGCCGCCGCCTGCTGTTCTCGAGCGCATTCCGCAAAAGCTGACAGACTTTAGCGATAAGAATGCGCCCGCTCGCATGATTCCATGCGAACGGAAAGCGCTAGCCCGGCAACACCTCGGCCGCAAACGCCTTCAGCGATTTCGAAATGAGGCTGATTTCGTCCGGATCGCCCTTGATCAAGGTGGTGGCGAAGTTTTTGGCTTGCTCGAAGCTGATGTGAGGCGGCAAGGGCGGAATGTCGGGATCGGTGACGGCCTCCAGAACGACTGGCTTGTCGCATGCGAGCGCTTTGTCCCAGGCGTCCGCAACCTGCTCGGGATCATCAACGAAGATCCCTTCCAGCCCGACGATCTTGGCGTATTCCGAATAGCGCACATCCGGAAGCTCCTGCGACGCCTCGAATTTGGGATTGCCCGATTGCACGCGCAGCTCCCAGGTGACCTGGTTGAGATCGCGATTGTTCAGCACGAGCACGATCAACCGGGGATCGGACCATCGCCGCCAGTATTTGCCAATCGTGATCAAACCGTTCAACCCGTTCATCTGCATCGCGCCGTCTCCGACCAGCGCGATAACCGGGCGGTGCGGATGGGCGAATTTGGCGGCGATGGCATAGGGAACTCCCGGGCCCATCGTCGCGAGGCCGCCCGATAGCGAAGCGCTCATTCCGCGGCGAAGCTTCAAGTCTCTCGCGAACCAATTGGTGGACGATCCCGAGTCGCCCGTCAGAATGCACTGCTCGGGCAATTTTGGCGACAATTCCCAAAACACGCGTTGCGGGTTTATGGGATTCGCCGGCTGCATGGCTTGCCGCTCGAGCACCCGCCACCATCTGGCGACGCCATCTTCTATCTGTTGGCGCCACGAACGATCCGTCTTGCGCTCGAGGAGAGGCAGCAAGGCGCGCAGCGTCCCGGCGCTGTCGCCAACGAGGCTGACTTCCATCGGATAGCGGATATTGATCATCTTCGGGTCGATGTCGATTTGCACGCCTCTGGCTTGTCCCTCTTCCGGCAGCCATTCGGAATAAGGGAAGGCGGAGCCGATCATGAAGAATGTGTCGCAGCCCGTCATGAGCTCATAGCTGGGCCGCGTTCCGAGAAGGCCGATCGCCCCCGTGACGTAAGGCAGGGTGTCCGGAATGGCGGCGCGGCCGAGCAGCGCCTTGGCGACCCCCGCGCCAAGGAGTTCGGCTGTCTCGATCACTTCGTCGGTCGCGTTCAAGGCGCCGGCTCCGATGAGCATCGCCACCTTTTTGCCGGCGTTGAGCACATCCGCGGCCCTTTGCAAATCCTTCTGCGACGGGCGGATGATCGGCGCGCTGAAGCCGGCGCCGGAATGCACCGTTCCGTGCTTGTGCGGCGTCGGGTCGACGGCGTCCGCTTCCTGAACGTCTTTTGGCATGATGATGCAGGTTACGGTTCGCTCCGCCTTCGCGATGCGCACGGCCCGATCGATGAGGTGCCGAACCTGTGCAGGAACCGTCGCCATCTGGACGAAATCGCCCGCGACGTCCTTGAATAGCGATGTCAGATCGACTTCCTGCTGATAATGCCCGCCGAGCGCGGTGCGCGCCTGCTGGCCGACAATCGCGACGACCGGCTGGTGATCGAGACGGGCATCATACAATCCATTGAGGAGATGAATCGCGCCTGGGCCGGAGGTGGCGAGACAGACGCCGACTTCGCCTGTGAATTTCGCGTGCGCGCAGGCCATAAAGGCGGCAAGCTCCTCATGCCTCGTCTGTATGAACTCGAACCTGTCGCCGGCCCGGTCGAGCGCGCCGAGGAGCGCATTAATGCCGTCGCCAGGATAGCCGAAGATCCGGCGTATGCCCCATTCGGACATTCGACTCCAGAAGAAATCCGCCACGGTCTGGGCCATCTCGAGACTCCACATCGGTTCACGCCGCGCGCGGCGAGATCCACGCCCCCGAACCAAGAAACGGCACAACCACCTCATCGTTCCGGCGCAATTGCGCGCGGCTGCGCAACAACCGACCTTCGAGCGGCGCATCGCGGTGGGCAGGCGAAGCCGCCGGCGTGGCGCTGGTTGTCGCCGTTCGCGCCGGCTTTGGCTTTCGGCGGTTCTGAAATCGCTGCCCCAAGCTGGGACGGCTGCGTTGGATGGCGGCTTAAAGATATTCCCGCGTTCGCAGCAGGCGGCTGACGCAGCTTTCCAAAGATTGGCGCCAAGGAGGGAGAGTCACGCCGTACCGCTCCGCCAGCTTCTGGTTGTCGAGGCGAGAATTCGCGGGCCGGCGCGCGGGGGTCGGATAATCGGCGGTTGTGATGCGCGTGACGTGGACAGGCTTGTAGCCGGACGCTCGAGCGGTCGCAAAGGCTGCTTCCGCGACATCGGCCCAACTTGCTTCGCCGCAGCCAGTCAAATGAAACACCCCTCGGAGCGACGGTGAAGAGTCCGAGACGAGACGGCGTGCGATAAGGAGAAGCGCGTCGGCAATGTCTATGGCGCTGGTGGGATTGCCGCGTTGATCGGCGACGACGCGTAATCCGTCTCGGGTTTCACCGAGCCTGAGCATGGTTTTGACGAAATTGCTTCCGAACGGGCTGTAAACCCAGGCGGTCCGCAAAATAACGTGATTTGGGTGAACCGCGGCGATTTTTTCTTCGCCGGCAAACTTGGAGCGCCCATAAGCCCCAATGGGCCCCGTCGGATCGTCCTCGCGATAGGGACGATCGAGAAGGCCGTCGAACACATAATCTGTCGAAAGATGCAGCAAGGGCGCGCCGAGCTCTGCAGCCGCTTCCGCGACGTGACCCGCGCCCTCGCCGTTGATCCGCATCGCGACGTCGGGCTCGCTCTCCGCCTTATCTACAGCGGTATAGGCGGCGGCATTGACGATGGCGTCGCAGCGCGCGTGACGAAGACCCGCGAGCACGGCTCCGCGCAATTCGAGATCCAGCTGCGGGCGGCCAAGCGCAATGATTTCGACGTCCTTTGGGGCCCGCTCGATCAACGCGCTGACAACCTGGCCTTTGAGGCCCGTCACGGCGAGACGAAGTGTCATGGTCACGCCTCCATAGGTTCTGTCTGCGCGGGCGGCGACGGCGGCGCTCATCCTAGGCTGCGGGGCGGGGCACGGCAAGAAAGTCGGACTGCCCCGCTGGCTCGCTGCTCGAGGCTTGGATTTTTGTGCGCGCCTACGATGAAGGCGCCAGAGCGCCGGCTGCGCCCTCCTTTTTCCTCGGGCCCGAATCGGCGGCGCCGAAAGCTCCGCGCAAGGTTGGTTAATTAATAGTTAACGCGCTGGGACATCGAGAAGGAAGTGGGCAATGAAAAGCACGAGAAAGACCCAGGCGCTCCGCGCCCGCAATGGCAGCGATGCGATTCGTTCCAGCGAGCCGCTTGATCGAAAGCACGCAGCCATCCTCGCTCTTTTCGAGGCGGTCGATCTGATCGACGACCCGGCGGCGTCGGAACTGGTTCGCTTCGCATTGGCGCGGCTTGTTTGCGAAAGCGAGTGACTTCGCTCAGGCGTCTCGACGAGGGCCAAGGCTTCTCGCGATCTGCTCAGCGATAAGGTGCGCGCTCACGCGATCGGGGGCGAGGGACGTTGTGGCTTGCGCCATCTGACGCAAGCCCACCGCGGCTTCCGGCAAACGCGCGCGCAGGGCGGACATATTGATCCTGCAAAGGGTCCGAAAATCACGACGGGCGCTCGCCTGCGCTTCATCTTGCGGTTGATCGAAGCCGGTCGCAATTTTGCCGAGCGCGCGCACCCATTGGACCTGCTCGAATCTTCCCGAGGGGGCGCGAGATTCGAAGATTTCCAGGCTGGCGATCCAGCGCTCGGCGAAATATCCCGCGCGCTCGCGGTTTTCGGCCGAGCGTTGCTTCTCGACATTTTGCCGGATCTGGCCAAAAGATGGCATGCTTTTACCCCCCCAACTGCCCGCTTGAAACTAACCTCAGAAAATCTATGCGGGGTTAAAGCGCATGCGGAGTCAGCTTCGCGCGAGGAGGCGTCGATATCATGCCCCTGAAATTCCAAGAGGGGTCCTCCGATGAATACGATCTCCCAGCTAAAGCAAATGCGGCAAGAGATGTACGAAGAGCTCGCCAAGCTGCCTGAGTACCGCGCCGCTCAGGCGATGAAAAAGTTCATCGACGAGATGACCGAGATTTACGGCCGAACCGAAGCGAGCGTCCCGGACAACGCGCATCCCGCGCCGACGGCCATCGAAAAGCGTATTGTGGAAGGCCCGGTCGCCAACGGGGTGGCTCAACGCATTCGCGCCTATTCCCCCTAGACCGAATCAGCGGCGAGACGCCCTCGAACGGCGCTGCGCCAATGGCAAGCGCACCGCGAGGGCGCGACAGGATGCGC
This sequence comes from Methylocystis sp., assembly GCA_036560425.1. GTDB lineage: Bacteria > Pseudomonadota > Alphaproteobacteria > Rhizobiales > Beijerinckiaceae > Methylocystis. The sequence goes on along the minus strand of DATBRF010000110.1, from coordinate 60,034 downwards.
GTCGCGCCGCGCAACGGCGCTTCAAGATTGGAAACCCGACGATCGCGGCGATGAAGATCGCGCGCCAGGCGCGCGCGAGAAGCGCCCGGCTGCGGCCGTTTCAGATTTGGCCGGCGCCTTCATCTCTGGAGGCCTTCCAAAGAGGAATAGCCCCGATGGCCTCTCATTCGTCCAGCCTATTCTCATCGCTTCGCGATTGGTTCGCCGGAAACCTCTCCCGCGCCTCAATCTCTCTTTTCGTCACCATTGCGCTGATCGACCTTTCGTTTTCGGCATATGCGCTTCTAGCGATCCGTCAGGAGGCTGAGGCGTCAGCCGCGCAGGAACAAAAATCGGCGAAGGCGGATCGTCTTTTTTCGCAGCTTGTCGAGATGCGGCAAGCGGCAAAATATGACATCGCGCAGGCTCGACTTTCCCTGTTCGATTTTCTGGGCTCTCGCGACCAGCAGGGCCTCGAAAACGCCTTTCGTGATTTCGGGTCCCATTCCAAGGATTTTTCCCTTCATTTAAGAGCGGCGGTGGAGGCGGCCAAGGTCCTCGAAAGCCCCGATCTCGTCCGCGCGTTGGCCCAGGCTGAGAAAAGCATCGTCGCCCTTTCTGCAAAAGCGGTCGAGAGCGCCAAAAGCGGCAATGCCGGCGGGCCCGCCGATGGAAATCTCAAATTCACTCAGCTCGCGCTCTCCGTTCAGATGGCCCTCGATAACACGAAGGCCGAGGTCGACGCGCTTCGCAAGCGCATTGAAAGCGGCAAGGCGGCCGCGGCGTTGACGCTCGATGGGCTGAGGTCTCATGCTCAGCTTGCCGCGCTGCTGGCGATGGCGGTCGTCGCGGCGACTTCTGGGCTTGCATTCTGGCAGGCGCGGCGCTGGGTCGCGCAGCCTTTGGACTGGATTACGTTCACCTTTTCGCGACTCGTCGAAGGAGACTTGAACTACGATGTCTACGAGGCCGGGCGAACCGACGAAATCGGCCGCCTGGGAGTTACCTATCGAAAGTTTCGCCTGATCGCGAAAGAGAGGCTTGAAGCCCAGAGCAAGACCGCTGAACAGCAGGCGATCATCGAAGCGGAACGCGCGCGCAGCGACGCCGAACGAGCGGCGGTCGCCGCCGAGCAAGAGTCTTTCATCGAGGCGTTGGGAGCGGGACTCGCGCGGCTCGCCGATTGCGACCTCTCGTTCCGGCTGACCCAAGGCGTTCCAGCCGCCTATCGACGCTTGCAGGAGGATTTCAACGCCGCTCTCGAAAAGCTGGAGGCCGCGCTGACGCAGGTGCGGGACGGCGCGGGCGTCATCTCATCGTCGACCTCCGAAATCGCATCTGCTGCGGACGATTTATCGCGGCGCACGGAGCAGCAGGCGGCAAGCCTCGAGGAAACCGCGGCCGCCTTGCAGGAGATCATGACCGCCGTCAACAAAAACGCCGACTTCGCGAAACGCGCGCAGGGCATTGTCGAGATAGCCAGGTCGGAGGCGGAAAGCAGCGGCGCGATCGTGCAGAAAGCGACCGGCGCCATGTCGCGCATCGAGAAATCTTCGAACGATATTGCGAGCATCATTGGCCTTATCGACGAGATTTCCTTCCAGACGAATCTCTTGGCGCTCAACGCCGGCGTCGAGGCGGCGCGCGCAGGAGAGGCCGGAAGAGGATTCGCCGTCGTCGCCTCCGAGGTGCGCGGGCTCGCGCAGCGATCGGCGGAGGCCGCGAAAGAAATAAAAACGCTGATCTTGTCCTCGAAGGCCGAGGTCGCCGATGGCGTGAGGCTGGTAAATTCCACCGGCGAGGCGTTGGAGCGAATTGTGTCCGAGGTCATGTCGATCAGCTCGATGGTCTCGGAGATCGCCGCGGGCGCCGTCGAAGAAGCCGCAGCCATAAAACAAATCAATATCGCTGTCGGGCAGATGGACCACGATACGCAAAAGAACGCCGCAATGGTCGAGGAGACGACGGCCGCAAGTCATAGTCTTCGCCAGGAAGCGCTGGAGCTTACGCGCTCTGTTGGAAATTTCAATTTGCCGAAGCAAGAGAACATCATTGCAGCCCGGGACAAATTCCGGCGGGAATTCGCCGTCGCGGGCGGCGCAGCGCCGAAGCTCGATCCAGAGAGCGACGAGCTTGATTGGGAAGAGTTTTGACGCCGCCTACGGCCAGGGCTCGCCGTCGGTCCAGCGTTGCTAAACGCCTTTTGGGCGCAATGCGATTTTCCTTAGGCAAAAGGGCCCATGCGCATTAGCGGATAATTGTCGCGCGGGACGAACGTTCGGTCCAAGTCCGTCGGATTGCAGGAAGGCTGTAAAAAAACGGCGCGCCAAAGCTGGCGCGCCGTTGCTGGGAAAGCCTCCTTGCTCGCATGTTTCCATGCGAGCGGAAAGCTTGCTTACGCCGTTCGGGCAGAGCCTTTCGTCGATCAGAACTCTTCCCAACCTTCGTCTTCGGGCTTGACATCCCGCGCGGGAAGCGCGGAGCCTCGCGTCTTGAGAGCGGGCGTCGGGGGCTTACGCGCCGGGTGAGGCCGGACGGCGCGTCCTGCCGGCGGCTGCCCGGTATTGAATCGTTTTACGGCGGCCGCCAGCCGTCCGGTTTCCTGACTCATGTTTCTCGTCGCCGCGGTCGTTTCTTCGACCATGGCGGCGTTGTGCTGCGTCATCTGATCCATCTGATTGATGGCTTCGGTTACCTGGCTCAGGGCCAGGGCCTGTTCTTTTGTGCCTTCCGCGATGCTTGCCACGACTGTCGCAACTTCGCCCACCTGGGAAACGATGGCTTTTAGCGACCGGCCGGTTTCGCTGACGAGGCTCGCGCCTTGTTCCACCGCCGAGTTGGATGCGGAAATCAGCCCCTTGATCTCCTTGGCGGCGTCCGCGGAGCGCTGGGCGAGCGCGCGGACTTCGGAAGCGACGACAGCGAAGCCCCTGCCCGCCTCGCCCGCGCGCGCCGCTTCGACGCCAGCGTTCAGCGCAAGGAGATTCGTCTGGAACGCAATTTCGTCGATGACGCCGATAATCTGGGCGATATCCTTGGACGCTTTTTCGATCTGTCCCATCGCGCCGATGGCGGCGGCGATCACTTCCCCGCCCCTTTCAGCATCCGCCTTCGTCGCCGACACGATTTCATTGGCGTTCTGCGTGCTCGCCGCCGTCTCTTTGATCGTCGTGGTCACTTCGGCGAGCGCGGCGGAAGACTCTTCCAGGCCTGCCGCTTGAGACTCCGTGCGACGGGACAGATCGTCAGCAGCTTCCCCGATTTCGTTGGTCGCGCTTTCGATGACCGAAACGGACGCAGAAACCGTGCTGAAAGCCTCGCGCAATTTTTCGACGGTCTGATTGAACTCAGACTTCAGCTTTTCGAATTCAGGCGACAGCTCTGTCTTGATCCTCGTCTCGAGATTTCCGTTGGCGAGCTGCTCGAGCGCGTGACTCATCGCGACCAGCGCCTCGGCCCGGTTCTTTTCCTCCGCGGCGCGGAGCTCCTCTTCTCGCCGGCGCTTGGATTCGAGTTCATCGAGATAGACCGAAATCGAGAGGTCCATGTCGAGGAGGGTCGCCTTCACGAGGATCGATAGCGTCTCCGCCATCTCATCCGCGAGATTTTGACCGCGGAAGACAAATCGCGGCCAGCGCTCCTTTACGACCGCGTGGATCAGGCGCTCCAGGATGATTGCGTAGCCGCCGATATACCACCTCGGCTCGAGACCCAGCCGCGCATGCGTCTTGCCGACCGTGTGCACGGCTTGTCCGTAAGAGTCGCTGAATTGCGCATCGGCGATCAGGCTCCAATGCTGCTGCTGGCGGCCTTTCGCAGAGGATATGTGCTGGTTGTCCGCGAAGAACGTCCTCGTTTCGGGCGTTGCGCGCACCTTGTCGTAGAAGGTGGACAAAGCCTGGTCCAGAGTGGCGTTCAGGATAGGCTTCAGCTCTCGCAGCCGCGCCTTGGAGCGCTCGTCGACGCCAATGAACGCCAACCGCTCGTCCATCGCAAACGCAAATGACGTCCCGGTCGTTTTGTTAGCAGGAGACTGGGCCATAAACCGCCTCGTATGGTTGAAGGAACCGGTTGCGCCCAAATTCGCGACCGGAGGCGCCGATCATTCGGCGCAAGAGAGAGGCGTCATGCCTAAGCAGGCAGTGAAAACATTTGTTTGGTAACAACGAAGTAAATGAGTCGAGAAATAGCTGAGCTTGTGGGAGCGGCAGATGGACGTCCAGAGGGCAAGCTCTAGCTTAACCATTTGAATGGTCTGTAACTTGACCGTTCGAGTTCTTCTCGCAGGGGCCGCGGCCCGAGCCCGCGTTCACTCATCCCGGGGGGATGTGGATTGGGGAACGGCTTCCAGAATCCTACCGCGCGGCGTGACGACCGCCCAGCGATCGCCCTCTCTGATAATATCCTCGATCCTGCCGAGGCCCGCCACCAGCGCTCCTCTCGAGACGCGCATCAGCGATCCACGAGGATCTTTTATGAGAGCCCCGCTCTGATTCGCCTCTATGACAGTGTAATCACGCAAGTCCTTCCGCGCGTCCTTGTTTCCGAGGCCGCCGACGGGGTTGTAGTCGATGCCGTTCTTGTTTGCGGCGAGCAACGCAGGATTTTCCTGGGAGCGGCGAGCGGCGAGCGTGGCCGGCCGGCCAAATATCATCAGATGTTCCGAGCCGGCGAAGGTTGGGACGCGATTCGAATCGCTGATCATTTGCGCCGCGAAAGCGGTCGCCCCGACGGCGAGCCCGATTGTCGCGACGTGCAAGGCTCGCTCTGCGACGGGCGTTTGCCGTGTTCCGCCTCTCTCGGAGATTCGCTTATTGGAGGCGGTCGGAATCTTTTCGGAAGGCGCAGGCTTCTGCATGGCGGCTCTCGCGGTCTTGGGTTCAAGACAGAGAATCAGATTGCGGTTCATTCCTATCGCACTGGCGGCGCGTGTTGAATGCGTCCGGGCGACTCGTTGCAATGCGCCGCAAGCTTCGGGAAAGCCTGGCAAAAAAATGCAATCTCCGCGCATGTTAAACAGACTGTTAAGAGGTCGCTGTCTAGATAGGCGAGCGGAGATCGAGGCCGCCTGAGCAGTCGCTGCCTGGTCCTGATCCTACGGCCGCCATGAAGGCGGCGTTCGTCGCGTTTCCAGCTCGGGGCAGTCTCAGCTGGCGCGGCGAAGGTAACGCGCCGCATTTCTCTCCAGTTCGATCACTTCTTGCGCCTCGCCCGGCGCCGGAGCCTTTGGCGCTCGGTCCGCTGTTCTAGCGAATGGGAACATCATGACTCTTTCGATCGCGGGAATGATAGCGGGTACCTCGCTCGGAACGATCTCCCAGGAGATCGGCATCCTCTCGCGTAACATCTCGAACGCCAGCACGCCGGGCTATTCTGCGCGCGCGGCGCAGACGAGCACGGGTTCGGACGGCGCCGCGCAAGTGGACAGCATCACGCGCGCGACGAACCCGGCGCTTTTCAAGAGCCAGCTTCAGGCGACGTCCGGCGGGGCGCAGTCGTCCGTAATCGACGACGGACTCGCCCAAATCGCTCAATTGTTGAACGTCGACGGCAATGGCGCCAGCTCGTCGCCGAGTTCCTTTATCGGAAAGCTCTCTTCCGCCCTGCAGCTTTATGATGCTTCGCCGGCCAACACGACAGTGGCGGCTGGCGTCGTTACCGCCGCCAAAGACCTGGCCGGTTCGTTGAATAACGCCACAGCCCTCGTGCAGGGGGTGCGCCAGAACGCGGATCAGAAGATCGCCACCTCGGTCACGAACATAAACTCCATTCTCAGCAAGTTCGAAGAGGTTAATAATCAGATCGTCGCGGGCACTGGCAAGAACCAGGACGTCACCGATTTGCTCGACCAGAGAGACTCGCTCCTGACGCAGCTCTCTTCCGAGATCGGGATCACCACCGTCGTGCGTCCCAACAACGATATGATGATCTTCACCGATAGCGGCGTGACGCTTTTCGAAACGACGCCGCGCTCGGTGACCTTCCAGCCAAATCCTGCTCTTTCCGCTGGCGTCGCTGGAAACGCCGTCTATGTCGACGGCGTGCAGATCACCGGGCAGAGCGGCTTCGCGACCACCATACATTCCGGGAATCTCGCGGGGCTGACCCAATTAAGGGACAATATTGCGCCGGCGTATCAAAGCCAGCTCGACGAGATTGCGCGGGGCCTTGTCTCGGCGTTTTCGGAGAGCGATCAAACCGGCGGCGGCGCGCCGTCTCTTCCGGGGCTTTTCACCTATCCAGGCGCCACAGGCGTGCCTGGCGCTAGTGTTATACCTGGCTTGGCTGGTCAGATCCAGGTGAACGCCAATGTGGATCCCAACCAGGGCGGCGATCCGACGCGCCTGCGCGACGGCGGAATCTCGGATCCAACAAACCCTGCTTATAACTACAACAGCTCGGGCGGGTCGCTTTATACAGGGCGTATCGAGCAGCTCATCGCGTCTCTTTCCAGCCCGCAATCTTTCGATCCCAGCGCGGGCCTCGGCGCGAATGTGTCGTTAACCGGGTTTGCGACCTTGTCGGACGGCTGGCTGGCCGCTCAAAAACAGCAGGCGGACAGCGCCAACACCTATCAGCAGGCGATGCTCAGCCAGAGCTCGACGGCGCTGTCGAACGCGGTCGGCGTCAACCTCGATAGCCAGATGGCGAAAATGCTGGACCTGGAAAACTCATATCAAGCAACCGCCAAACTGCTGGCGTCGGTAAATTCGCTCTACACGACCTTGTTCGACGCCATAAGACCATGAGGATAGGCCGATGATCTCGGGGATTTCCACTGCATCCCTGTCGAATACCTTGACGAACTCGATCGTCGATCTGCAGAAGCGGCTGTCGGTCGCTCAAAAAGAGGTGACGACGGGCCAGTATGCCGATTTGGTTGGGGCCCTCGGGTCCCAATTCACGCGATCTTCGACCATGCATCTGAGCGTGTCCGATATCGACGCGATAACGGCGAGCAACAACGTCGTCCTTTCGCGTCTTTCCGTAACGCAAACGTCTCTGCAAAAGCTGTCAAGCGACGCTCAGGACGTGCTGAAGGCGTTGGTCCCGGCGCAAGGCGGCGTCATCAACGCCTCCGCAATCGTCCAGCAGGCGAAAACCTCGCTCGGCAACATGATATCGACGCTGAATGTCTCGGACGGCGGCGTCCCCGTCTTCGGCGGCGTCAACGGCGACAAGCCGCCGGTGGCCGACTATTCCAGCAACCCACCGAGCGCAGCAGAAACCGCGCTTGAAGGGGCTTTCACCAGCACCTTTGGTTTTCCGCCGTCGGACCCCCGCGTCTCCACGATAACGGGGGCGCAAATGAGCGCCTTTCTGTCAGGGCCGATGGCGAATTTGTTCTCGGCTGCGAACTGGACGGCCAACTGGTCATCCGCCTCGAATCAGCCCCTTCAAAACCGCATCTCGGTCACCCAGACAAGCGATACGTCTGTGACGGCCAATGATCCGGCGATGCAGAAGCTTGCGGCCGGCTACTCGATGCTCGCCGGTCTTGGTCTGGAGAATATGGGCGCGGATGCGGCCCAGGCCGTCATTTCGACCGCGACGAACTATTTCAGCCAAGCCGTTTCGGGTCTTACGGATTTGCAGCAAAAAGTTGGCGTTATGCAAAGCAACGTCCAAAGCGCCCAGGACAATATGGCCACGACGAAGGATCTATTGAACACGCAGATTGGAACGCTGGAGGACGTTGATCCGACGGAGGCGAGCGTCACGGTCAATAATCTGATGACGCAAATCGAAACGGCTTACTCGTTGACCGCGCGGATCCAGCAGCTGAGCCTCGCAAAATATTTGTGAGGCATCGATCGTCCGGCCGGCAGGCGCGCGAAGGCATGCAGGCAAGCTCGGCGTTCGCTTCCCCTCGCGACGCCGGCGACGCCAACCAGGAGGACGCGGCGTCCGCGTCCTCCTGGCCGGCTTTGAATCAAGACGCTGACCTTTCGCCGGCTTCGGCCTGCGGAATCAAGAGATATCCAAGGAACCGTTGCGAATCGATCGGATCGTAGCCCAGCTTCTTGCGCAGTTTCTTACGCAGCTTGCTGATGTGACTCTCGATCACCGTCTCTTCGACCTCTTCGTCAAACAACCCATAGACGGCGTTGAAAACCTGCGTTTTCGTCAGGCGACGACGCTTGTTCAGAACGAGGAGCTCGAGGACGCGCCTTTCACGGCGAGGCAGAGGGAAGAGCTCGCCGTCGATGACGGGGTCGCGTCCATCGAAGAAAACCTGGATGCGGTCGAAGGTCGCGTAATCCTGCCGGGCGTCGGCGCGGCGGCGAATCGCGTGAACGCGCGCAAGTATTTCCCGCACATGGATCGGCTTGCGCACGACGTCGTCTACGCCGGCGCTGAACAGGCCAAGCGTTTGCTCCAGCGACAATGCATCATTCATCGCAATGACAGGCGCCTGCGAGTGCCGGCGGATGAGCCGCGGGAGCTCTTCCCTGTCCGGGCAGTCGCCGATCAAGAACGCTTCAATCGCCTGCAAGTCCTTTTCGCGGGCCGAGTCCACCCAATCAACGAACTGCTCGAAACCAAAACCCGTCGAGTACACGCCCTCTTGACTAAACCGACTGGTATACGCGCTCGTTACAATTTCCCTTTCATCAACGATAATTAACATTCGGCGTCTCCCGGCGGATGGACCTGCGTGTGGGCTCACGCGAATCAACCCCTATACTGGGTGTAGTCGTAATCGCTGAGACCCGCAACGGCTAAGACTTGAATTGGCGCGTGGGTTTAGTGGGAGATGACAATCTCTGGCGCCAGCGCAGTTTCGCGCAAGGCGGGCTTTTTATCATCAGGAAGTCACCGCTTGCTCGAAACAGGGAAAAGAATCGAGAATGCTGTCGTCATATTACGTATCCCTGTCGTCACAGCTCGCTCTCGACAAGCGCATGTCCACGATCGCGACGAACGTCGCCAATTCGAGCACGATAGGCTATCGCGCGAGCGGCGTTACTTTCGAAACCACGCTGTCGAAGGTGGGTCCAACGCCCACCGCCTATGCTTCGTCCGGCAAGGATTTTATCTCCACGGCGCAGGGTCCCCTGACAAAGACCGACAATCCTTTCGATGTCGCGGTGCAAGGTGAGGGTTGGCTGGCGATCCGGACGCCGAACGGGGTTGCTTACACGCGCGACGGGCGCCTGAAGATGATGGAGACAGGCGAGCTCCGGACCTTGGAGGGCTATCCGGTCCTGGATGCCGGCAATGCGCCCATCACCCTGGACCCAACCTTGGGCCCGCCCATGATCTTTCGCGACGGCATGGTCAATCAAGGCGATATTCAGGTTGGCGCGCTCGGTCTATTCTCCATAGACCGCGAGGCGGCCTTGACGAGAGGGCCGAACTCCAGCGTCATTCCCTCGCTTCCCGCAACGCCCATCCTGGATTTCTCGGTCAATGGGATAACGCAAGGATTCATCGAGGGCGCCAATATCAACCCCATGGCGGAGCTGACAAAGTTGATCACGACCTCGCGTTCGTTCGAAAGCGTCAACTCCGTGTATGACACGCTCGACTCCGCGCAGAAGGACGCCATTCGAACGCTTGGCGGCGCTTGACGGACCGCCCTGGGACCTGGTGAACGAGGATGCCTGAGCTAGAACGGCTGCTGAGCTTGGCTGAATTGTTCGGCCGCAGCGAACGTCAGGTGACGATTTCCGGGGAAGTCCTGGAGGTGACGCCAACCTTCCTCAGGACCGCGGGGCTCTCGAAATTCGTCAAGCTCGGAGACTGCGTCGCGATCGAAACCCCGCGCGGCGAGACGCTGGCTCAGGTCGTTCGAATCGATCAGCACGGCGTCATTGTCAAAGCGTTCGAGAACAACTGCCCCGCTGGCCTCGGTTCGAAGGTGCGGTTCGTAGGCCCCATCGAATTGTCGCCTCACGACTCCTGGAGGGGGAGGGTGCTCGACGCATTCGGACGGCCGGTCGATGGAAGAGGGCCGGTCAGAGCGGGCGAAAAACCGTATTTTCTGGATTCGCCCCCGCCCTCGGCGATGCGCCGAGTTCCGATCACCAAGGCTTTGCGTACCGGCGTCCGCGCCATCGACGCCTTCACGCCGATCTGCGAGGGACAAAGGATCGGCGTGTTCGCGGGTTCTGGCGTCGGCAAGTCGACCTTGCTCGAAATGCTTTCGCGATCAGAAGGGTTTTCAGTCGCCGTCATTTGTCTCGTCGGCGAACGAGGGCGCGAGGTGCGCGATTTCGTGGAAACCGTGCTGTCGTCCAACCCAGGCGGCGCGGTCACGATCGTGGCGACGGCGGACGAAAGCCCGATGATGCGGCGCATGGCGCCGCTGGCGGCCACGGCGGTCGCTGAATTTTTCCGAGACGCCGGCGCATCCGTCATCCTGATCGTCGACTCCGTGACCCGCTATGCGCATGCGGCGCGCGAGGTGGCCCTGGCGTCAGGCGAGCCGCCGGTCGCCAACGGCTACACGCCGAGCGTATTCGCCGATTTGCCGCGTCTTCTCGAGCGGGCGGGACCGGGGGAGGAGGGCGCGGGCGCGGTGACCGGAATTTATTCGGTTCTGGTCGACGGCGACAACCATAACGACCCGGTCGCGGACTGCATTCGCGGCACGCTGGATGGGCATATCGTGCTCGAAAGGGAGATCGCCGAACAGGGCCGATATCCGGCGATCAATCTGCTCAAGTCGATTTCCCGGCTCGCGGATCGGGTATGGTCGCCCGACGAGCGGCAGATGGTCATGGGTTTACGCTCGATGCTGTCGAAGTTCGAAGAGACTCGGGATCTGCGCATGCTCGGCGGATATAATCCCGGGACGGACCCCGAGCTCGACCGCGCCGTCGCCGTCACGCCCCTCATATATGACGCCTTGCGCCAGACCCCGCAGGACCCGCCGAGCGCCTTCGCGCTCGAGGAGCTGGCGCAGCGTCTCCGATAGCTCAGCGCAGGTCGTCTCTGTTCTCCCGGCGACAAAACGCGTAAAGTTCAGCTCCGCAACAGCTGAGGCTTTTACGTTTGACTCGCGTCAATGCCGAGATGTTTCGGAAACTTCCCTGTTGGGGAGGCGCGACCGAGGATGTCCATGACCGCCGACCAAGCATTCAAAATCCCGCATGTCGAGAAGAGGCTCGTCGATGCTGCTCGGCCTACGGCGCTAAGAGCGAAGCTCATGGAGATCGAAAGGTTGCTTCAGCGCGATGTCTCGATCGTGAACGACGCCGCTCCAACTGGGAAGCCGTTGGAGCGCTGCGCTGCAACATCCCCTCAGCGAGCGCCCCAGGAAATTCCTTCGCCGGCCGAGCGACCCGCTTTTAGGCAAGAAGACCTCGAGCGAATTGCAGGCGGTCTCGGACTCGGCCATGGGGACGTCGTTATTCTCGATTGCTTGTTGAACAAGGGTTTCAGCCTGTCCGACTTCCAACGTTACAGCTCTCTCATGTGCGGCATATTCGATTGCCCGGCGGAGCAGGCGAGAGTGTTGGGCCGCGTCGGCGAGCTCGCAAGCCGCTATGCGTCCTGCCTCGGAATCGAACCCGAAAGCCGGAAAGGCCACGCGGGCGCCCGTTCGAGGCGCAAGACATCCGCCTAGCCTGAAGCAGTCCTTTGTGCGCTGCGTTGCATAATCCCGGCGGGGGCAATGGCGCGTATCGGCGCTTTCGTGTGGAGGTTCGCGATTTTCTTAAACCTTTTCTTAATTATCTGTCCTGTATCTATTTGCTTACGGCTCGTCGAAATGACATTGTCGAGCTGTCGAGCGCTCGAACTCAATGGCGACTCGCCAAAACAACGGATCGGATCAATTTCCGAGGCATGACGCCAATTCCGTCGAACCGGTGAAAGTCCGGTATGTCCCTCCAGTAATCCACTTACCGAAAGGGATCGACGAGTCATGTCGAGCATCAATACGAACCCGTCAGCCATCACCGCTCTGCAGTCGCTTCGCGCGACCCAGAACGCGCTCAACGTCACGCAGAAGCAGATTTCGACCGGTCTGAAGATTTCCAGCGCCCAGGACAACGCCTCGACCTGGTCCATCGCCGAGACGATGAAATCCGACAATGGCGTGCTGTCCACCGTCAGCGACTCGCTGAACTTCGCCGGATCGACGCTGAACGTCGCCGCCGCCGCGGTGAATAGCGCGATCAGCGTGATGAACAGCATCAAGGACGCGGTCGCCCAGGCCCAGGCGCCGGGCGCCGACCTCAACAAGATCGGCACCAGCCTCCAGCAGCTCGGCCAGCAGCTGAACAGCATCGTTTCGTCGGCGACCATCACGGGCATCAATCTGCTCGACGGGTCGACCACAACCAAGACCGGCAGCACCGGCCCGGACGTGAACTTCGTCGCGTCCTATACGAATGGGGGCGGCGCGGCGTCGACCGTGGGCGTTATCTCCCTCACCACGACGGATCTCACCAACGCCGGCAACACGGGCATTCTGGAACAGGCGCAGGCGAGCGGCTCCACCGCGACCACCAACTTCACGAATCTGAGCTCCGCCGACGTCCAATCGGGCGCCGTGGCCGATACGCTCTCGAACGCCGACGATGTGATCGCGCGGTTGACCGACTATGCGTCGCAGATCGGCGCGGTTCAGGCGCGCGTCGCCTCGCAGGCGACCTTCATTCAGACGCTGAGCGACGCTCTGACAACCGGCGTGAGCTCGCTCGTCGACGCCGACATGAACCAGGTGTCGACCCGCCTTCAGGCGCTCCAGACCCAGCAGCAGCTTGGCGTCCAGTCGCTCTCGATCGCCAACCAGAACTCGCAGCTGATCCTCAAGCTGTTCCAGTAATACTGGCTCATATAATGAACAAAAATGGCCGCGCGACGTATCGCGCGGCCATTTACTTTTGCGGCATGCAAAATTGTTAATACGCAATTAACTATTACTTTTAACTGGGCAGGTTCGCGCAAGCATTGGTGTGAATGATCCGGCTGACGGGCCGAGGAAAGCATCAACGTTACTCGCGCGCCCGAGAGATTCGGAAAGCCAACCATGTCCAGCATCCTGACCAATCCGTCCTCTTTGACGGCGCTGCAGTCTCTGCGCGCGACGCAGGCCGCGCTCAACGTCATGCAGAAGCAGATTTCGACCGGTCTGAAGATTTCGAGCGCCCAGGACAACGCCTCGACCTGGTCCATCGCCGAGACGATGAAATCCGACAATGGCGCGCTGTCCACCATCAGCGACTCGCTGAACGTCGCCGGATCGACGCTGAACGTCGCCGCCGCGGCGGTGAATAGCGCGATCAGCGTGATGAACAGCATCAAGGAAGCGGTCGCCCAGGCCCAGACGCCGGGCGCCGACCTCAACAAGATCGGCGCCAGCCTCACGCAGCTTGGCCAGCAGCTGCAGAGCATCGTTTCGTCGGCGACCATAACGGGCATCAATCTGCTGAATGGGTCGACGACCACCACCGTCGCCGGCGGCGCGACGGGCGTGAACTTCGCCGCGTCCTATACGGATAATGCGGGCGGCGCTGCGTCGGTTATCGGCTTCATTTCCCTCGCCACGACGGATCTCACCACTGCCGGCGGCGCGGGCATTCTGGAACAGGCGCAGGCGAACGGCGCTGGCGGTCCCACCAACTTCACGAATCTGAGCGCCAACGACATCCAATCCGGCGTCGTGGCCGATACGCTCTCGAACGCCGACGATGTGATCGCGCGGTTGACCGACTATGCGTCGCAGATCGGCGCGGTTCAGGCGCGCGTCGCCTCGCAGGCGACCTTCATTCAGACGCTGAGCGACGCTCTGACCACCGGCGTGAGCTCGCTCGTCGACGCCGACATGAACCAGGCGTCGACCCGCCTTCAGGCCCTCCAGACCCAGCAGCAGCTTGGCGTTCAGGCCATTTCGATCGCGAATCAGGACACTCAGCTGATCATGAAACTCTTCCAGTGATTGAATCGAAGACAGTCGTCGGCTTTGGAAACAAAAGATCGCCTCGATGGATCAAGTTACACTGGTCTTGAACAATCTGAAGGGACTGGGCGGCAGGAAGCTCGCGGCTCTCGCCCTGGTGTTTGGGCTGATCGTAACCGTCGTTTTGGCAGGGACTTTTTATCTGTCTCGCCCGAACGAGGAGACGCTCTATGCGGGGCTCGATCGAGACGATGTGACCCGAATCGGCTCAGCGCTAAAGGAGGCGGGCATCGCCTTCGACATCAATCCCGAAGGCACCGCGATTCTGGTCCCTTACGGGCAGACGGCGCGGGCTCGGATGCTTTTGGCGGAACGCGGCCTGCCTCAGAGCGCAAACGCCGGTTACGAACTCTTCGATAAGGTCGGCGCGCTTGGCTTGACCTCCTTCATGCAGGAGGTCACTCGCGTCCGGGCGATAGAAGGCGAAATCGCCCGCACCATTCAGTTGATGCGCGGCGTGAAAGCCGCCCGCGTCCATATCGTCATGCCCGACGAAGGTTCGTTCCGCCGTCCCAAGCAACCGTCCTCCGCATCCGTGGTCATTCGCACGGAGGGACCGGACGATTCGAGCGCCGCGCAGGCCATCCGGCACCTGGTCGCCTCGGCGATGCCGGGGATGACAATCGATCAGGTCACGGTGCTCAACACCGACGGCATGATCCTCTCGGCGACAGACGGCGGCGATCCATCCGAAGCTGTTCCCGGGAAGACGCTGGCGCTCGAGAAGAGCGTCGCAAAGGAAATACAGGACAATATCCGCCGGACCCTGACCCCCTATCTGCGTCTTCCGAACTTTCAAGTGAGCGTTCGCGCACGGGTCAATACGGATAGAAGGCAGGTCAATGAAACGATCTACGATCCGGACTCGAAAGTAGAGCGTTCAACGCGCACGATGAAGGAAACAGCTCAATCGCAGAATGCGAGCAGCTCCCAGCCAACGACGGTCGTGGCTAACGTCCCCCAGCAAAATCCGCAAAGCGCCGATGGAAAGCAATCCAACGACGAAAGCAAGAAAAGCGAAGAGCTGACCAACTACGAGGTTTCGACGAAGACCGTCACGACGGTCAGCGGCGGCTACACGATCGAGAATATCGCTATTGCAGTCTTGGTCAATCGCGCCGCTCTTGCCGAGGCGGGCAAACCAGCCCCCAGCCCGGAGATCATCGAACGCCAGGTCAAGGAAGTCGAGCAGATCGTCGCGTCGGCGGCTGGAATCAAGAGAGAGCGCGGGGACGTTCTGAAGGTTTCCGCCGTCGAATTCAGCTTCAACGAACATGAGATGAGTCCGGTCGAATCCGCTGGCTTCTTGGAGACGCTGAGCCATTATCTGGGTACGATGATCAACGCGGCGACAGTGCTCGTCATCACGGCGCTTCTGGTGTACTTCGGGCTCATGCCGGCGACTCGCGCCCTGATCGCTGAAGTTCCGCGGCCGAGCGTCGCCATGGACGCCCCGCCATTACTGGGAATCGAAAGCGAGTCCGCGGCGACCGAGGACGGCTTCATACCTCAGATGAACGCGCCCACGTTGGCGTTGAACTCTGATCTCGACTCGTTCCCTGGGATCATGAGCCTTGGGCGTGTGTCAGCGCGTCAAAAGCTCGAGCAGCTGATAGAAGTAGATGAAATGCAGGCCGCCTCCGTGCTCAAGCGGTGGATGCGATCGGACGAAGCGGCATGAAACAGCTTCGCCCCATAACGTCCTATCTGACGAGCTTCGACGAACAGCGGCGGGAGATAGAAGAGAGTTTCCTGGCGCCGGAATTCGAGCTTTCCTCTCCCGCGCCAGCAATCATCGAAGCAGCGCCCGACCTCGACTCCCTCGCGGAAGAGCGTGAAAAGGCGCGGGAGGAAATAAGGAGTGAGCTCGACCGCGAATTCGAGGCGAAACTCGACGAGGAGAGAAAGGCGTTCCAAAAAGAGCGCGAGGCCTTCGACCAGAAGCTCGAGGCGGCGCGCGCCACGTGGGTCGAGCAGCAGGGCGCCAAAGTCGCGGACGTCATCCATAAGGACATTCAGGCTTGCGTCGAGAATCTGCGAGACGCGCTTTCCCGTTTATTGAAGCCGTTCCTGACCCATCGCGCCTTGAAGCAATCTCTCGACGACTTCGTGGAGGCTGTAGGCTCCGTCGTTGCTGATCAGGCGAATCCGGTTGTTGAATTGCAGGGCCCGGCCGATTTGCTGGAAGTGGTCTGTGAAAGGTTGTCTCGTGAAGGCGTCGCGATCCGCGCGACGGAGAACGACGGCGCCGACCTTGTCGCCAGAATAAACAGCACGCTGATCGAAACACGCATGGACGAATGGGTTCGACGTCTGCGCGACGGAGAATGATGAATTATGAGCAGCAAAGACGCCAACGAAATCATTATCGTCAAGAAGCGGCGCTGGGATGCCGACGAAGAACACCACGGCGGCGTGTGGAAGCTCGCCTTCGCGGACTTCATGACGGCGATGATGGCGTTTTTTCTCGTCATGTGGCTGATCAATTCGACGTCGCAGGAGTCGAAGGCGGCTATCGTTCAGTATTTCAATCCCGTACAGCTCGTCGACTCCAAGCCGGCCAAGAAGGGTTTGCGTGATCCCAGAGATAGTGGTCAGGGCGCGAGCATGCAGCAGACGATCGATAAAAAAGAAGGGCGTCCGGGTGAACAGAATCCGGAAGCGGCGGAAGCCGAAGCGGCCGCTCTTCACAAGAATCCGGTAAAAGCCCTGGATGCGATTGCGAAGCTCGACGTCCCCCCTGCAGCAACGCCTCGGTCGTCGAGCAATATGCTCGCCGATCCATTCGAGCGGATGGAGCAAGCCGCCGCGCCGGAGGATGAAAAAGAAGTCAAACCTTCGAAGTCCGTGGGCCAAAAAAAGAGCGAGCCGGCAGCGTCCAACCAGCCGCCTCAGCCGTCGCCGAGCGGTTCCTCGAAGAACGAGCCCAACTCGACGATCAAGAATGCGATCGAAGCCGCGGTCCGAGCGGAGGGTCAGGGGGCTCGCGGCGTGCCGAAATTCGAGGTCAAACGCGTGGATGAAGGCGTGCTCGTCAGCTTGACCGACGACGCCAATTTCTCGATGTTCGACGTGGGCTCGATACGCCCCAAGCCGCAACTCGTCCGGATCTTGCAAAAGATCGGCGGCCTCTTGGCAAAGCTCCCTGGAGACGTGGAGATCGCCGGGCATACCGATGCGCGAGCCTACAAGTCGGGGTCTTACGACAACTGGCGTCTCTCATCGGACCGCGCGAACATGGTTCTGTACATGCTCGGGCGCGGAGGCTTGCCGGCGGCGCGGGTGACCAAAATCTCCGGCTATGCGGATCGGCGCCTCAAAACGCCTGAGACGCCGCTTGCGGCCGTCAACCGCCGTATTGAGATCCTCGTTCGCGGAGAGCGCAGTTGACGCGTCGCGCGCTTCTTGGATTTTCCCTCGTGATCGCGCTCGGTTGCCGCGTGGCGCAGGCCAGCGACCTGGCCGGCGACGTGTGGGAAATGATCGAAGCGCAAGACCGCGCGGTGGACGGGGGCGAGATCCAGCACAAGAAGATCGCCGCGCGGGTGGAGGAAACGATTTCTTCTCTTTCTGCCGAGGATTGGAAGCAGCCGAGGAATTATCGTGCGGCCGTCATCTATGTGTTGGCGGGCGGATCGCCGACGCGGCTTCGCCGGCTGTTGAGAGACCATGTTATCGAAGAGGCGACCCCTCCGCTGCTCACCGCGAGTCTTGCCTTTGCGGACGGCGATCGGGAAGCGGCGACAAAACTGTTTTCCCCGATCGACGTAAGAGCCTTCCCGCCGATATTAGCGGGGCATCTGGCGCTCATTCGCGGAAGCCTCTTGATCGGCGTTGACAACACGGAAGCTGACAAGTCGCTTTCCTTCGCGCGCCTCATTATGCCTGGATCGCAGGTCGAAGAAGCCGCGTTGCGCCGTGAATTGGCGATTGTCGACCCCAAGACGGAGTTTGATCGCTACATTCTGCTCGCGAGGCGTTATCAATTTCGATATCCCAGTTCGCCCTTTGCAGAGAAATACTGGCAAAGTCTAACCATAACAGCCTCGAAGGTCGGCTTGGCCTTTGGGCCGGACGCTCTTGCTTCAACCGAAGAACTGTTCAAGGCGGCGCCCGCTAAATTTGGCTTCGAGTTCCATGCGGCGCTCGCGCGCGCGAGCATATTGCTGTCCCGGGCGGATGTCTTGAGGTCGCAAACCCAGGCGGCCGCCGCCTTCGCGGAAAAGGCGCAAGCCACGGAACGCCTCGAGCTTTACCAGGCGGCGGCCGACGCTATGAATGGCGATTTGGCCGCGAGCGATTCCTCGATCAAAAACATCAACGCCTCGAAGCTCAACAGAGAAGAAGTCAAGATTCTGAATGCAATTCGAGGCGTTGGCGTGAGGCTCGGCGATGCGGGCGAGCAACAACAGACCTTGCCCGCAGCGGATGGCCCGAGCGCTGAGACGCCGCTCGTACAACGCTTGCAGCAGACGCTCGAAGATTCCCGAAAGCTCTTACACAGGGCCGGCGGCCAATGACTCCAACCAACACGCAAGGCGCTTCCTCACTCGAAACCGGCGTCCTTACAACGACGGGCCGCCAAGAGCGCCCGGATTCGCGCGCTGCGGAGACGACGATTTTCGGGGTGCAGTTCAGCGCGATTTTCGACAAAGCAGGCGGAGGAAAGGCGCGGGAGTCGGCGCAGGGAGGAGCGCCTGACGACAAGACGGCCGAGACACAAAGCTCCAACTTGGTCGGGCCTGGCCTCGTTCTGGAAGGTCTGGTTTTGTTGCATCTGGCTGGAACGCAAGCGGCAAGCTCGAACGGCCAGCCAGCCGCAACGGAGCAGCCAGCCGGAATGGAGCAGCCCGGGGCGCCGCAGACGAGCGCTTTCGGCGTCGCGACGCCCCTTAAGAGCGAGGCGCCGAACGCCTCCCTCGCTGTGACGTCGAACAACGCCGAACAGCCAAAAAGCATGACGCTGGATGCATTCGTCAAAAATTTCCCGGGCCTTCTGGCGCAGGCCGTGTCCGAGAACGTCGGCGTTTCAAAAGCGCCGGGCGTCGAGACGTCGAACAACGCCGACTCGCCAAAAAGTATGGCGCCGGATGCGTTCGCCAAAAATTTCCCAGCCGTTCTGACACAAGCCGTGTCTGGGAGCGTCGGTGTTTCAAAAGCGCCTTACGCCGAGGCGCCAAGCATAGGCGATGCGCCAAAGCGCCTAACCGTTTCGTCTTTCGCCACTCATCTTCCGCCTGTGCAAGCGGCCGTCCCGCCGACAGAAGCGGCATTCGCAGACGCTGGCTCGAACAACCAGGCCGGACAGCCTCAGCTGGGCGCAGCAGCGGAAAAACCCACGGAAAAAAGCGGTTCGACGGTCGACGAAACTTTCCCGCCACAGCTCAACGCCGTCGTCGATTCGCCAACCTTGCCGGTCGGTGGTTCATCGAGCGTCGCGGGCGGCTTCTCACCAGAGAGCGTCAGAACGGCAGCCTCTTCCGCGCCGCGCGCGCCCACGAATGATCAAGTGAAGGATAGTCCGTCTAAGGTTCTGACGATTCAACTCGAACCGGAAGACCTCGGCGCCGTCACCGTCAGAATGCAGCTCACCAAAACGCGCGTCTCTTTGAAAATAGACGTGGATTCTCCGGCTGTGCAGACGATGCTGTCCCAATCGCGCGATCAACTGGCGGAGGCGTTGAGTAGAGCCGGGCATACTGTCGATGAAATCGCTATCAAAGTCAGCCCGACGCCTGTTCCATCCGGTAGTTTCGGCGATACGCGCCAGAATGACTCTCAGGCGCACCACAATCAGAGTGGCGAGGGGGGAGCGCCTAGCTGGAATGATGGCACAGGAAGCAATCGGGAAGAAAGATCGTTCTCGCGCGCGTCGAAAAAAGGAGAGAGCCAAGGGGATGAACCTGTCCCGCTCGGCCGCGCTCGTTCTACTGGCGCTCCTGGGCTCTATCTCTAACGCCCGGTCAGACGTTCGGTCTGGCGCGCCCAGCAATGTGTGTGAACGGGAAATGCTACGCGCCGCGCGCGAGCACAACATCCCGGTCGCCGTCCTCTACGCCGTTGCATTGACAGAGACGGGCCAAAGAGGCGATTTGCACGAGTATGCAATGAACGTCGGGGGACGTTCTGTTTTCAACGCGTCGCTTCCCGACGCCTTGGCCGTTTTCGAGAAAGCCCGCGCGCGTGGCGTCAAGCTGATTGATATTGGCTGCATGCAAGTCAATCACCATTACCATGGCCGCATGTTTCCTTCGGTCGAGGCCATGTTCGACCCGCGACAGAACGTCGATTACGCGGCCAACTTCTTGCAAAATTTGTATCGTTCGGAAAAGACCTGGACAAGCGCAGTGGCGCGCTATCATGCGGGGCCAGGGAATCCGCCGGCTCAAAAGAGCTACGTTTGCGCGGTGATCGCGAATATGATCGCGAGCGGCTTCGGCTCCTGGACCGAGCAGTCGAAGGCCTTTTGTTCGATGGTTCGCAGAGAAGTTGCTTCACGGCGTCCTTGACGCCGTGAGAAACGCCCAGCCTTACTGAATTTCCAGATCAGCCTGCATAGCGCCCGCGTTCTTGATTGCCTGCAGGATAGAGATGATTCCAGTCGGCTTCAGACCGATCTGATTGAGGCCCTTGACGAGCGTCCTCAAATTCGGACCAGCCAGCGTCGCCACCTGGCCTGCTGGTTCAGATGCGGTCACCGCTGTTTGTGATGTTACAACCGTTTGTCCGTTCGAGAATGGCGCCGGCTGCGACACCTGGGGAGCTTCCGTAACTCGAAGCGTGAGGCTTCCATGCGTAACGGCCACAGGTGAAATTTGAACATCGGCGCCGATCACGACAGTGCCTGTCCGCTCGTCGATCACGACTTTCGCCGGCGTGCTGGGAGAAACGCGAAGATCCCCGATCTCGGCGAGGAAGCGCGTGGCGTGGATGCCGGGCGGAAGCCGCAGTGCGACAGTGCGACTGTCACGCTCGACAGCCGCGGTCGTGTGGTAGCGCTTTCGAGCGTATCCATTGATTGCGTCGGCGATACGGACGCTGGTGGCGAAGTCGGGGTTTCGCAACTCCAGGGCCACGTCGTTCGATCTGGGCCTCGGCGGCTCCTTTTCCACCGTTGCGCCGTTCGGGATTCGTCCGACTGTGGCGACGCCATGCGTCAGAGATTCGCTCTGTCCGGAGACGGCGAAACCGGATACGGCGATAGGGCCCTGCGCAATCGCATAAATGGCGCCATCGACGCCGGTCATCGACGTGAGGATCAACGTGCCGCCCATCAGCGAGGTGGCGTCACCCATGGAGGAAACGGTGACATCGAGGGTCGTCCCCCAGGCCGCGAAGGGCGGCATGGAGGCCGTCACCATGACTGCCGCCAGATTTCGGGTACGCATGGGAGGCGTCGGGGGGCCAGGAACGCCGCCGGGCGCAGTGGCGTTCATTGGAAGATTGACGCCCATGCGGCTCAACATCGATTGCAGCGACTGCTCGGCGAAGGGCGCGTTTCGAAGCGTGTCGCCCGTCCCTTGCAGGCCGACGACGAGCCCGTATCCGACCAACTGATAGTCGCGTACGCCATAGGTCGAGGTGATATCCTTTATTCTCACCGCGGCGAACATCGTCTCCGCGGCGAACGCCGTCTCCGAGGCGAGGATGAGCGCCGTCAGGGCGATCCAGTGACGCATCATCCCTCGCTGACTCTTATCGTCCCGTCGGATTGCACGACGCCGTTGACCATCAAGCCGCTATCCTGATTACGAACGCGGACGAGGTCGCCGACGCTTCCGGCTTGCAACGCCATGCCAAGCGCCGTGATGACGAGGCCATCCTCCGAAAACATGATCTTGACTTGAGATCCGATTTTGACGAGCCGCGGATTTTCGACAGCGATTGACGGAATGGCTTGGCCGGGCAACAAGGTGCGCCGCGCCACTTTTCCAACGAGTTCGTTTCTCGATTCGATCACGCCCTTTTGCGACGTAGAGTCGAGAGAAACCTCCACGTCTTCGAGCATGCTCTCGTCGATTCTGTCGCCCGGATAAATCGTGATGCGCGCAGTCGGAACAACTCGGCCATCGGCCAAAGCCGTTCCGACGAAGAGCGCAGAAGCGAAAGAAGCGACCATGACCGCAGCAACGCCGCTTCGTCTGCACAAGGCTCGCATCAACGAATTCCCTTGGTGATGGTGCCGGCCATATCGTCGACTGTCTGGATAACTTTCGAATTGAGCTCGAAAGCGCGCTGCGCGGAGATCATGCTGACGAGTTCTTTGACGGGATCGACGTTGGAGCTTTCGAGGTAGCCTTGGGCGATCACGCCATAACCGGGGTCGCCGGGGACGCCAGTGTTCGGGGTGCCGGATGCGGTGGTTTGACGGAAGAGATTGCCGCTCAGCGCCTCCAGGCCGGCGTCATTGGGGAAAGTGGCCAATGTGAGCTGGCCCAATTGTTGAGGGGTGGTCTGGCCGGCGATGATGGCGGAGACCAAGCCCGACTGTGAAACCGTGACGCTGACGGCGTTGTTGGGGACTGTGATCGTCGGATTGAGCAAATAGCCGTCGACGGTGACAAGCTGACCATTGGCGTTGGAGCTGAACGAGCCTGAGCGCGTATAAAGAATCGAGTTGTCCGGGCCGGTGATCTCGAACCAGCCTTGTCCGTTGATCGCGAGATCGTAGCTGCTGCCGGTTTGCGTTAGCGAGCCCTGTATTTCCAAAGGGCGGATCGCCGCGAGCCGCACGCCGAGGCCGATCTGTGAGCCTTGTGGCACGATCGCATCGCGTCCGCGGTTGGAGACGCCTTGAAGCCTTTCCGTTTGATAGAGCAGATCGGTGAATTCGGCGCGCGACCTCTTGAACGCGGTCGTATTGATGTTCGCGATGTTGTTCGAAATCACCTCGATGTTTTGTTGTTGCGCGCTCATTCCGGTCGCCGCAATAGCAAGGGCTCGCATACGAAACTCCTCAGATCGTCATTTTACTGATTTCCTGGTAGGCGCCCACAACCTTGTCCCGAACCGCGATCATCGTTTGGAGCGATCGCTCCGCCGCCATGACCGCATCAACCACCTGCACCATCGAGGCCTTGCCGTGAACGCCGGCGATCGACGCCGATTCGCCATCTTTGATTGTAGTTACTGTTTCGTTAGCCAATTGTTGCAACACGTCGCCAAAAGACGTTTGCGAGGGCGAGACCCGTGCTTGTTGTGCGAACGGAGCAGCGCGTTCCGTGGCGGTGGTTGCAAAGGACAGGCCGAGGGCGGAGATTTCGCTCATGGATTGCCTTTCAGGAGATCGATGGTCATCGAGAGAAGACTCTGGGTCTGCTTCATTGTCTGCAGATTGGCCTCATAGGCGCGGTTTGCCTCGCGCATATCGGCCAGTTCGACAATCGTATTGACGTTCGGCACCAGAACATTGCCGTTTGCATCCGCGGCGGGATTTCCCGGATCGTGCTCGACGTTAAACGGCGCACGGTCCGTTCCGACCGGACCAACGCGAACCAGCGCTGCGCCAGACACGCGGTCGAGTTCGCTTGCGAAGGAGATCGTCTTGCGACGATAAGGATCAGCCCCGGCGGTCTGGCCGGTGGACATGGCGTTCGCGAGATTTTCTGACACGACGCGAAGCCTGGCGGATTGAGCAGCGAGGCCGGAGCCGGCGACTTTTTGAGAAGCGACAAGCGGATCCATGGATCTTTATCCTTTAAGGCTCGAGAGCCACATGCCGTGGAAGGTCTTCAGGATGTTCGTGTCCATCGAGAAGTCGCTGCGAATGTCTCCCGCTTTAATCAGTTCGGCCTCCAGCGACACGTTGTTGCCCGAGTGCGTTACCTCCCAGGCGTCTCCGTCTCTCGCGGACGCGACTTCGCCGGTTCTTGGCGTCGACGTTTGATGAGACGGGTTCGTCGTCTCCATCTGCAGACTGGCGCTTCTGTCGAGCGCTTTCGCAAAGTCCGAGATCTCTTGTGTCTTGTAACCGGGCGTGTTCGCGTGGGCGATGTTTTGCGAAACGACCGACTGTCGAGCGGAGAGCCACCCCCTTTGGAGGCTCAAAAGATTGAAAAGATGGACAGGCTCCATTTGGCGCTCTTCCTTTCTGCAAGGAAAATACCGATTGTTGCTTGCCTCGGACTGACAGCTGGCTGGGGCTCGCCGTCGAGCGGCTATTTTGTTCCCATCGAAACATGCGAGCAGTCAGAAATCACGCAAACAGAAATCTGGAGCGCTTTCTTATCAAAAGTCTGTGAGCTTTTGCGGAATGCGCTCTAAGCGCAAACGCCCGCCAATCGGTTTCGATTGGCGGGCGTCGAGCGGGCTGAAACTGTCTGGCGATCAAGCAACCCGATTGTCGGGGATATCAGAACTGACGCGCGCCTGGGAGTTCGAGCTCAACTCGTTCGCGACGCGGTTCTCGATAGCGGCGTTGAGCCTATGCTGGAGCGTATCGGCTGCCTTTTCCGGACGCGCCGGCTCGTCGCTGTAGATTTGCCCCATTTCGGTGATGAAGCGATCAATCGCCTTCAATGCGCGATACTGGGGAAGGTTCGACAAATCGGTCATCATCTGGTGATGCATCGCCTTCAATTGCGCCATCGTTTGCATCGGGTCGCTCCCTGGGTCGGTAACCAAATTCTTAATCCGCGAAGCTAGCCTGAAGCTGGCCTGTTGATTCTCTGGCGGAGGGCCCTCGATTCAGTGCGGAATATCTTCCTTAGGAACGAAAGTGAGATTCTTTACCAAGGTTTCCTTGATCCGCGGCGCCCCGAGACGCGCATTCACATTCGCTGTAATCTGCTTTGTCAGCGCGTCGATATCCACTCTCTCGAGCTTTGCGAAGTCGACCTTCGTGTCCGAGTAGATGAGTCGAAACGCCTCGTCGATGAGAAATCCTTCCGGGTCGACGGCGGCGCCGCCATGACCCTCGCCCGCCTCCATCACAAACATGAATTCGACCGAAACATATCCTTTGAGCAAGCCGCCAGAGATCACTGGAACCGAGATGGGCTTGACCTTTTTGACTTCGGTCTTGACAGGGGCTTCAGTGGCCGGCGCGCTGGCGCGATGTTCCTGCCAATAGGCGCCGCCATAGGTCGCCAAGAGCGCAACGAGGCCGCACCATAGGCCGATCAGCAGAGTCCTGATCATCCGAGCCTCTCATTGGGCCGCAGCGAAGTCCGGCGTGAATAGGTTCCATCCGATTCCTCGGCGCGGATGACGCTGATGATCAACTTCGAAATCTCTGAGGCCGCCTGCAAATTTTGCTTCAGCACTTCGCCGTTCTTCGTCAATCGCTCGTTCAGACGTCGAAGCGCTGCGAGCAACACGGGCGAGACCTCGCCAACGCCTCTCGATAGGATCATGAACTCCAAGAGCGCGTGGTTCTTTTTCGAATTGAAGGCGTCGAAGTCGACTTTTTCCCCCGCCAGCAATACCTTTGTCTCGGCAGCGACAAGAGCGTCCATCCGGTCGATCCAGCGCATCAAGGCCGCCTCCGCTTCCGCGGTTGGAGAATTGGCGCCCGGCCCCTGGCCATGACGGGAAGCCGGCTGATTCAAAGTCTCGGTCACAGGTCGCGCTCTACCTTGCTATGAGAAAGGCGCTAGGATGCCTTGGTTGGCGCCATCGACGCTTGCGTCGAGGCTGGCGTAATCTTGTTCTCAAGCATCTTTTTCAAGCCGATCACGCCGGTGGCGGCGAACTTATCGGAGAGTTGTTCAGCCATCATCGAACGCCACACATTTCCAGAGGCGCCCGAGCCGAAACTTTCCTCATCCTTCGGAAGAAGCGCCTCGAAGAATGTCTGTAAGACCAACGCCTCGAATTTTTTCGCAGCCTCGGCGGCAGGGTTCGAAGGGGCCGACACCAAGGTTGCGCCACTTGAAGGAGGGGGATAAGCGGCGCGGAGCCCGACGCCAGCTGTTCGCCAGGTCGAAGATCCCGGCGCATGCGCTTTGGGGCCGCTCTCTTGTGTGAGTGACGCAAAGCTGACCTCCGGCGCGCTGGCGGCTGCCTCCAGACGGCGAAGCGCTACCTGCTGGCGCTTGGGATCGGCTGCTTTTGCGACGTCGACGATAAGATCCGTCGCTGGAAAGGTAGACATGCCGTTTCTCCGGAGGTTTCAACGAAGAAAGGTAGCTTGCGGAACTTACTCGACGCTGACGTTTCGAGACACGGAGAAGCGTTCGAGGATCGACGCTTTTTCCTTTCCGGCAGCCTCATCTTGTATTTTGGCGCCAATCCGTTCGGCTACTCTGTCGATGCGTTTGATCTGCCGCTTCAACGCGAGGGTCGCTTCGAGCTGTAGGGCGAGATCCGATTCGAGCCCGCGACGGCGCAGGGAGGCCTGTCGAAGTCGCTCGAGAACAAGCGTCGAAAACGCCATAGCTGTTGGATCGTCGCGATCCAGAAATCGCTGAAGACCATGCATCTCGTTCGTCGCCTCGTCGAGACGTTTCTCGATATTTACGCGCTTCGCGGTCTCGGCTAGGAGGCGGCGCTCCTGCATCGACAGCAATTTCGAAATTCGACGCTGCTTCTCCCGCAAGCTCTTTATCCTTTCATCAGCCAGGCTTCATATTCCATGATGAGCTCTCCGAGCGTCTCGGAGCTGAAGGAATAAAGGAAAGTGAGACCTGCAAAGATCAACGCCGGCGTAGCCGCGAAGTAGACAGGGACCTGCGGGGTCAGCCTATTGAGGAAAGCGACGGCGACGTTGCTGATAAGGCCAAAGATCAGGAACGGGCTGGCGATGCGCAAGACGACGGTATAGGCGTCCCCCAGGGACTTCAGCAACTCTCGTAACATGGCCTCGGACGGATGAACGCCAAAGGGCGGGATGTGGTCGTAAGAGGTCGCGATGCCTCTAATCAGCTCTAGATGCAGATCCAGGGCGAAGATGAGGACAGTGACCCCAACGGTAATCAGGGTGGTCAAAGCAGGCGTGGGCTCGGAGTCGCTGATTGGCGCGCCGAGCGAATTTCCCAGTCCGATGGAAAGCGTTACCGCCGTGAACATGGTTTCGGCGGCGAAAAGAAACATCCGACACGTAAAGCCGATCAACACGCCGATGATTGTTTCGGAGACGCTCGCGATGACCGCCGCGAGAAGAGGCGCGGAGGAAACCGGTTGGATCAACTTCGGCCAAAGGTACATTGCGATCGGCGCCGAAATGGCGACTGCGATATAGAGCCGGACGCGCATGGGCACGCGCTCGCTGCCCACTCCCGGGAGCAACATGATGCACCCAGCCACCCGACAGAAAATCACGAACCATGCTTCGAGAAGCTGGTCCAGCGGCGCGCTCATGAGATGGTTCCGAGTGAGCGCAGCTGAACGCCGCAGGCGATTTCCAAATGCGACAGCACTGGCTGGGCTGGATAAAGACGACCGACAATCAGCCGAACGAATGGGCGGGCGTCCGGGGTAGTGACGATTGCAAAAATCTCCCCTTGATCGGAAAATTTCTGAATCGCCGCGACGGTTTCCTGACTAAAGCGCTCGATCTGCGCCGGATCCGCGTCGAGCCCAACGATGTCGCCCTTCGCGTCGCGCTTGAGGTGCTCATGGAAGAACAAGTCCCAGCGGTTGCCGAGGCGAAGGACGCTCAGAACTCCGTCGACGGCCAGCTCTCCGCAAATTTGCGGAGCGATCCTGACGCGAACATGCTCGACGATGGCTTCCGGGCGACGGGCGAAGGGCGCGACCTCCGCGATCGCCTCGAGGATCATCTCGAGATTTCGAATGGACACTCGCTCGGCTAGCAAAAGCTTCAAAACGCTTTGCAGCGACGAGTTCGATACGAAGTTTGGGACGATCTCGTCCAGAAGCTTGCGGTACTCAGGGTCGAGCTTTTCCAGGAGCTGCCGCACGTCCTTGTAGGAAAGAAGTTGCGAGAGGTTGTTTCGCAGCACTTCGCCGAGATGCGTCAAAAGCACGGACATTGGATCAATCGGATTGAAGCGCTGTCTACGTGCTTCCTCGACGAGCGCATCCGCTATCCACAATGCTTTGATCCCGAACGCGGGATCTCTCGCCTCCTCGCCCGGAAGATCAGGCATGCGCCCGTTTCCCACGACAATCATCTGCTGGCCGAGACGAAGCTCTTCCGACACCACAATCGTGCCGTGAATCCTGATCTGATAGCCTTTCGGCTTTACCTGTAGATCGTCGGCCAATCTTATCTCGGGAACGATAAAGCCATAGAGCTTCGCGAAATTCCGGCGCATCTTGCCGACACGATTGGTTAGCTCCTCCTGGGAGACCAGAAAACGCGTCCAAAGCTGCTTGCCGAGGAGAAGCTCGACGTCCGAAGGCCGTAGCGTCTCCTTGATCGACGCCTTGTTGTCCTGAAGCGCGCGCTTCTCCTCCTCCGCGCGACGAAGCTGATTGTCCGCCTCCTTCTTCTTTGTCTCGCTGCTTACCTTTTGCGCAACGAAGGCCATGGTCAAACCCAGGGCGCCAAATGGCGTCATCGGCAATCCCGGCATCGCGGCGAGCACAAACATAAGGACGGAGGCGACGTAGATGGCGTTGGGATAGCCGCCAAGCTGGCGAACGATATTCTGCTCTGCCGAACCGCGCGTGCCGCCCTTCGAAACGAGAAGGCCAGCCGCCAGGGAGACGATCAACGCCGGGATTTGAGAGACGAGGCCGTCGCCGACAGAAAGTTTGGTATAGACATCGGCGGCGCTCGCCAAAGACATTCCGTGGCGCGTGACGCCGATGACAATCCCGCCGAAGATGTTCACTGCGAGAATGATCAAACCTGCTATCGCATCGCCGCGGACGAATTTCGAGGCGCCGTCCATCGAGCCAAAGAAGGCGCTTTCCTCCTCCAGTTCCCTGCGGCGTTCTTGCGCTTGCCGATCATCGATAAGCCCCGCCGAGAGATCTGCGTCGATCGCCATCTGCTTCCCGGGGATCGCGTCGAGCGTGAATCGCGCCCCAACCTCGGCGATGCGGGTGGCGCCTTTGGTGATCACCAGGAAATTCACGATGACGATGATCGCAAAGACGGTAAGACCGATGACGAAGTCGCCGCTCATCACGAGACGTGAAAAACCGCCGATAATATAGCCTGCGGCGCTTGTCCCTTCAGCGCCATGAGAAAGAATCAGCCGCGTCGTAGCGATATTCAGGCTCAAGCGCAGAATAGTCGCAACCAGCAGGATCGTTGGAAACGAAGAAAATTCCAACGGCTTTTGAATCCAGAGGCTGACCATCAGAATCAGCACAGAAAGGCCGATGGAAAACGCCAGGCCGAGATCGATTGCGACCGGCGGCATGGGCAAGAAAAAGACCGACAGGATGAAAATAATCGATATTGCAAAACCGATATCGGTCGGCCTTCGCGACGGCGCGACTGCTTCCGCCATTTTCGTCATGGCCCTTTATCCTGTCTCGTCATGAGCGGATTTACAAGACGCTATTGGCTTTCAATAGCCAGTCTCTATGCGCGCGTACAGCGTTTCAGTGAAAGATTTGACTTTTCCGCCGATAAACGGCGAGGCGAGGCTGAGGACGGCCAACATTGCCAGCATTTTCGGCACGAAGGTCAAGGTCATTTCCTGGACCTGCGTAAGCGCCTGTATCAAGGAGGCGACAACGCCTACCAACAACGCCGCGCCGACCAAGGGTCCCGTGACGATGAGTACGGTGACGATCGACCGTTGAAGCAGTTCAAGGGCGTCGGCTTCGTTCATGGTCAGCTGATGGTCACGCTGGAATCGATTGCAATTTGGCTGCCCGTGTCAAGTGATGCGACGAGACCGGAGCTTGTCAGGGAAACGGATTTGACGATGCCTGACACCGTCCCATCTGCGCTCGTCACAGTTTTCCCGATTGCGTTCGTCGCCTGATCGAGGCGCGATGTATCGAGCAACGAGGTCAAAAGCTGGTTGCCTTGAACAGATTGTTCGACGGAAGCGAACGTCGCGAGCTGGGTCACGGTTTGGGTCGGATCCATAGGCTTGGTTGGATCCTGGTTTTGCAGCTCGGTGACGAGCAGCTGAAGAAATGTGCTGTAGTCACCGAACGCGCTCGTGGTTTGCTGCGTGTTTGTCTGGCTCTGCGAAGAGCCCACGGGATTGACTTGCATTCTTGCTTTTCCTTCGTGCTAGGCGGCGCAGCCCGTCTCCGAGATCGCAGCGGTTTCGGTCTCAAGCGGAAAGAGGGTGCGCAGGACTTTCAGCGCGTCGAAGTAACGCTTGTTGTCGATAAATCTTGCGACGGAAGACAATCCCTCGACGATGCGAGGGTCGCTCTTCAAGCTTATCGCGCAGGTCGACATCAGGTCTCGCGCGAGATAGAGCGCCGCATCTACGTCATTTGGGGAAATGAGCATCAGCTGCACGGAGAAATAAAGCTGCTTCAGCGGCGTTGTCGCATCGGCGGCCTGCATCACGTGGTTTTCCAGAAGAAAGGTCACGTCGTTGAGCAACTCTATGCAGACTTTTCGGTCGACCCGCAGCACCGCGCCATTGATGTAAATTCGTTCGCCACGTTTGAGAGAGATGTTCATGCGACCCTCATTGCAACCCGTCGGCAATCGTACGGTTGATCTCGATCAGGCCATCGAAATTGGCTGATTCGCCCGAGTCGATTTTGTCGAGTTCCCGTAAAATCCAAATGCCGATCGATATCAACGAGGCGCGAAGCGCCACGGGAAGGCGATTCTCATCGTTGCCGAGATCCAATACAAGGGTCGACCATAGCGAGCGCATGAAGTGCGTCGCCTCGAAGGACTCCACTGTCTTGGCGCCGCGAATGCGCGCCATGGATAGAAGCTTGACGCCCTTTTCGAGCAGCTCTTTTTCCCGCTGACGTGCGACGGAATAAGAGTCATTGACGACTTCGTCATAGAGTCTTTGATACATTCAGCTTCACCGAGGTTTTGCCGGATTTCTGGTTCTGTGTTCGAATAGAGAGCTATTTCAGGTTCGTGAGAACCTGCATGATATCCGAGGCGACTTGGAAGACCTGGCTATTCGCGGTGAAGGAACGCTGCGCGATGATCATGGAGGAGAGTTCGGACGCCAGATCGACGGTCGAGCTTTCCAGTGTGTCGCTTTTGATCGATCCAAAGCCGCCGGTGCCAGGGGCGCCGATGTAAATCTGGCCGGAGTTTGCGCTCGCAGAATAGACATTGCCGGTCCCGCCCGTCAGATTGTCGGGGCTCGCGACATTCCCCAATGGGATCGTGTAGGCGGCGACAGTTTGCCCATTACTGAGCTGATAGCTCAGCGTCCCGTCCTTGCCGATGCTTATGCCATCGACCGTTGTGGCGGCGTAGCCATCGACAACGCTGCCGGTGGGCGTGTAGCCTGCGCCTAATTGCGTCATTTTGGAGAGATCGAGGGTCATCGAACCGCCGCCGGGCACGGTGAACGTGGCCGCGCTCGGACTCGCTATCGTCCCATTGGTTGCGCTGAAGTTGAGGGTTTGCGTGGTCACGGCGCCCGACGCATATGGAAACCCGCCGCTGGGGCTCGCGTCAGCGTGATTATAGGCGGTCATTTCCCAGGTGTTTGCGCCTGTATTTGCGAAATAGAGATCGAGAACAACGGCGTTGCCGAGGTTGTCATAGACCGTCAGCGAGGATTTGCCGGAGAACTGGGCGCCGGCTGAATTCGTGGAAGGGAGGTTGGCCGCAGGAACGGCGCTGGCGCCTGCGGGCAAATTCGCCGCAAACGAACCGGACGTCGTCGGCGACGAGAACATTCCGCTCTGTTTGACGGTTATGACAGACAAGTTTCCTCCCAAGCCTGCGTTCGCGCCGTAGCCCATCAGATAATATCCGGCGGAATTGACCAGCCTGCCCTGGGCATCTTGTACGAACGCGCCGGCTCGCGTAAGGAACGTCTGGCCGGAGCTGTCGGAAACGAGGAAAAAGCCTTGTCCATCGATCGCGAGATCGGTGGAGACGCCAGTGCTCTGTAGCGTGCCCTGCAATGTGACGTCGTCGCGGGTGACTGTGGTCACGCCGCCGCCCGGCGAGTTGCCTCCACCCTGATACCCATTGAGCACCGTTTGAAAATCGGTTCGCTGGTTTTTATATCCGGTGGTGTTCGAGTTGGCGATGTTGCGGGAAATTCCGGCAAGCCAGTCGGACTGCGCCGCCATTCCCATGACGGCGGTGTTGAAGAGGCTGGAATTGCTCATAGCGCTTGCTCCGCCGAGACTGCATTGATTGAATCTGTGTCTTGAGATATTTAAGGCGCGTAGCTTACGCGAGCCTGCGAACGCCGCTCCTGGATCGAGCTGGTAGAACTAGCGGCCCATATGAATTGATGACAAATTGGTTCCGCCGGCGAGCCGCTGTGAAAGTTGGAACTCATGACGAAGAATGACGACATTTTCATTCTCGACGGTTTGAAAGTCGAGGAGGGGAAATTCGGTCGCGCGTTCTTTATGCGCGGGCGGAAAGGCTTCGCGACTTATACAGTAAGGACGTTGCCGTCAGACCGCCGGGTAGAAAAGAGGCTTGCGGTCCGCTTGCAATCCGGCAAGGTTCTCGATGTCGAGGGGCGCTTCCTTTCCGACTTTCTCTTTGTCAATCGTGGGGGAGGCGGCGTCAGAATTTCGCTTGCGCAGCGCTTAGCCATGCCCAAGAAAATCTGGCTGTACGAGGACCTCGCGCAAACGTGTCGAGGAGCCGACGTCGTTTGGCAAAACAATAATATGGTCGGTTGCCGGTTCAGACCGTGGGAAATTGCGTTAGACGAACGCTTGCTACGGCGATTCAGGACAAAATACTACGCGTTGCGCTGACGAACCGGTAGTCCTAGCCGGGATACGAACGCACGAGGCTGCCCACGAGCAGATGCCATCCATCCATAAGGACGAAAAACAATATTTTCAGCGGGAGCGAAATTGTAGTCGGCGGCAACATCATCATGCCCATCGACATCGTCACGATCGAAATGATCAGGTCGATGACGAGGAAGGGCAGCACGATAAGGAAGCCGATCTCGAACCCTCTCCTGAGTTCGGAAATCATAAAGGCTGGGATAAGCACATGGAGTTCTGGCTCGCCGGGTGCGGCGGCGGCCACTTTGCGAGTCGTCAAGTCTTCGAACAAGCGGATGTCCTTGTCCCGGACATTCGCCACCATGAAGGAGCGAAACGGCTTGATCATGTGATCCATCGCCTCCTGCTCGGAGATCTTATTCTCCAGCAGAGGCTTCAGACCCGCATGCCACGATTCTTCGAAGGTCGGATGCATTACATAGAAGGTCATGAAGAGGGCGAGGCTGATCATGACGAGATTCGCTGGCGTGCTTTGGAGGCCCAGTCCAGAGCGCAGGAATGAAAGAGCGATGGAGAAGCGTGTAAAGCTTGTCACGGTGACGAGCAGGCCCGGCGCCACCGACAGCACAGTCAACGCAGCGATCAGCTGGATGATCCGGCCGGAGGCCGCGGCGTTTCCAGCCGGAACAAGCGTGTTCAGGTCGAAAGTTTGATTGGCTGCCCAGACAGTGGTCGGGACGAGCGCCAGGAACAGTGCGGCCAGCGCGCGTTTCATTGCACCACCAAGGATTGAATGATGAGCTCTTGCACGGCTCCCTCCGACCGGACTGAGGCGCGCTCGGACAGCTCTTCGCTGAGACGGCGCAATCCGGCGCCCCCTTCGATTGATTTAAGCGATGTGCCGCGGAGATATGCGACGATGTCGGCGTTCAGCTGGCTTATCAGGACGTCTGGGCGCGGGATTGCATCTGGATCGTAAACGATCGCCACTTCCAACCGGATCCAGCTCGAATTGCTGCCTGCAAGATTCGTAACGATCGGAGATAGCGCTTTCAGCACAGTTTTCCCTGGCCTGTGCGGGCTCGGATGCGAGGGCTGCTCTGCGCTGTGATTCGGGGAGGAGCCATGGCCCGCATCGGCCTCGTGCGCCTCCGCTGGCGGTGGCGCGCTAGGATTGCTGGGTTCGGGGAGGCGGGCGAGCTTCATCCCGAGAAAAAAGCCGGCCATAGCGATCACGACCGTCACTGCGAGCGTGATGGCGACCGTAGTCATGCCTTTTTTCTCGTTGGGCTTGCTCATGCGTTATGTCCCGCGCCTTCGCTAGAATGGCCAAGCAAGATCGTAGAGTTGCTGTCCCCAAGCAGGTTGCTGGACTTCCATCAAACGTCCGCGGCCGCCGTAAGAGATGCGCGCCTCGGCGATCTTGTCATAAGGCACCGTGTTTTCACGGGAGATATCGCGCGGCCGGACAATTCCGCCGATCGTGAGCACGCGCATCTCGTAGTTCACGCGAAACTCCTGCGAGCCTTGCACGACGAAATTGCCGTTCGGCAGCACCGCCGTCACCGTGGCGGCGATCGAGAGTCTTATCTGCTCGCTTCTGTTTATCGAGCCCTGCCCTTGGGTGGAGGTGCTCGAGTCGATTTCGTTCGTAAAAGTTCCTGAGCCGTTCACGGGCGAACCGCTGAGCAACCCTGGAACGAGCGCCAACAAATATTGCCATTTGGACGTCACCTTCGCATCGCGCGACCGATCTGTCGAATTGCCCATAACGGCTTTGTCATCCATAAAGATGTTGATCGTGACAAGATCCCCGACGCTCATGGCTCGAACGTCTCGGAACAAGTTAATGCGGTTGTCATCGAACCGCAGTCCGCGACTTGGCGGAGGCAATTTCAACGCGCCGGTTGGTATATCGTCGTCGAATTGCGTCAATCCGCTGCCAATGGCGCTCATGTGCGGCTCCCGGCCAATGTCCCGAGGATCGGTCGCGCAGCCGCAGACGGTTAAGGCGAGCGCTAGCGTCAGCTTCTTTGTCATTGCGGTTTCCCCGAGGTTTTGGCCGAGCTGTACGCGGCGAGCTTCTTGACGAGGGTGGCGCCTCGGGTCGCTTTCATCTCGGAAAGAATCGAGCTGGAAACCTTTGGGCTCATGCGATTGAGGAGGGAGACGGCGATGTCGTCGTCGAGCAGGTCGAATTGCGCTGCGGCGGCGTCAGGTTTCATTCTCGTATAGACCGTGACGAGATTCTCGTCGGCGCGCTTGAGCAGCGCTTCGTATCTCTGAACGAGCGCTTCCAATTCGCGTTTCTTGGCCTCTAGCTCCTCGCCGCGGCCTTTGATCAGCGTCTCCAATTCCCGTAGCCTCGTTTCCTGTGCGGCCATTTTGGCGGCCGTCGCAGCCTTCGCCACGCTGGAACAATAATCCTGCTCGTCGGACGACCTCAGGGAGAGTCGAACGCCGAGCGGCTTTTCTTCGTCCGCGTGCGCCGGCGCGCCTTGGAGGCCGGGGATGCTCGGCAAAACCAGCAGACATATCGTCGGCAGGGCTCGCATAGCGACAGGAAACATGAACGAACATCCGTTCCGGGTTAGGCGGTCTGCACAACAGCCTATATTCATTAGAAAGCGCAACTTGCGCGAAGCTTTCGGCATTCGCGCCCGCCTGGGAACGCATAAGGATTTTTTAAGTCGGCTGCTTTAGTTAATGGGGAGGGGAGCCCTCAAAAGCGAAGCGGAGGGCCAAAAGAGCATGACGCCGCCCCGATCCCGCCGGTCTGGTCCGGAATGTCCCGATAGGGAAAACCCCAACGTTTGTCGGAGCGCTGGAACAAGCCCTCTCTTCGCGCCTTGTGGCGCGGCGCTTTCGTTCGAGGGTTGGGTCCTCACGCCCTCCATGCTTCGCGAACAACGACTCATGTTCGCAGAGAGGCTGAAGGGCGGGTTTGCGACCGCCGGTGGAGAGTTCGCCTTTCGGCCCGATCCCGGCCAGGGAATATCCGAAGAGATGGAAGGTTGGAGGAATTCGAGTTATGAAAAACCCCGGTGGACCAAGTAGCGCCCAACAACCCTCCGAATATATCGCTTTTCATGTCGGCGAACAGACCTTCTGCATCGACATCATCGCTGTGCGCGAGATCAGAGGCTGGTCTCCGGCGACTCCCCTTCCGCAGGCGCCTTCCTACATTCGCGGCGTGATCAATCTGCGGGGCGCGGTGCTTCCGGTCATCGATCTTGCAGCGCGGCTCGGGCTGCCGATTAGCGAGCCGACGCCTCGACATGCAATCATTGTATTGCAGCACGGCGGGGCAGTGGTAGGCCTGCTGGTCGACGCGGTCTCCAACATTCTCATGTTATCGCCCTCGGCGATCCAGCCCGCCCCTGAGGTCGGCGCCGATCCCACTCGAGCATTCATCAAGGGCATCGTCGCGACCGAAGACGAAGTGATCAGCATTCTCATCATCAAGAACCTGCTGCCCGAGTCGAGCGAAGCCGCCATCGCGGCCTGAGAAAGCGATAGCCATATGAGCAATACCTCGAGCGACCAGAGCGGATCATTCGCCATATTACATCTTCCGCCAATTCTCGACCTGCGGGCGGCGGCGCCGCTTGTGGCCGAGTTCGGCGGCCTTCGTGGGCGTCCTTTGACAATCGATGCTTCCGCCGTCGAGAAAATTGGGGCCCAATGCGTCCAGGTTCTCGTTTCGGCGCAACAGACATGGGCGCGCGACGGCGTCACGCTGACGCTCTCAAAACCTTCGGAAGCATTCAACGGAGCGCTTGCATTGCTGGGCGTTCCGACCAGAAAAATCGGCGAATAGGAACAGCGAAGATGACGAAGACGATATTGACTGTCGACGACTCGCGGACCATGCGTGAAATGCTTCGCATTGCTCTCGCCGACGCGGGCTTCAACGTCGTTCAGGCGGAGGACGGGATCCACGGGTTGGAAGTGCTGGAAAATGTCTCCCCCGACGCGATCATCACCGACATCAACATGCCGCGAATGGATGGTTTTGGGTTTATCGAAAGCGTTCGGGGCCACGAAACGCATCGCGCCTTGCCGATACTTGTCCTCACCACAGAGAGCGACGATCAGAAGAAGGATAGAGCCCGGCGCGCCGGCGCCACTGGATGGATTGTGAAGCCGTTCAATCCCACCAAACTCGTAGACGCCATTCGTCGCGTCACGGCCTGACAGGAGTTCGGCCCATGGATCCGATGGCGGCGATCAAACAGACCTTTTTTCAGGAATGCGACGAGCAGCTCGCGGAACTGGAAAGCGGGCTCATCAAGATAGACGAAGGCGATCGCGATCCCGAAACGGTCAACGCGGTGTTTCGCGCCGTTCATTCGATAAAGGGCGGCGCCAGCGCGTTCGGATTCGAGGATCTCGTCGAATTTGTGCATGTTTTCGAAACGACGTTGGACCTCCTGCGGTCGAACCGGATTGAGGCGACCCAGCAGGTTGCAGCCTGTTTCTTGCGGTCTTCCGACATCCTTGCCGACCTCGTCGCCGGTGCGCGCGAGGGAACAGCGGTCAACACAGATGAAGTGACCGCAGCAAAAGCCGAGCTCCAGGCGCTTTGCCAGCAGGCGGGCGGGGAGGGGGACGGCGACGGATTCGGGACATCCGAAGAGAGCTTCACCGATCTGGCGTTTCAGCCAATATCGATCTCCATCGACTCGATCTTCGGCGAGCTGGAAGAAATCGAGCAACAAACTTACCATTACATTATCAAATTTAAGCCCCGGCCCGCACTTTACGCAAAGGGAAACGAATCTCTGCTCCTGTTGCGTGAGCTTGGCGCATTGGGGAGCCTCCGCGTCGAATGCAACACGGATGAAGCGCCGTTTCTAGACGACCTCGATCCCGAGGGCGCTTATTTTTCCTGGACCGCGTATCTCGAAACGAAAGACGACGCGAAAGCGAGCATTCAGTCGGTCTTCGAA
This sequence comes from Methylocystis sp., assembly GCA_036560425.1. GTDB lineage: Bacteria > Pseudomonadota > Alphaproteobacteria > Rhizobiales > Beijerinckiaceae > Methylocystis. The sequence goes on along the minus strand of DATBRF010000110.1, from coordinate 22,447 downwards.
TTCGTCGAGTTCGATTGCGATCTCTCGATCGCCGAAGCGGATGACGCATCGTTCGACCCGCCGCCTGCCGTTGAGGCGGAGCCGGCCGTAGTTCATGAAGTCGAGGCGTTTTTGGCTGCCGCGCCGGAACTCGCGCTTGCTCCCGAGCCCGCGCCGTCGCAGCCGCAAGTCGCGTCCGAGCAGAAAAAAGCCGAGGCGCCGTCTGGCCAGCCGCAGGCCACGATCCGCGTCGATCTGGAGAGAGTTGATCGTCTCATCAATCTGGTCGGCGAGCTGGTGATCAACCAGGCGGTGCTGTCGCAGCGCGTGACGGAGGCGGGGCTTTCTCGCGCTTCCTCGGTAATGATGGCGCTGGACGAGCTCGAGCAGCTGACGCGCGACATCCAGGACAGCGTGATGGCGATCCGCGCACAACCGGTGAAGCCGATTTTTCAACGGATGTCACGAGTCGTCAGGGAGGTCGCCGCGATCACGAAAAAGTCGGTGCGTCTCGTCACCGAGGGTGAGACGACCGAGGTTGACAAGACTGTCGTCGAGCGGCTGACCGATCCCTTGACCCATATGATCCGCAATGCGGTGGATCACGGCATCGAGTCCGCTGAACGCCGAATAGCTGCGGGCAAGCCCGAAGAGGGCACGCTGAAACTGACTGCGACGCATAGATCGGGACGAGTGGTCATCGAAGTATCGGACGACGGCGCCGGCATCGACCGACAGCGCGTCCGCCAAATCGCCGTCAACAAAAGGCTCATTGCGAGCGATGCGCAATTGACGGACGATGAGATCGACAATCTGATTTTCGCGCCGGGATTCTCGACGACCGAAACGGCGTCGGCCATTTCGGGTCGCGGGGTCGGGATGGATGTGGTGAAGCGCGCTGTGCAGGCTTTGGGGGGGCGAATCTCCATTTCGTCACGGCCGGGACAAGGCTCGACTTTCTCCATGAGCCTCCCGCTTACTTTGGCCGTTCTCGATGGAATGGTTGTCACCATTAGCGATCAGACATTCGTAATTCCCTTGACCGCCATCGTCGAGACGATGCAGCCTAAAAAAGAAAGCGTCCATCTCATTGGATCGGGCACGCGCCTGATCCGCAGCCGCGACGCCTTCATTCCGCTTATCGATGTCGGCGCGGTTCTTCACAGCCGGCCGAGCCTCGCGGATCCGACGACGCAGGTCGCATTGCTGGCGGAGTCGGAGTCCGGCGGAAGGTGCGCCTTGCTGGTCGACGAGATCCAGGGGCAGCGCCAGGTTGTCATCAAGAGCCTGGAGGCCAACTACGGCCGTGTCTTTGGAATCGCCGCTGGCACGATCCTCGGAGACGGAAGAGTGGCGCTCATCATCGACGTCGACGGCATCATAAATAGTCTTCGCGTCGAGACTGAAGCGGCAGAGAACCTCAACATCGCCGCCGAGTAACGGAAATGCATATCTCGCAGGCGTCGCGAGGACCGGCGTAGCCCGCCGCTTGCGCGCGCCCGTGGTAGTTGACGGTCTTGGTTCCCCGAAGGACGAGTATCATGAGCGCCTCGACGCCTGAAAGACAAAAGCAGCTCTCTGGCGCTGGCGGGTTTGCCTTTACGGACCGCGACTTTCGCGAGATTTGCTCGATGTTGCACGAGGACGCGGGGATCTTTCTAACAGAAGCCAAGGCGCCGCTTGTCTATTCGCGCCTGGCAAAACGTTTGAGAGCCCTGGGTCTCGAAAGTTTTCGTGACTACTGCGCATTGGTGAAAAGTCGCGAGGGCTTGGACGAGCGCCAGAAGATGCTTGCGGCGCTGACCACGAACGTCACGAAGTTTTTTCGAGAACCCCATCACTTCGAAAGCTTGAAAAAACTGGTCTCTCAACGCGTGAGCGCGGTGCGCAAAGGAGCGCGCCTGCGGTTGTGGTCGGCAGCCTGTTCGAATGGCCAGGAACCTTATTCGATGGCCATGACAGTTTTGTCCGTTATGCCCGACGCCGGTGACTACGACGTCCGCATACTCGCCACCGACATCGACCCGAATATGATCGAAGCGGGGAAGGCTGGAGTCTACGACGAAGAAGCCATGAGCGCGGTTCCAACGTCGATGAAATCGCGGTGGTTCACGCCGGTTGAAGATGTCGCGAAAGGGTCGTGGGCGGTTTCGGACGAGCTCTCGTCGATGGTCGCCTTTCGCGAGCTCAATTTGGTCGGTTCCTGGCCCTTCAAGGGGCCCTTCGATGCAATTTTCTGCAGGAATGTCGTGATTTATTTCGAGGAGGCCACTCAAGTGAAGATCTGGCAGCGGTTCACACCGATGATGACGCGACATGCGCGTCTCTTTATCGGGCATTCCGAACGCGTGAGCGGGCCGGCGTCAGCGGATCTCGTCATTGATGGGGTCACGACGTACAAGCTGCGTGGAGGAGACGACGCATGACCTGTCGAGTGCTCATCGTCGATGATTCCCGCAGCATGCGAGCGTTGATCGCCGAGACGCTGCGACGTGATCCGCGCATCGAGGTCGTGGGAGAGGCGGCTGATCCGCTCGCCGCGAGAGATGCGATCAAGGAGCTTGATCCCGATGTCATAACGCTCGACATCGAAATGCCGAAAATGAACGGACTGGAGTTTCTGGACCGGCTCATGAAATTGCGGCCGACGCGCGTCATCATCGTCTCCAGCCTCACAGAGCGCGGCGCGGCGACGACGATTCACGCGCTCGAAATGGGCGCGATGGAATGCGTTGCGAAGCCGTCTATCAAAGACAGAAATTCCTTCGACGATCTTGCTCAGAAGGTGGTGCAGGTCGCCACGGCGCCGAAGCCGAAAGGTCCGCCCGCGCGGGTCGTTCCGGCAGACGGAGTAAACGACGACAGGTCGTATGCGCCCGATGGGCGGATTGTCGCGATCGGGGCCTCCATGGGCGGCGTCGACGCGCTTTTTACGGTGCTTTCCGCGCTGCCTGCGAATTGTCCGCCTACGGTCGTCGTGCAACACATGCCCGCCCTCTTCACCCGGAGCTTTGCTGCCCGGTTGGATCGCGCCTGCAAGGCGTCTGTCGCGGAAGCGAAAGACAATGAACCTCTCGAAGTGGGCCGAGTGCTGATCGCGCCGGGCGGGGCGACTCATCTGCAGCTGGCAAAGCGTGGCCGGCTTATCTGCCGATTGGTCGAAGGGGATCTCATGAGCGGCCACCGTCCTTCGATCGACGTTCTTTTCAGATCTGTCGCTAAGGTCAGCGGGCCGAACGCGCTTGGCGTCATTCTGACGGGAATGGGGCGCGACGGGGCGGAGGGCCTGCTCGAATTGAGAAATGCAGGCGCGAACACGATCGGCCAGGACGAGGCGACGAGCATAGTCTACGGCATGCCGAGAGCGGCGTATGAAATCGACGCGGTTGAAATTCAGCTGCCGCTTCATAAGATCGGGGCGCGGATCGTGGCGGCGACAAACGCGACAAAAGCGAGGGTGTCATGTCCATAGCCAAGCAAATCAGGGTGCTCGTCGTCGACGACACGAATACGAGTCGCATGCTCATTCGGGACGGGCTCGAGGAAATCGGCATCCGGAATATCCAGCTCGCGCGCGACGGAGAGCAGGCGTTGCAGATGATGATGTCGACTCCGGCGCATATCGTCATCTCGGACGTCAACATGCCGAAATTGGACGGTCTCGGTCTGCTCAAGGCCATTCGTGAGTATGAGCCGACGAAAAAAGTCCCCGTGATCATGCTCACGGGCCGTTCCGACCGGGCGGTGCTGGAAAGCGCGATCAAGCTGGGAGTCAACAACTACCTCACAAAGCCTTTCACGGTCGCGACGCTGAAAAAGGCCCTCGAAGCGATAATCGGTAAATTCTGATGCACCTAGCCAGTCCGCGTCCGACGAAAAGGATTCACGTCATTCAGGGCGAATACCAAGTCGTGGACGATCCTGATGTCGTATTGACGACCGTGCTCGGATCGTGCGTCGCCGCTTGTCTGCGGGACCCCGAGGCGCGCGTCGGCGGGATGAATCATTTCTTGCTTCCAGGCGATATCGAGTCTTTGAGGAATGGGGACGCGGAGAGAGCGGGCGTCCACCTTATGGAATTGCTCGTCAACGGGCTTCTCAAGCGTGGCGCGCGTCGCGAGCGGCTGGAAGGAAAGCTCTTTGGCGGGGCCCGGATGATGGAAGGGCTGTCGGATATCGGCGCCAAGAACGCCGCCTTTGCGAAGGGATTTCTCACGAACGAAGGGATCAGAGTGGTCGCCGAGGCGCTGGGTGGAACGCGCGGCCGACGCGTCGAATTTTTCCCCATTTCGGGGCAGGCTCGGCAGATCTTCCTTTCTGGAGGTGACGCGGCGAGCGTCGCAAGCGAGCGGTCGGTCAGGCGGTTGCCGCCAACTGGTTCCGTCGAGCTGTTTTGAAAGACGCTCATCAACGCGATGGCTCACGGCGACACGAAATACGCGATTCGGGAGATGGAAGTGACGATCATGACGAGCCCAACGCCGCAGTCGATCATCGAAATTTTGTCGCGTGTTTCGTCCGAGCTGACGGATCTTGCTCAATCCGTCGACCGGCTGCATCCCCTTGTCCAGGAGATCGGGGCCTCCGAGAAGCGGGATAAAGAGACCTTGCTGCAAGAGGCGCAGTCCATCGACCTTATCGAACAAAGGCTTTCGAGCCTCTCGCATTTTTTGGTGGAGCTGATCGAGATCATTCCGCCCGAATGGGAGATTCTCAGCCGCTCGGCCGCGCAAAAGCTCAAATTATCGGCGCTCGCGCATCGCTTGTCGGCGCCCGAAGGGCATGTTCATCACCGCCATGTGAGCGGCGAGCCGGAGATGTTTTGAGAAGACACAGGCATTGCCGAGCGGGCGTTCCTCATGGTCGAGTTCAAGGATGTCCTCGGAAATGTCGAGTCCGTTTCCGAAGCGTTGTCCTGGGGCGCAAAGCGCGACGCTCTCGGTCTCTCGATTTCGAATCCTTCTGCGCTTGAAGATGCCGCATCATCCGAGCTGACGGGCGCCCGCGCGCGAGTCGCCAACGACCTTTATACATTGTCCAAGGCGGAAGCGGATCAGCGCAGCGCGCGGACAATCACGCAAGGCGAGGCTGCAGCTGAGATTGGCGAATTGGTCGCGCGACTGAGCGATCGCGGCTTGTGCCGGCAAGAGCTCGGCGCTTTGCGGCGAAAGGTCGCCTGGCGCCTTCACCCGGACCGTGCGGCGGGCAGGGTCGAGGCTACTGGCGCAATGGCGGAGCTCAACGCGCGCATCGACGAGCTGATCGAGCGGGCGAGAAAGCGCGACTGATCCGCGCGATATACGTTGCTTGCTTGCTTTCTTGTCTTGCCCGGCGAAGGCTCCGTTGGCGATCGTTTTGTGTAAGCCCCGCACAAGCAAAATAAGTCACTTTCCGCGGCAGCAGGACGCGGGCCCTGGGCGCACGCGCTCGTCTCCAGCGTGAGCTTGCCGCGCCCGCATAAAGTGCGTGGATCAACGGAGGAAAAATGCGGCTTTTCGCCCGTGTGCTACTCGGATTCGCATCGATGTGCGTAGCGTCTTGCGCCCCGCCGGTGTCTGAAATCGGTCCGATTTTTCTGGATCCCCCTCCGGACTTCGGCCGCAATTGCGAAGAGCTCGCCGCTGCCCGCGCCAGCTTGACCGAAAAAGCGGTTTTCGCTACGCTTTATCAGGATACGCTCTACCAAGCCGATCGTACGAGAACTCTCGGCATACCCACTCCTCTCGGCACCCCGTTCGAAGAGAGCAAGGAAGTTAAACTTGGCCTTTTGAAGGGGGAGCTTGTTCAACTTGAGGAGAAAATTCGGGAGAAGCATTGCGACGCTTCGAGGTAGTCGTGCATCGATCGGTGTAAGCTTTTCCCCGAAGCGGATTTGCGAGTTTCTCCAGCCAGGTGGAGTAACGCGTCAATGAAAGAACACTCATTGCGAACAAGTCGCCTTTGGTCTGAAACGAAATCCGATTTTTGCTTGCCAACGCTTTCTGAATGCAAACAGCTCGATCGAGCAATGAAGAATCAGCTCGAGGCCGTCGAACAGAAAATCCAGGTCGCGCATGACCGGCTTATGGCCGACGCGAATCAAGCGGGTCTGGATGAAGGCTTCGTGTCTGGCGCTTCGGCCACCGTTTTCCTGTCGATCGCTGCCTCCATGATGGAATTTGCGTCATTTCGTGTGGGAAAGGCGCTCGATGATGCGGCGTTTGTCGCCGCGGCGCGCATTGCAGCGGATGCTGCTCTGGAGCGTCCGGCGAAGTGCGGGCCGCCAGCGCCAAGCCTTGTGGAGGCCCTCGATATTTCAGCGGTTGGCGAAAAAAGTCCATAAGCCGCGTTCCGGTCGAGGCAGCCGCCTGCAGAAGCCCCCAGCTAACAACTTTACGAACGTAGCCGGGGCCTCCAGCGCGCACGGTGAGGCGCGAGCACAGGCATAAGCAGCTCAGCAGCCCAAATCCCATCGCGGTGCGCACGCCGGACGTCCGGGTTTCGATCGTCAGCTTGATGGGCATCCCGTCGGGATAGTCCTCGTTCTGCCCGGACCCCGACGAGATCAGCGAGGCGCGGAGAGCCTTGGACGAAGACAGGGAAGCGAATCGCAGACGGCGCCTTGTCAGTTCCGGGCAAGCCAAAATCCCTAGTGTGCGCAGACGGAAGCACACATTAAAGGGCGCTGCAAAATGAGCTTTTTGCTCGGTCTCGTCGTGACGATGGGTTGCATGCTCGGCGGCTTTGCAGCGCTCGGCGGACACCTGATCGTGCTCTGGCAGCCTTGGGAATTCGTCATCATCATGGGTTCCGCGCTTGGAACCTTCATCGTCGCCAATCCGACCAAGGTGATCCTGGACACCGGCAAGGCCATCGCTCAGGCCGTTCTGGAAAAGGTTCCAAAGCGGCGTGATTATCTCGATGTGCTCGGACTGCTGCATGCGCTGCTGCGCGAAATCCGCAGCAAGGCGCGCAACGAGGTCGAGCTTCATATCGACTCTCCGTCAGAGTCCGCGATTTTCAATGCGTTTCCTGGGGTCTTGAAAAACCAGGAGATGACGGCCTTCATCTGCGATTACTGCCGTCTTTACATCATTGGCAATGTCCGGACCTTCGAAATCGAAAACCTCATGGACGAAGAGATCGCCGCGATCAAATATGATCGTTTGAAGCCCTATCACGCGCTCAGCGCGGTTGGCGATGGGCTTCCGGCGCTCGGCATCGTCGCCGCCGTTCTTGGCGTCATCAAAGCGATGGGCGCGCTGGATCAATCACCCGAGCTGCTTGGCGGCCTGATCGGCGCCGCCATGGTCGGCACATTCGCCGGCATCTTCGTCTCCTACGGGATCGTAACGCCGCTCGCTTCCAAGGTGAAGGCCGCTCGCAGCAAAGAGTGCCATGTCTATCTGATCATCAAGCAGACGTTGCTTGCGTTCATGAACGGCGCCTTGCCGCAGGTCGCGATCGAGCATGGCCGCAAATCAATACCCTCCCATGATCGCCCGTCGATCGACGAAGTCGAGAGCGAGGCGCTCAATGGCGGCGCCAGGGAGGCCGCTTGATGCTTTCCGATCAATCGAGGCCGTCTGCCGCTCGTGCGCCGCTGGTGGCGAACGGCGCCGGAACGGTCGGCCGTCTTCCGACCCTTCGCGCCATTCTCGACGAAGCGGCGACGCGCTTTTCCAAAACGCTATACGAAACGACGGGCGTCGATATCGACTTCCAGGCCAAGGATATGTTGATCGTTCGCGTTGGCGACGCGAAGGGCGTCGAATGTTCGCTCGCAAGCGTGTTTCAGGCGCCTGAGCTTCGGTGCAAGGTGGCCATCGGCGCCAACGCCGAGCTTGCCTTGACTCTGGTCGACCTGCTGTTCGGCTCCAACGTTTCGATCCCTTTCACGCGGCAGGATCGCGGGCTGACAAAGGTCGAGTCGCGGGCGGTGGAATTCGCGATAAACTCCCTCATCGAGGCGTTCCGACTCTCTTTCTCGAAGATTCTGGGCATTTCGTATCGACTGGAATCGACCGAGCAGACACTCGATTGGCCCGCGCTGGGACCAAAAGGCGCCGCGATTCTCGTCTGCCGATTCGCATTGCAAAGCCAGGGGCGCCTTGGCGAAGCGGTGCTGGCAATCCCGCGAATCGCCCTGGATCCTTTTAATGAGACCTTGTCGCGCGCGTCGAATGGCGTCGGCAATGTGGAGGATGCAGCCTGGGCTCAGAAGCTCAAAGACCAGGTCGTCAAGGCGACCGTGAAAGTTTCCTCAACAATGGAGAAGCGCGGTCTGACCTTGGGAGACGTCGCGCAATTCCATGTCGGACAAGTGATCCCTCTTCCGTTTTCGCCAACGAGTTTGATCCCCTTGAAAAACGGCTCTCGCCCCCTCTTCAACTGCGAGCTGGGCCAAAAGGACGGTTTCTACACGGTTCGCATCGAGGAAAAAATCGATGGAGAACAAGAGCTCCTCGAGAGAATAATGGGCGAACAATGAATGACGTCGGGACGTCCATCCTGGTGAAATCCAAAGCGCAAGTGAGAATCCGATAATGAGCGCGCAGAGCATGGAAGAATTGGATCAGTTGGGGATGGAGGATTTCCCCGAGCAGACCTCCGCGCCAGCAAAAGCCCGCGACGCAGATCCGCGCCATGGCGGTCCGAGGATGGACACCATCTTGCAAATTCCGGTCGTGCTGCAAGTGGTGGTCGGATCGACGACGCTTCCCGTGGCCGAGCTGCTCAATCTCGGGCGCGGGGCCGTGATACCGCTCGACAGCCATGTTGGAGACCCGGTGGAAGTCTTGATCAACGGGCGCGAAATCGCCCGAGGGGAAGTTGTCGTCATCGAGGATGACAACAACACGAGATTCGGTGTGTCCTTAACCGAAATTCGCGATAGTCTGACCGCTCTGCAACAATAGAACAGCGAAACGATTCTATGGACAGCTCACTCGCGAGCCTCCCTTCGAGACAGCTGGCGGGCGCGGAGAAAGTCGCTGCAATCTTGCTCGCGCTCGATCGCGACGTCGCGCAGCGCTTGCTCAAACACTTCGATCAGGTCGAACTGCGGCGCATCGCGAAAGTCGCGGCGAGCCTCGGGACAGTGCCGGCCTCCGTCATGGAGCAGCTTATCGAGGATATGATCGGCCAGCTGTCAGTCGACGGGGTGGATCTGATGGGCACGCTCGGGCAAGCGGAAAGCTTGCTGACGGGAGTCGTTCCAGAGGAGCAGGTCGCCGAGATCATGTCCGAGGTGCTCGGCAAATCCAACGAGCACTTTTGGCGCAGACTCTCCTCCATCCCCGAAACGACCCTGGCCGAATATCTTTCCAAGGAACATCCCCAGACTGTCGCAGCAGTCGCCTCGAAGGTCGATTCGGCTGTCGCCGCGAGATTTCTGGCGCTTTTGCCCAGCTCAGTGCGCAATGAAGTGATGCGCCGAATGCTCACCTCTGGGCCAATCTCCGATTCGGCCCTGCGCTTGCTGGAGGCCGCGTTACAAGACGATCTCATGGGTGCGGGCGCATCGAGCTCCTCTGCGGGCGCGAGCAGAAAGGTCGCCGCGATCGTCAACCAGATGGACAGCAGCCAGATCGACGAGATTCTGCAGGCTGTCTCGGAAAGCGAGCCGGCCATCGCCGAAGATCTGAAGGGAATGCTGTTCACCTTCGAGGATATTCCGTCCCTGAGCGCGCGCGCCCGCGCGATCCTCATGGATCAGGTGCCGACCGACCGCCTCATCATGGCGCTGCGCGGCGCCGACGAGAACATACGCAGCGCCATTCTGCCGTCCCTGTCGGCGCGTATGCGGCGCATGGTCGAGGCGGAGCTGACGGCGGGCGCTATGCCGCCGCGGCGCGAGATCCTCAGGGCGCAGCGCGCCATTGCGGAGATGGTGCTGAGACTGTCGGAGACAGGGGCCATCGATTTGCGTGAAGCCGCCCAAGACGGCGCGTAAGGCGAGTCACGATGTCGGATAGCGAAGACGCCGATTCCAAAACAGAAGAGCCGACAGAGAAAAAAATAGGCGACGCCCTCGAGCGGGGCGAGACGGCCGTTTCCAAGGAGGTTTCAACCTTCGCGGGATTCTTCGGCCTGTTTCTTTGCCTCGCCTTCGTCCTCCGGTCGTCCACGGCGCATCTGTCGGGCACTCTCGCGCTACTGCTGGAAAACGCAGGCACCGTCAGAATTGCGACCGGCGAGGACCTTGCGAGATTTCTGGATTTCGTTGGTAAGGAAGCGCTTTCATTTCTAGAACCGCTGCTGGGGATTCTCGCGGGTTTCGGCATCGTGGCCGCCTTCGTTCAAGGCTTTCCGCGCGTCGTCTTCGATCGAATTACGCCGGACATTGGCCGTATCTCGCCCATTAAAGGCTGGAGCCGCCTGTTTGGCTTGACCGGAATGATTGAGCTTCTCAAGTCGAGCCTCAAAATAGTGATTCTGACGGGCAGCCTCGGCTTTGCCCTAGCAGTGGACAAAGAAGCGCTCGTCAATGCGATGCGCATGGATCCAAGGCTGACGCCTGAGCTGATCCTGAAGATCGTGCTGCATCTCACGAGCGTCGTTTGCATCGTCGGCGGCTTGCTCGCCGGCGCCGATTTCGCATGGACTCGTTTCAAATGGCGTCGAGACCTGCGAATGACTCGTCACGAGCTAAAGGAGGAAATCAAGCAGGCGGAAGGCGGCGCGCTGGTGAAGGCGCGCATGCGCTCGCTTGCACAAAGCCGCGCGAGACAAAGGATGATGGCGGCGGTGCCGCGGGCGACGCTGGTCATCGCCAATCCGACGCATTATGCGATCGCCTTGAGATATATCAGGGAGGAAGGCGGCGCGCCACTCGTGTTGGCGAAGGGTAAAGATCTGATCGCCTTGAAAATCCGCGAGGTGGCAGAGCAGAATCAGATCCCCGTCTTCGAAAAGAAAGAGCTCGTGAGGGCGATGTATGACTTCGTCGAAGTCGATCGCATGATTCCTCCGGAGTTTTTCCGCCCGATCGCCGAGCTGATTCACTTCCTATCCAGCCGGGGCGGCGGGAGCGCGCGCAGGGGGTAACGGGCGGCCGCCGCATCTGCCAGAGCTGGAGCGAAAGAAGCGCTCTCCGGAGAACAAAAAACGACTATTTGCTTTTGTTTGGCTTGTTCCATCCGCCTGGGCCGGGCCATTGGCCCGGCGTTCGATTTCGTCTCAGCCCTCTCCGGCGACATTGTAGCGCAAGCGCCGGGTCTTCGCCCAATCGATCGCGTCTTGCGCTCCGTGAACGAAAGACTGCACGGAAGCCTGGGCGTCTTCTGGTTCCGTAGCCTTATGAAAAATGCGCGCCGCGATAGAAAGTAGAACCGTAACCGAAGCATTCATGAACAGAACGTCATCCTTGCCATTGGCCTCTATGTCGCTCAATCCGCGCGCTATCGCGTTTCGAACGTCATAGTCGAGCAATTCGAGCTGGCCACGAAGCGGATCGCGCAGCTGCTGGCACTCTTCTATCGTCGGCATAGATGGAGTGTTTGACATTGCGCCGACCTGACTTGCTCTACCCATTTTTTGACTGGCCTCGTGATACGAAGATGTCTGCATAATTGCCGCCTTTTTATGAAAACTAACTTAAACGTGCGTTACTCACATCCAAATCCATTGTTAAGTTCTTTACCAAGCCGCTAATCACCTGCCTCGCCGAGACGACCCGGTTTCAGTTGGCGACGCACTTCGCGCAATCAGCGGTATCTTCTTACTCGACATGTCTGGCATCAGGCTTGTCTACGAGCGAAATTTGTTATTTTTTGATGCGGGTGCGTTTTGCTCGAAAGGAAGAGAAATCGCGCAGGCGTAAGCGGCGCCGGGACACTCAGCTACGAAGCTTTAGCTATTGTGTGCAGCTCCAGCACGCGGCGCTTCGGCGATCCAGGCGCGCTGTGGCTTCAATATGGCGTTTTCCGGTTTCTGCAGCGCGCGCTGTTGCCGATCCCATCCGCTCTTTTCAATCGCTTTCATCGGGCTAGCTGATCCGGGGTTGCAACTCACGGGAGCCGCCGATGTCTGAGATAGATGCGCAGCAAGATGGGCTCCCGCGGGTGATCATCATTGGCGGCGGCTTTGCAGGAATTTCAGCGGCGCAGGCCCTCAGGGGCGCTGGCGCGCGAATCATGCTTCTCGACAAAGAAAACCACCATTGCTTCCAGCCGCTGCTCTATCAGGTCGCGACCGCCGCCCTCGCCGCGCCGGACGTCGCCTGGCCGATCCGCTATGTCATGCGCGGCCGCGAGGATGTGACCGTCCTGATGCTCGCCGCGGTCGGCGTCGATACCGCCCGAAAGGTCGTCAAGTCCGGGGTTGGCGAGATCGCTTATGATTATCTTGTCGTCGCGACTGGCTCCGCCCATTCCTATTTCGGCCACGAGGATTGGGCGAAGGTGGCGCCCGGGCTGAAATCCATCGACGACGCAACCCTGATCCGTTGCAAGCTGCTGCTCGCCTTCGAACAGGCGGAGGCGAGCGTCGACCGGGAGGAACGGGAGCGGCTCCTCACCTTCGTGATCGTCGGCGGCGGGCCGACGGGCGTCGAGCTCGCTGGCGCAATCTCCGAGCTCGCGCGAGGCGCCCTGCCGCCGGAGTTCCACCGCGCCGACCCGCGCACGGCGCGCATCCTCCTGCTGGAGGCTGGGCCGCGCATTCTCTCGACCTTTCCCGAGCGGCTTTCCGAATACGCGCGTTGCGCCTTGGAGCGCATGGGCGTGGAGGTGTGCACGGGAGTGGCGGTCGAGGAGATCCACGAGACGAAGGTCGTCGCCGGGGGAAAGGATATAGCGGCGGCGACAATCCTCTGGGCGGCGGGCGTGCGCGCCTCGCCGGCCGCCAATTGGTTGGGGGTTCCGGGCGACCGCACGGGCCGCATCACTGTCGCCCCCGACCTCACCGCGCCCGGGCTTCCAGATGTCTATGTCGCCGGCGATCTCGCGCTGGTGAAAGGCCCGGACGGAGAGGCCGTCCCGGCGCTCGCAGCTTCGGCCAAGCAGATGGGCTGGTATGCGGGCCGCGCCATTCGGCGGCGGCTGCTCGGGCAGAGGCCTCGAAAGCCATTCCGCTATAGGGACTATGGCGTCCTCGCGACAATCGGTCGCAAGTCGGCGATCGTCAAAATGGGGCGGCTGGAACTGAGGGGCTTCGTCGGCTGGCTCTTCTGGAGCGTCGCCCATGTATATTTTCTGGTCAATCTCCAAAGCCGGATTTTCGTCGCGATCAGCTGGACCGTCGCTTATTTTACCTATAACCGGGGCGCGCGGCTGATAACTCGGTGAGCTGTCTCAAACGCGGCTATCCATGCCGCAGCTTGAGAAAGAGGATGGAGCCCTGCGAGCGCAGGTTGACGACGTTCGACGCGATCACTGGCGGCGCCTGCGCCGCCTGCGGGACGAAGGCGGCGGTCGTCATGATCGCCGCCATAAAGCCGGCGAGGCCGGATTCGAGCGCCAGGGGCGTGACGATCACTCGTCGTCGCGGGGCAGCAGCGGTTCGCTGGGCGCCGACCTCGGTCCCGCCGCCTGCGTGACCGGAGCCTGCGAATAGTCGGGCGCCTCGGCGACGCGCGCATTGAGCCCGTCGCGCTGATAGATGTCCTCGCGGAACTGCGTGATCCCGTCAGGCGTGCCCCAGGCGGTGACATAGACCCAATAGACTGGAACGGCCGGCGTGATCTTTACGTCGATGCGCTCACCGGAGGCGATGGCGCGGTCGATCGCGTCTCGGTCCCAGCCGGGGGTTTCGCGCAGCAAAAAGGCGACATAGTCGCGCACATTCTGCAGGCGGATGCAGCCCGAGGAGACGAAGCGGTAGTCGTCGCCGAAGACGCCCTTGGCCGGCGTGTCGTGCATATAGACGCCGTAAGGGTTCGCAATGTCGATGCGCACCACGCCGAGGGAGTTGAAGTCGCCGCCGATGTCCTGCCGGAACTTGTAGTTGAGCGCGTCGAGCGAGCGCCAGTTGATCTGCTCCGGTTGCAGCTCCTGGCCTTCCTTATTGTAGACGCGGATGTGGTTGTCGTGGAGATAATTCGGGTCCGCCTGCATCTTGGGGATCAGATCCTTGCGGATGACCGAGGCGGGCACCGTCCAGAACGGGTTGAAATTGACCTGATAGGCCTTCGTCTGCATGACCGGCGATTGGCGGTCGATCTTGCCGACGCCCGCGATATGGTGGCTGACGACCTGACCGTTCTCCACCGTCTCGACCTGCGCCGCGGGGATATTGGCCGTGACGTAGCGATTGCCGAGATCATGCGCGAAGCTGCGCAGGCGCACGAGATTGGTCTCGAGCTGGCGCAGGCGGGTTTCCGCCGGCACATTGAGCGCGGTCAGCGTCTGCTGATTGACCACGCCGGTCTCGATGACGCCGTGGCGGGCCTGGAAGCGGCGGACGGCGGCCTCGACGTAAGAGTCGAACACCGGGCTGGTGCCGGTCTCGGAGCCGATGTCGCCGGAGACGATGAGCCGGCGGCGCAGCGCCGACACGGCGGGGCCGTTGGAGCCGAGCCGCAGCTGCTGGTGCGGCACCGGCGCCCAGCCGCCATTGGCGACGATTTCACGGTAACGCTCTATCGCCGCTTCTGTCGCCGCGACCGACTGTTCGGAAAGGATGGGGGTGGCCGAGCGCGACACCGTCAGGCGCGCGTCGGCGTCATAGCGCTGAGCCCATTCAGCCTGCCCGGTCTCCGCGCGCGCGGAGAAGGCGGCGCCGAGCGCAAGGCAGAGGGAGAGGGAAAAAATCGCCGATTTTTGCACTATTCGCTCCAGTCGCAGGCGGTTATGCGGCCGCGGAAGGAAATCGAAGCGACGGCGCCGCCCGAGGCTGCGCCGCCAAGGCCCATATGATCTGCAGCTTCAGGGTTAACAAGGCGCGAATAGGCGGCGATTTTGTGACCCGGGCGGGCGATGCGCGCGCCTGTCAGGCCGGCGTTTGCGCGACTCGAGCCCTCTCGACGGCGATATCGTAGAAGTCGCGCGGCGTTAGCCTTAGCCGCCCCGCGAAAAGGCTTTCGGGGAAGCGCGCGAGGGCGCGATTGTACTCGCCGGTCGTCGCCGCGAGACGGCGGCGCGCGGCGGCGAGGCGGCGCTCCGTCTCGTCGATCGCTGCCCGCAATTCGCGAAAATTGTCGAGGGTCTGGAGCTGCGGCGCCGCCTGCGCCCGCGCGAGGAGGTCGTGGACCCCGTCGCCGAGCCGCGCCTCGGCGAGCAGCCGCGCCTGCGGAGAGGTCGCGCGGCGTCCCGAGGCGTGGAGCCTCGCAACCATATCGACAGCGTCGCGCTCCTGCGGCGCGAAGGCGCGCATGACGCCCGAGAGCGCGGGGAGCAAGGCGTGCCAATTTGCGAGCTCGGCGTCGACGGCGGCGGTCGCGGCCCTGCATTCGGCATCGAGGGACAAGAGACGCTGATAGGCGCGCGTCAACAAGGCCGCGACGGCGCAAAGACAGAGAAAAGCGACCAAAAACGGCGACATAACGAGCCCCTCCGCTCGTGAGCATCGTCCGTCGGGCTTTGAAAGTCGGTTACCGCGCCCTTTGCTTTCGGAATATGATTAGCGAGGCGTAAAAGCCGTCATCGCCAGCAGCCGGCTAACCCACGCGCACCCAGCCCTCCGTTCCCAGCCGCTCCTGCGGCAGGAAGCGCGCCTTATAGGCCATTTTGCGCGAGCCCTCGACCCAATAGCCGAGATAAAGATGGGGCAGGCCGGCGGCGAGGGCGCGGCGCATGTGATCGAGGATCATGAAGGAGCCCAGCGAGCGCTCCTCGAATTCGGTCTCATAGAACGAGTAGACCATCGATAAGCCGTCGGCGAGTCGGTCGGTGAGGCAGCAGGCGACAAGGCGGCCGGCGCTGGCGCCGGGCGCGCCCGGCGAGATGCGATATTCGATCAGCCGCGTGTCGACATGGCTGTCCTCGACCATCATCTGATAATCGATCATGCTCATGTCCGCCATGCCGCCGTCGCCGTGGCGGGCGGCGACATAACGGCGGAAAAGCGCATATTGCTCCTGCGTGGCGCGGGGCGGGCGCGCTTCTCCGACGATGTCGGCGTTACGGCGGATGACGCGCCGCTGCGTCCGCGACGGGACGAACTCCTCGATGAGGACCCGCACCGAGACGCAGGCCCGGCAATGCTCGCAGGCGGGGCGGTAGGCGATGGTTTGCGAGCGGCGAAAGCCGGATTGCGTCAGCGTATCGTTGAGCGTTGGCGCGCGCAGGCCGATGAGATGGGTGAAGACCTTGCGCTCCGCGCGACCGGGAAGGTAGGGGCACCGCGCCGGCGAGGTGAGGTAGAACTGCGGCGCATCGCGAGGCTCTCTGGTCACGCTCGTCTCGATTTTTTGCTTCGCTGCACGAATAGGGCGACGGATCGCTTCTCGCCAACGACGAATTAGGCCGAACGCCGCAGCACGATCACATCCGCCACCATGTCGTGCAAACAGCGCTTGTCGCTGGTGATCAAGGAAATGAGGAACAGCGGCGGAAACATCCAGCTTATGTAGAATAGCACCGCATGGACGGCCGCCTGCAGGAAGGGGACGGGGGCGCCCTGCATGGTGCGCACTTCGAGGTCCATGAAGGCCATTCCGGGCGTCGCCATGCGCCAGCCGGAAACCGTCAAGCCGTTGTAGAAAAAGGCGATGATCGGGAAGAGCGGCGGCAGAAGCAGCGCCGACATGCCGAAGCTCAGGATAAAGAGGCCAAAGAAAAGCGCCACCGACAGGCCGGACACAAGGATGAAATCGAGAACCACCGCCATGATGCGGCGCGTGCGAACCCCTTCCAGCGCCGCCGCCGGAATATAGGGATAGGGAGCCGGCCGCGGGCCGTAGGGCTGAGGCCCGCCTCGCCAATAGTCGCCGCGAAAGTCCCTGTCGCCGGTCATGTCTCTCTCCGATGCGCGCAAATGCGCCAAGGCAATGTCGGACGCCGATAACGCGCTTTCAAGGCGCCCCGCCTTAGGAAGAGATATTCGGGGATTGGCGGCGCCTCCGCCTTGACTGGGTCACGAAGCTGTCGCAAGCCTCGCCGCCGACAACCGGCGACCATGCCGCCGAGGGGCCAACTTTCACAGGACGGGAACATGGATACAAATGCGGTGGACGCCAGCGCCGTCGACGGCGGCCATCTGCGCGCCTTCATCGAGCGAATCGAAAAGCTCGAAGAGGAGAAGCGCGCCATCGCCGACGACATCAAGGATGTCTATGCCGAAGCCAAAGGCACGGGCTTCGATCCGAAAGTCATCCGCAAGGTCGTCTCCCTGCGGCGCCAGGACAAGCACAAGCGCCAGGAAGAAGAAGAGATTTTAGAGCTTTACCTCTCGGCGCTCGGCATGGAGTGAGCTGGCCGATAAGCTCGCGTTAACCATAAGGCACTAATTCTTCCCGACGCCTCCCGCGCCGTCCTGCGGGGCCCAAGGCGCGCAGGCGAGGGATAAGGTGCCGTCGGGAAGCAGGAGGAGTCGCGTCGCTTTTGCCGCGCTATGCGCTGCGGCGACCGCGTTCGCCACATCCCCGGCCGGAGGCCAGGCCCTCACGAAAAGCGGGGCCGGCCCCTCTCTCTCGGGGAGGGCGACCCGACCGGCTTTGCGCGGTTCACTGCCTGAGCTGTCATCCGAGGCCGCTGCGCCGATGGAGGACGAGGTTGTCCCGGACGGCATTCCCGCCACCGCCAATTACGGCGCTCCGGTCAAGCGCCAAAAGCTGCCCAAGCCTTATCCGCTGAAGGGCGCGCCGAACCCGCCGGCCTTCTCGCCGAAAAATCCGCTCTCGCCGCTCGAGCCCTACAAGTCTTCCTATGTCGCAAGACAGCAGGCGGCGCGCCTGCGCGCGACCAATGCGCCCCCCGGCCAGCAGCCCGCGCCCCCGCCGGTGACGGTCGCCGTGAAGCCGACGATCAAGACCAAGCCGAAACCGAAAGTCGAGGCGAACCCTTTTGATCCGCTCGGAGTCCCGGTCGGCTCGATGCTGGTCTTCCCCTATGTCCAGGCGTCTGGCGGCTATGACGACAACCCCAACCGCCTCGACTCGACCTACAACCCGCGCGGTTCGGCGTTCTTTCGTGGCGAAGGCGGGGTGCGGGTAAAATCCGACTGGGCGCGCCACAGCCTCGACGCCGAATTGCGGGGCGGCTACTCGGAATATTTCGACGTCCCGCGCGCGAACCGCCCCGACGCTCAGGGGCAAATGACCGCGCGTTATGACCTGACGCGCGACACTGCGCTCGATCTGCGCGGCCGGCTGCAGCTCGATACGCAGCGGCCAGGCGCGCCAGCGATCGCGCCGGGCCAAGCGAGCGTCTATGTCACCAACCGCCCCATCATCCTCGGCATGGGAACCCAGGCCGGGGTGACGCAGAGGTTCGGGCGGCTCGATGTCTCGCTGCGTGGAACGTACGATCGCGTCTGGTATCAGGATGCGCAATACTCCAACGGCACGGCGCTCAATCTCGCCTCGACGAGCTACAACGACTTCGGCGGGCTTCTGCGCGCCTCCTACGAGCTCACGCCCGATCTGAAGCCCTTTGTCGAGGGAACCTTCGACAAGCGCATCCACGACTCGCCGGTCGACCCGAACGGCTTCTACCGCGACAATACGGGCTACATCGTTCGCGGCGGCGCCGCCTTCAATGTTACGGAGCTGGTGAGGGGCGAAGTGTCGGGCGGATATGGCCAGCGCGATTACGACGACCGGCGCCTCGCGCCGTTGCGCGGGCCGGTGATCGACGCCGCGCTGGTCTATACGCCATCCGCATTGACGACCTTGACCCTGCGCGGCTCGACGAGCATGGCTGAAACGACGCTCGCCTACGCAAGCGGCGTTCTTACGCGCTCGGTGACGGCGACCCTGTCGCACGATCTGATGCGAAATCTCAACGTCACTTTCACGGGAACGTATTTCAATAACGACTACCAGGGCGCAAACGTCCATGAACGCGGCGGCGCCGCTGGCGTCCGGCTGGAGTACAGGGTGACCCGCGCGATATCGGTGCGGGGCAGCTACACGCATGAGCTGCTCAACAGCTCTTATCCTAACTCCGATTACACGGCGAATGTCTTTCTCGTGGGCCTGAGGTTCCAGCTTTGAGAGCGTCCCCGAACGCTCAACAGGAGGGCGCGTTCAAATGTGGATGATGGTTCCCTTCATCCTCAACAGCCTGCTGAATTTCGTGGTCGGCCTCCTCGTCGCCAAATTTCTGGGGCCGGCGGAATATGGCCGCTTCGCCCTCGCGCTTTCCGTCGCCATCGTGATGCAGACGCTCGTCTTCGACTGGCTTCGGCTCGCCGCGACGCGCTTTTATTCGGAACAAGATCGACGAGAACGCCCCGAAGTCCGCTCGACGCTCGACGCCGCCTTCGCGGCGCTGGCGGCGCTCGCTATCGTGGCGGCGCTTCTTGCCTGGCAGTTCCGGCTCGATCTCCCGCTGAGCCACGACCTCGCCGCGCTGGCCATCGGCGCAGCGCTCTCGAACGCGCTCTTCGACACCGCGACGGCCCTGGCGCGCGCGCGCTTTCACGACAAAGCCTATGGCGCGTTGGTGATCGCGAAAAATCTGCTCGCCTTCGCGCTGACCGTCGGCGGCGCCTTCGTGTTTCGATCCGCCAATGTGGCGCTCGTCGGCATGATGATCTCCGTCGCCGGCTGCCTTATCGCGGCGCGCGGCGAGCTCGTCGATTCGAACGCCAGCATTCGCTTGGCTGAACGCACGCTCGCAATGCGCTTCCTCGCTTACGGCGCGCCGATTGTCGTCGCGAACGTTCTTTATCAATCCGTGCTGCTCATCAACCGTACGCTACTGTCGCACGGGAACGGCTTCGCCGAGGTCGGTCAGATTTCGCTCGCCTTCGAGACAGGCATACGAATCGTCGGCGCCATCGGCTCCGCGATCGACGTCGTCCTCTTCCAGCTTGCCGTTCATACGGAGAAGACGACGGGGGCCGAGGCGGCGCGGGCGCAGATTTCACGCAATCTGGGCGTCGTCTTCGCGATCGTCGCTCCTGCCGTCGCCGGCGCCTGGCTCATTCTCCCGAGCTTCGAGGCGCTTTTCGTGCCGGAACATTTCCGCGGCCCCTTCGCGCATTATTTCGCCTTGATGACGCCCGCGCTCTTTGCCTTCGGGATGACGAACTACGGCGTCAACACGGCGTTCCAGCTCGCGCACAGGCTTATGCCGCTCATCATCGCGGCGCTCGTCGCCTTGTTGGCCGATTTGCTGGCCGTCATGCTGCTGCCCGCGACGGCCGACGCGACGCGCTTCGCCTATGCGCAGTCGATCTCGTCGCTCGCCGGGCTCATGGCGCTCGTCGCCATGCTCTTTCTGTTGGAGCCGATGTGGCCGCGTGCGAGAGACATCATCGGCGCCGCCGCCGCGACGGCGATCATGCTGTCGCTCGGCGCGCCAATGCGCGCCATGGGGCCGGGGCTCGTAACGCTCGCAATGCAGATCGCGGCAGGCGCGGCCGTCTACGGCGCCGTCGCCTATGCCTTGGATGTTGCGGAACTGCGCAGCGTCATCGGACCGAAGATCATGGCGCAGCTGGGCCGCAGGAAAATCGAGGCGCGCTCATAGCTCCAGCACGCGGCGAGGATCGGAGCGGCCGCGCGCGACGTCGAGTAATGCAAGGAGGTTGCCCCGCAATCTGCCGAAGCGGTCGACTCCCGGCTCGGGACGCGCCGATTTTACAAGATTGGCGAGGAAATTTCGCACCGCGAGGTTGAGCGCGAAGCGCGGCGACACGGTTCCCTTGCGCAAGAGATAAAGCGGATTGGCGATCTGCGAATAGCCCAGCCGCAGTCCCGATGTGCGGCCGGATCGCGCGCCGAGATGCACGCCGGCAAAGAAATTCGTGCGGACGACGCGGCCCACGCGCGCGTAAAATGCAGAGAAATCCGTGTCCTCGAGCCAGGCGTAGAGCGGCAGGTTTTGATCGAAACGCACATGTGGCGCGGCGGCGATGCGGAAGGCCATGTTGCAGCCGTAAGTGCCGCTATCGTCGATTATTCGAATCTCTTCGGGAGAGGGCGGCGCATATGCGGCGATAAGCGCGTCCGCCTGATCGACGCCGAGAGCCTCCCGACAGTGAACGCCGTCGGCGATCAAATGTCCCGAGGCGGCGACAATGTCGGGATGTTCCGAGAAGAGCCTTTCGATCCCCTCGATGAAGCCCTGCGCCGCGAGAAAATCGTCGTCGATGAAGACGACGATGTCGGCGCTCGAACCGACGAGATCGAGCGCATAGTTTCGCTGTGCGCCTGATCCTTTGACGGGCGCGACGATAAAGCGCGCCGAGCCCGAGGCGGCGGGGGCGTCCGCCTCTGAGGCGCCGACAATGAGAATGGCGTCGGGGGCGCGGGATTGCGTGTCGAGCCGCGCCAGCGCTTCCGAAACGATTGCGGGCCGGCCTGTTGTGGCGATGGCGACGACGATCTTCATGGGGCGCGCGGCGCGACGCGGAAATTCCCGCCGTGCGTCTCGCGCCAAGCCGCCCGCGCCTTCTCATAAACGGCGGCGACGGAATTGAGATGGCGCTCCAGCGTCAGCGGATCGGCCCAGTAGCGCGCATAAGCGGCGCCCGCCATGCGTCGCGCAAGATCGTCGTCCGTGAGCCGGGAGATCGCCGCCGCAAGCGATTGCGCGTCGGACGACTTGAACCAGAACCCCGTTTCGCGGTCGACGACTGCTTCGCGTCCGGCGCAAAGATCGCTGACGATGACCGGCGTGCCGAGGCCGAGTGATTCATAGACGGTGAGCGGCTGACCTTCGTACCAGACCGAAGGAAAGACCAGGGCGCGCGCGGCGCGCAACGTCTCCCGCACGTCCATCGGGCCTTGCCAGCCAAGGAACGTCGCCTCGGGGAATTCGGCTTCGAGCGCGGCGCGCAGCGGTCCGTCGCCGACGAAGACGGGCGTGACTCCGGCAAGGCGCGCGGCTTGCGCAAAATAGCGCGGGCCCTTTTCCGCCGAGAGGCGCCCGACGAAAACGAAATCGCCCGGCGCATGGTCGCCTTTCGGCCCCATGTCCGTCACATCGATCGGATTGCCGACGTCGTAGAAAATCGCATCCTTCGGCATATAGGGGGCGATCGCCTCACGCTGCAGCCGCGAGATGGAAATGAGATGGCGCGCCGTGTCGTAGAGCCCGCTGGCGTAACGCATTGCCGCATGGCGGCCGACGCGCATCAATTTGCGATGGTAGCCGCGTGAATCGCAGTTATGCGCGATGCAGCCGGGCGACATGGGCCTGTAATCGCAGTTGCGCGCCGCGCCATAGTCATAGAAGCCGCCATTGGGGCAGGCGAGGTAATAGTCATGCAGCGTGAAGACGACCGGCAGGCCCGCGTGTTTCAATGCCTGGCCGATCGAGGGCGAGAGCGCCTTGGCCCAGCCATGGACATGCACGATCGTCTCTGCCGGATCGCAGGAGGCGAGAAGCCCGGCGAGCCCTCGCCGGGCGGCCGCGTTCCAGAGCCATTGCGCGCC
>DATBRF010000109.1:0-9880 GCA_036560425.1 Methylocystis sp. | reverse complement strand
GAAAGGGCCAAGGTCACAAGATGACCCCACCCCGGACGGAAAGGTGCGCGCGAATAAAGACCGCAGCCGGGACGTTCCCAGTTCCGACGCGCTTATTTTTTCGCTCTCGGCCGAACGGAGCCGGGGCGTCCCGGCTTCCTGGATCGCCTCGCGTCGGAAACCGGCGGCGGGGAATTTGGCGCTGGTGCGCTCTTCGGCGACACGCGTGGAGCTGCATCGCCCCCCCCACCGCTGCGCCTCCCCGCCGCCGAAGCCCGTCGAAAGACGGGCGCCTTCAGAGGGGAGGGAGGGTGCGGCGCCTTTCGGGATCACCGGCAGGCAATACGACAAACTCGGGCGCGAGCCGCCTCCCTCCCCAGCGAAGTCGGCTGTTGCCGACTTCGCAATTTGAAAGCGCAAATCGGGAACACCCGATTTGCGTTGGGGGGGGGTGGGGGTCGATTCCGTGATGAGAATGAGGGGCGGGAGCCACGAGCCATCGCCCGCGCCTTCCGCCCAGCGTCTACCCATCGCGGCGAAGGTCGATTAAATAGCTCGACATCGCCAGCTGCGGCGCGAGCGGGGTCAGCCGATGAAGTGGGAAGATTTACAGACATCCGAGAACATCGAGGACCGCCGCGGCGAAGAGGGCGGGGGCTTTGGCGGCGGCCCGAGCTTTGGGGGCGGCGGCGTCGGCCTCGGCACGATGGTTATTCTCGGCCTCATCGGCTGGGCGCTCGGCATCAATCCGGCCCTGCTCATCGGCGGCGCCGAGATGCTCAGCAAGATGCACTCTCCTGGTCAGATCGCGCAGCAGGAGCAGCCTCAGCGCCAGACCTCCAGGCCGACCGACCAGATGGGCCTTTTCGTCTCCAAGATTCTCGGCTCCAACGAAGACGTGTGGTCGGCGGTCCTGCCCGAGCAGAAGGGCATCTCCTTCAAGGCGCCGCGTCTCGTGCTCTTCGACGGGGAGACGACGTCGCGTTGCGGGGCGGCGCAATCGGCCATGGGGCCGTTCTACTGCCCGGTCGACCA
Source organism: Methylocystis sp. (assembly GCA_036560425.1). Lineage (GTDB taxonomy): Bacteria > Pseudomonadota > Alphaproteobacteria > Rhizobiales > Beijerinckiaceae > Methylocystis. Next base: position 8,866 of record DATBRF010000109.1, on the reverse strand, counting down.
GCGCATCTATCTCGACACCTCCTTCTTCCGCGACATGAAGCGGCATTACGGCGGCGGCGGCGACTTCGCCTACGCTTACGTCATCTCGCACGAGATGGGACATCACATCGAGAATCTGCTCGGCATCCTGCCCAAGGTGCAGCGGGCGCAGGCCCGCGCGGGGAGCCGGGCCGAGGCCAATGCGCTTTCCGTGCGCGTCGAGCTGATGGCCGATTGCCTTGCCGGCGTCTGGGCGCACAATGGCGAGGCCCGCAGCCACTTTCTGGAACAGGGCGATGTAGAGAAAGCGGTCGCCTCGGCGCAGGCGATCGGCGACGACCGTCTGCAAAAGGCGTCGCGCGGCTATGTGGTGCCGGACAGCTTCACCCACGGCTCCTCGGCGCAGCGCACGGAATGGCTGCTCCGCGGCTTCAAGAGCGGCCGGATCGACGACTGCAACACCTTCAACAGGTGATCAGACGGCGCGGCGGGCGGCGCTCGCCAGCTCCGAGCAGCGCAGCCGCTTGGCGAGGCGCCGGAAATCGGCGCTCGCCGCGATGCGCATGTCGCGCTTCCGCGCGATGACCCCGACCGGGGCCGCCAGTCTCGGGGCGAGCCGCGTGACGAAGGACGAAGGCGCGGCGCGCAGCACAAAGGCGCGCTCGTTTCCGCCATAGGCGAGAGCGTCGTTGACCTCGTCGATGAAGCCGCGCTCGACGGCATAGCCCGCATGCAGCAGCAGGACCCCCTCGCGCCGCGCGACAGAGAGCGCTTGCGCGAGCCCCTCCGCCGCGCTCCCGGCCTCGACCAGCGCGCAGCCGGCTTCATCGGCGACTTTGTCCAGCCCGCCGCCGGGCGCGCCGGCGAGAACCGCGTCGGCGACAAGCCCCTGCACGCAGGCGTCCACCAGCGAGGCGAGGCTGCGGGCGACGGCGTCGCGGCGGAGCGGCTGGGCGGGCGTGTCGAAGGCGAGGAGAATGGCTGTCAACATAAGCGGATCCATAGCCTAAAGAAACGCGCAACGGAATGTGGCGCGAAATAAACGAGTTTCCGCGCTATTCCCTGAGCGTCGGCCATTGCGCCGGCCATCGCCATCCGCCACCATCCCGCCATGCAGATGAGTCCCTTTCCGCTCGAGCTTCTCACGACCGAACAAATGGCGCGCGCCGATCGTATGACGATCGAGAGCGGCGTGCCGAGCATGGAGCTGATGGAAAGCGCGGCGACGGCGATTGCGCGCGTCACGAGCCGCATTCTCCAGCGCACCAGCGGCCGCCGTGTGCTGGTGCTTTGCGGGCCGGGCAACAATGGCGGCGACGGCTATGTCGCGGCGCGGCTTCTGAAGGCGCAGCGCTACAAGGTGCGCGTCGCCTCGCTCGCGCCGCCCGATCAATTGCGCGGCGACGCGGCGCGGGCCGCGGCGGGCTGGACGGGTGGGCTTATGCCGGCGCACGAATGCGACTTCCACGGCGTGGATCTCGTCATCGACGCATTGTTCGGAACGGGCCTCGCGCGCGATCTCGACCCGAGCGCCCAGGCGCTGGTCAACCGGCTCAACCAATGGCGGCGCGAGACGAAGCAGAATGTCGTGGCCGTCGATATTCCAAGCGGGGTCGACGGCACGACCGGCGCGGTCCGGGGCGCGGCGGTCGAGGCTGACGAGACCGTCACTTTTTTTCGCTTGAAGACGGGGCATCTGCTGCTGCCCGGCCGCCTACGCTGCGGCAAGCTCACTTGCGCCCATATCGGCATCCGCTCGACGACGCTCGAATCGATGGACGTGAAGGCCTTCGTGAACGCGCCGGAGCTGTGGCTTTCCGCCCTGCCGAGGCCAAGGGTGGATGGGCATAAATACACGCGCGGACATGCGCTCGTCGTCTCTGGCGGCGCCTCCTTCACGGGCGCAGCAAGGCTGTCGGCGGCGGCGGCCCTGCGCGCCGGCGCCGGCCTCGTCACGCTCGCGAGCCCCAGCGAGGCGTTGCGGGTCAACGCCGCCGCGCTCACCTCGGTGATGGTGCGGCCGGCTGACGGCCCCAAGGGCCTTGCCGTCGTGCTGGCCGACGAGCGAAAAAACGCCGTCGCCATCGGCCCCGGCCTCGGCGTCTCGGAGGAAAGCTGCCGACAGGTCGAGGTGGCGCTGACGCCGCAGGCCTATCGCCGCGCCGCGGTTCTCGACGCCGACGCTCTGACGAGCTTCGAAAGCGACCCTTTCCGTCTGTGGCGCGCCACCCGCGCGGCGCCGGGGCCGGTGGTGATGACCCCGCACGCGGGCGAATTCGCGCGGCTTTTCGCCGAAAGCAACGGCGACCGCGCGTTGCGTTCGAAGCTCGACAGGGCGCGGGACGCCGCGCGAGTGAGCGGCGCTGTCGTGCTCTACAAGGGACCCGACACGGTGGTGGCCTCGCCCGACGGCCGCGTCTCGGTTATCGCCCATGCGAGCCCCTGGCTCGCAACCGCCGGCTCGGGCGATGTCTTGACCGGGATCGTCGCAGGTCTCCTTGCGCAGCGGATGGACGGCTTTCTCGCCGCTTCCGCCGCCGCCTGGATGCATGCGCGCGCCGCCGACGTTTTCGGCCCGGGATTGATCGCAGATGATATTATTGCGTCCTTGCCGCAAGTATGGAGAGAGCTTTGTGGCGCGAGCGTATGAAAAAAGTAGATTGGCGTCACAAAAGAAAAATGCGGCGGCCCTATATCCGCAGCCCGGCGCCTTGTATGAATAAATACGTCTGATTAGACTGCCATTACAATGCGAGAGAGCCGGAGAGGCGCAAGGGTCGTCACTTTCCCATAAGCGAGACGCCTTCACGCAGCCCTCAAGGGATCGAAACACGGGCGTCGACATATGCGCGGACATGAAAAGCTGTTGCTTGAGAACAAAGCTTGGGCGCAGGAGGTCAGGGACCGAAAACCCGATTATTTCGAGCGTTTGGCGCGCGGACAAAAGCCCGAGTTCCTCTGGATCGGTTGCGGCGACAGCCGCGTGCCGGCCGATATTATCGTCAATGCCGAGCCGGGCCTGATCTTCGCCCATCGCAACATCGCAAATCAGGTAATCGCGACCGATTTCAACTGCCTCGGGGTCGTGCAATATGCGGTCGAGGTTTTGAAAGTCCAGCATATCATTGTTTGCGGCCATTATAATTGCGGCGGCGTCAAAGCGGCGCTCGCGCAGCAGACCGGGGAGCTGCCGCTGGTCCACAAATGGCTGCTGCATGTCAGGGACGTTTATCGCCTGCATCGGAAGGAGCTCGACGCGATCTCTTCTCTGGAGGAAAGGACGCGCCGCCTCGTCGAGCTCAATGTGATCGAGCAGGTCAATAATCTCTCTCACACCTCGATCGTTCAAAAAGCCTGGAAGACCGAGGGCCGCCTCATGGTGCACGGTTGGGTTTTCGGCGTGAGCGACGGGTTGCTGAAGACGCTGATCACGCTCGGGCCAGACAGCGAAATCGATTCGATTTACAAATGGGATGACAGTCCAGGCGAACACTAGAGCATATTCGGTTCTGATCGACTAGGAATCGAAGCTCTAGAGGCTTGCCTCGACGCGTTTTCCTGACGCGAACCGGCCACCGCTTCGCTCGAAAACCCACTAGAGCGCATTTTCGTAAAAGTTGGCGGACTTTTGCGATGAGAGTGCGTTCCAAGCTTTGGACTTGGCGCGGTTTCTCGTCGCTTGCATGTCCATGCGAGCGGAAAGCGCGCTAAGAATCTTCGAACGACTGATAGGAGACTCAGCCGTGCTTCATAAGCATCTGGACTATTATCTGCGCTATCTCGATCGCGATATTCCGGCAGGACTTGTCGTCTTTCTCGTGGCGCTGCCTCTGTGCCTCGGCATTGCCGTGGCGTCCGGCGCGCCGCCATTTTCGGGCGTCATTGCAGGCGTTATCGGCGGGCTCGTCGTCGCCGTCGGCAGCGGATCGCAGCTCAGCGTTTCCGGGCCAGCCGCCGGCCTCACCGTCATTGTCGCGGTCGCTGTCCAGAAGCTCGGCTTCGACGGCATGTTGCTCGCGGTCGCACTTTCCGGCCTTATCCAGATCGCGATGGGCTTTGCGCGCGCCGGCGTTATCGGCGCCTATTTCCCTTCCGCGGTGATCAAGGGCATGCTGGCCGCGATCGGGCTCATCCTGATCATGAAGCAATTGCCGCACGCGGTCGGCTACGCCGTGGACGCCACGGACCAGGCGCCGGAAACGGAAACCGATCTGTCGTTCCTGGAAGGGGAGGACAGCCACGCGGCGGCGCTCTCCTTCCTCGACACGGCTTTTCATTCGATCTCGCCGGGCGCGACGCTCGTGGCGCTGGTTTCGATTGGGGTTCTTTTGTTCTGGGAGACGTCCAGGATCAAGAAAAACCGCATCCTTTCTCTCGTGCCGGGACCGCTTGTCGTCGTCATTTTCGGCGTCCTGTTCAATTTCGTCGCACAAAAGGCGCTCCCCGCGCTCGCCATTCCGGCACAACATCTCGTGGAGCTGCCTGTCATCTGGGGGCCGATGGCGTTCGCGCAACAACTCAGCCTGCCTGATTTCCATAAGCTGACGGACATGCATATCTATGTCACAGCGGGAACGATCGCGCTCGTCGGCAGTCTGGAAACGCTGCTGAGCCTCGAGGCGGCCGACAAGCTCGATCCGATGAAGCGCACGGCGCCGACGAACCGCGAGCTGAAGGCGCAGGGCCTCGGCAATTTCATCTCCGGCATGATCGGCGGCCTGCCGATCACGGCGGTGATCGTTCGTAGCTCCGCCAATATCAACGCTGGCGCGCACACCAAGGTCGCAGCGATCGTGCATGGCGTGTTGCTGCTGTTGAGCGTGATGTTCCTCGCCTCGATTCTGAACCTGATCCCGCTCTCCTGCCTCGCCGCTGTCCTGCTGCTCACTGGTTACAAGCTCGCCAAGCCCAAGCTGATCATGGAACAGTATGAAAAAGGCTTCGACCAATTCGCGCCATTCGCCGTCACCATCGCCGCGATCCTGATGACCGACCTTTTGGACGGCATGGCGATCGGCATGGCCGTGGGCATATTCTTTGTGCTCCGCGGGAATTACCACGCCGCGTTCTCCTTGACGCGTGATGGCAGCAACTATCTGTTGCGCCTGCAAAAGGACGTGTCGTTCCTGAACAAGGGGCCGCTGCGCGATATTCTCGACACCATCGAGCCTGGCAGCTCTCTCGTTATCGATGGCACGCGGGCGACGTTTATCGATCACGACATCATGGAGACGATCGACGATTTCGTGAAAGCCGCGGACGACGACAATATCCGCGTCGAGCTGAAGAACATGCGCGGCCTCGCGTCCGAAAAGCAGCTGGAGCTGGTTCCCGCTTGAACACAGCGTGCATCAAGCACTTGCTTCTGAAAAGATCCCGACGCGCATTCCACGCGCGTCGGGAGTGAGATGGAGTCAATCAAACGGAAAACGCGTCCGCCAAGGTCGCCTCTATGCGTCGCCTCACGGCATGAAATTCTCGAAGACGATCTGATCGGCCCATTGCCGCGCCGTTGCCGCCTGCTCGGGGGAGCGGATCGTCCAGACAGTAACGGGAATTCTCAGCGCTTCGCGCGCGAGAAAGGGAATGGCGTGCGGAAGGTTCGCTGCGCGCCACGATAGAAAATCGGGCCGCGTGCGCGGATAATGGAGGAAGTGCGTCATCTCCATGCGCCGATCTGGCGTGAGCATCGGCCATTCAGCTTGATCATAGTCGGCCTCGCCGACGATGCCGAGCGGAATATGGGAAACGCGCAACGCGTCGCCATTCGCCCGCAAAAAAGCGATCAGCTCCGGATCGAAACTTTCGACCACGACGGGGCCATGGTAGCGCGCGAGACGCTCGGCGGCGCGCTCGGCTACCGTGAGATCGCCGTCGAAGGCGCTCTTCAATTCGACGACGAGCGGCGTGCGGCCGTCGATCGCCGTCAGAAAGGCGTCGAAAGAGGGGATGGTCTCCGACGAGCCGCGCAGCGGCATGGCCGTGAGGCTTTGCGTATCGTGGTCGGCGACCCTGCCGACTTGCGTCGTGAGTCGCTCCAGCGCCTCGTCGTGAAAGACGACGAGGCCGTCCTTTGTGGCCTGCACGTCGCATTCGATCGCGTAGCCGGCGGCGATCGCGGCGCGCGCGGCGCCGATTGAATTTTCGACGAGGCTGTGCCCATGAAGGCCGCGATGCGCGATCGGCCGCACGGTCAGCCAGTCGAGGTCCATGTTGAGGCCCTTGTCGCTCAAGCGAGAATCTCGAATACGCCTTCGATTTCGACGGCGGCGTCGAGCGGCAGTTGCGCGACGCCCACCGCGAAGCGCGCATGCTTGCCATTCTCGCCGAGCACCGCGGCGAAGAGGTCGGAGGCGCCGTTGACGACTTGGGGCAACTGGGCGAAATCCGGCGCCGAATTGACGTAGCCGCCAATGCGGACGGCTTTGAGCAAGGCGAGATCGCCCACCGCCGCGTTGGCTTGCGCGAGCACGTTCAGCGCAGCCTGTCGCGCCGCCGCTTGCCCGTCGTCAAGCGATACGCCAGCGCCGAGCTTGCCCTTGTGACGTGGGTCGACGCCATTGCCGCTCACGGGCAATTGGCCGGAAACGAAGAGGAGGCTGCCTGTCCGCATATAGGGGAGGTAGTTCGCCACTGGCGCGGCCGCAGCCGGTAAAACGAGCCCAAGCGCGGCAAGGCGCTCAGCCGGGGTCTTTAGCGTCGAATTGGACATGGGCGGCTTCCTCTCTTCCAGAAAACATTTGCTCCGGCGCCGGACGGACCCTAATTTCAGCCATCTCGCGGCGCAATGACGACGCATGTTCTCCGGGTGAATCCTCTCATGATTTCGAAGCGCGCGCTCTTCGCCGCCGTGATTGCCTCGAACCTGCCGCCGCTGGGCGCCGCCATGGCTCAACAGCCGCCGGCGCTGGCGAGCCACCGCGCAGTTTACGAGCTGACGCTGGACAAGGCGAAGGGGGCCAAGGCGCCTGCTCAGGCGCGCGGGCGCATCGTTTTCGAATTCACGGCCTCCTGTGACGGCTATGTGCAGAATTTTCGGCAGATCACCGAGCTTACGCCGGATGAAGGCGCGACCAAGCTTTCGGATATGCGATCGGCGACTTTCGAGTCGCTCGACGCGACGGATTACCGGTTCAAGATCGAGACCAAGGTGGACAGCGCCGCAGCAGATGAAGTCGACGGCAAGGCGCATAAGGAGAAGGAGGCGACCGTCGGAGTCGATCTCTCGCGTCCCAAGCGCGCCCATCTCGAGATCGCGGGCCCCGCTCTGTTTCCCAGCGAGCATCTTCGCCGCATCGTCGAGGCGGCGCGCGCGGAAGAGCCGCTCTTGGAAGCGCGCGTCTATGACGGGACGGGCGAGGGCGAGAAGATCTTCAACACGCTGACGGTCATCGGCAAGCCGCTCGAGGAGCCGGCCACCGAGAAGGCTGCGCATGCGGACGCGCTCAAGGGCATGAAGCGCTGGCGCGTTTCGGTGTCTTATTTCGAGCCGGGAAAGCATGATGACCAGCCGATCTATATCCTTTCCTTCGATCTCTATGAGAACGGCGTGTCGCGCGCGCTGAAGCTGGACTATGGCGATTTCGTCCTAAACGGCGAAATGGCGGAATTGACGATCCAGCCGGCGGGAGCCTGCAAGAAGTAGCCGCTTCCAGAGCGCATTCCGCAAGAGTTGACAGACCTTTGCGATGAGAATGCGCTCCAAGTTTTTGATTTGGCGCGATTTCTTATTGCTTGCATGATTCTATGCGAGCGGAAAGCGCGCTAAGGCTTCGTCACCAGGCCTGGGCGGCGTGCGCGCGGCCGCCGATCAGGCTCGCGAGCAGAACCGCGAGCACGCCAGTTATGAAAATGCCGTCGAAGATGCCGGCGCCGCCGATCGACAGCACGGGCGTGCCAAGGCCTTTGAGCTTATCCATATTGAGGAGATCGGCGCCGATCAGGACGCCGAGGCTCCCGCCCGCGTAGGCAAGCGGCGCGAGATTGCGCCATGAATCGCGCCATGAAATGATCGCGGCGACGATCGTAGCGGCGATCGGCAGGACGAAGATAGGCAGCGCGATGCCGACCCCGCGCACGGGCTCCGCGAAGGCGTAGCTGATCCCGGCGACGCAGGCGGCGGCGATAATTCCTCTTCCCCAGATGGCGTTGCGCGAGAGCAAAAAAAACGACAGGGCCGTCGGAATGATTGCGCCGCCGACGTTCACCGCGAGGATCACCTGGGGTTCCTCGACAAATCTCGGCACGACATAGGGAACGCCAAAATAGATGACCTCGCGCGCGTCGATCATGGGCTCGCTGCCGAGCGCCGCCACGGGAATGTTGATGTAGCTGCCGGCAAGCGAGGCGAGGAGCAGCAAGACGGCCGTTCCCGAGCTAACGCCCAATTGCATATAGGCGTATTGGAGTATGCGCAGCTGGACCAGAATAAGAAGAATGGCGACAATGCCCGCGAGCACCGCGAAGGCGGGCGGCGCTATCGGTAGATATTGAGCGTCGCTGAAATGCATGGGTTTCCTCCCCAGCTCTATCGAACGAGATGGGGCGGCGCGCCCGTTCTTCCAGCACGGTGCGCGGTAGGCAATCTGCTTCGTCAGGCTCTAAGCGCATTCCGCAAAAGTTGGCGGACTTCTGCGATAAGAATGCGCTCAGATACTTGATTTGGCGCGATTTCTTATCGCTCGCATGATTCCGTGCGAGCGGAAAGCGCGCTATCGAGGACGACCCGCTCGGAGGCCGTTAAGAGGGCTTTGCGAAATTCGGAATCTTGAAGAACAGCCTCCCCTGCCGCCAGAGAATGAAAGCCGCGCCGCCGGCGACGACCGCGAAAATGCCGAAGCCTGCGTATAGATACAGTTCGTCGTCCGTCAAAAGCCCCACCGAGAAG
>DATBRF010000108.1:0-16344 GCA_036560425.1 Methylocystis sp. | reverse complement strand
GGTCGTCATGCCGGCGATCCGGCCATCCTCCACCCCCTTCATGTAATCCAAAAAATTCACGCCCATCGCCGGTTTCCTCCCCGGCGCCTTTTGAATCCATCGGCCCGCTCAATGCATTAACAATTTATGACTCCGCCCTGCTTCGAAACCCGCTTGGCGGCCAAGATCGGCCACTGTTTCGAGATCACGCACGCCCCATGAAGGATGCTGAGCGCGAAGGCCGGCGTCGAATTCGGCGTTGCTTTGCGCGGTATGCGCGCCGCCTCGCTTGTAGGGACCACAAAGAAAGAGCGGCGCGCCGGCCGGCAGAATCGCTCCGGCGGCATTGTCGAACAGGCCCACCGCCGCTGCCCAAGGCGAAATGTGAATCATGTTGATGCAGATTATGGCGTCCGCCCGCTCGATGGGCCAGGGCGCCTGCGCCGCATCGAGCGGGAGCGGCGCCTGCACATTGTCGAGCCGGAAGGCCGCGATCCACGCCGCGATGCTCTCGCGGGCCTTCGGGCTCAAGTCGGATGGCGCGGAGTCCGTGTTCTGGCGGAACCGCGCGCAGGACGTCCAGGATTGGCTCTCGGTTGCGAGCCGCCGCAGCGGAAAAAAGTCGCGTGTCGCTCATGCGCTCACCGAGAACCCGCGGACGACCGCTTCCGCTTCTCTCGGGCAATCGCCTGGTCGAGGGCTTGCAGGAAACGCGATCGGTCCTTTGGGGAAAACGGCGGCGGCCCGCCGGTCGTCTCGCCCGTCGAGCGGATATGTTCCATGAGCGCGCGCTGCGCCAGGGCGAGGCCGATCGACTCCTCGGTGAAGGCGCGCCCATAGGGCGCAATGGCGTGCGCCTCTTTTGCCAGAACTCGCGCAGCCAGGGGAATATCGCTTGTGACGACCACATCGCCGGCTACGACATGTTCCACGATCCAATCGTCGGCGGCGTCGGCGCCGGCCGCGACGATGACCCTCGTGATCAGCGGCGATGTCGGAATTTGCATAAAGCTGTTGGAAATCACAAAGGTCTGCAATCCGTAGCGGATGGCGACTTTGTAGGTCTCCTCCTTCACAGGACAGGCGTCGGCGTCGATGAAGATCGTAAGAGCCATGACAGCAGGCTAGCACACGGACGGCGGACTTTGTCCGCCCTGAAAGTGCGGGTTGTTCCGCTTTGGGTCAAAATCGTATCATTCCCGAGATGGAACGGTTGGGTTGGGGCGCCGATGCAGCGCATTCTCGCCGACCGCGGCTATCGCGGCCACAATGCGCCGCCGGACCGCAAATTCCGGGTGTTCATCACCGGCCAGAGGCGGCGCATGACCAAGGCCATCAAGCGCGAGATGAAGCGCCGCGCCGCCGTCGAGCCGGTGATCGGCCACGCCAAGACCGATCACCGCATGGGCAGAAACTTCCTCGCCCACGCCATCGGCCACGCCGCCAACGCCGTCCTCGCCGCCGCCGACCATGAACGCATCGACGGCGTCACCTGCTTCGTCTCTTGGATGGAGCGTTCACGAAAACTCACCTTGGCGGCTTCGTCAGATCCGTGTTTGCCTCCCCTAACGAGGCGCTGATCCGCCCGGCAGGCTCTGGCTGCGTCTGAAGGTCGTAATCCAGCGGTCCAAACGGCTGGATCTCTGCGTCTGTAGGCAATTTTCCACGATCCCAACCGCCGCCGAGCGCGCGAACGAGCTCGACTGTTGATTTCAACAGACGCGCCTTGACCTCTACCATGTCGATCCGCGCGGTCAGGGTTGCGACCTGCGCGTAGATGAGCTCAAGGCTCGAGTTCAAACCGCCTTTGAACAAATCCATCGTAAGGTTTTGCGTCTGAAGGGCGGCGGCGACTGCTGCGTCGAGCTTTTTCGCCGAAGCGCTGAGCCTGTTCGTCAGGCTCAGGCCGTTTTCAACTTCGCGAAAGGCGTTCAAAACGGTTGAGCGGTATTTGTCCTCGGTTTCCCGATAGGCGGACCATGATTGCTGTAGCTGAGCCCGCCGTAATCCGCCCTCGAAGACGGGTAGGGATACGGCCGCTCCATAGGACCAGAAGCTGTTCGCAAGCTTTACGAGATTTATCCCATGATCCTCGAAGCCGCCGGCTAGCCGGAACTCGACCCTGGGGAAAAAGGCAGCCTTCGCGATGCCGATCTCTCGATTGGCGCGCGCCATCTCACGTTCCATCGCCGCGATGTCCGGCCGCCGTTCCAGCAGTGTCGACGGCAAGGTTCTTGGCAGTTTTAGCGATGTGATGCGTAGTGAGTAGACCGGCGTGATCTTAAAGCTCGCAGGAGCCGTATTCACCAGAACAGCAAGAGCATGTTCGGCGACTTCTCTTTCACCCTGCACAGAAAGTTGCTTGGCTTCCGTGCTATAAAGCAGGTTCTTGGCGCGCGCGACGTCGAGCTCCGAAGCGATCTTGCTCGCGAATTGCTCATTCACGATATCGAGCGATTTCTTGTAATAGTCGATAGATTGTTTGTAGATTCCTAGCTGAGCGTCATAACCGCGGAGGGTGAAATAGTCCGAGGCGATCTCAGCCTGAAGACTCAGGCGCGCGAGCGCGTAATCCGCTGCGCGTTTCTGAACCCGGCTGGCTTGAGCGGCCGTCTCGTTGCGGATCGCATACCAGAAATCGGGCTCCCACGAGGCAATGCCGACGTCGGATACTGAAGTGTCGTAGATCGGTTCGTCTGGACCCCGGAAGAGGGCGTTTTGCGACTGCTTATTGTCCGAGGCGCCAAACCCGAGCCCCAGCCGAGGATAAAGGCGCGATTTCGCCTTCATCATGATATCGCGCGCCTGGATGAACCGCTCGGCGGCAGCCTGCAGATCGGCGTTCGCCGCCATGGCCTGCTGCTCGAGCCTGTCGAGGACAGGATCACGAAAGAGCTTCCACCAATCGGGGCGAATCTCTGAGTCGGAAGGCCTCGCCTCTACGAACGGGCTCGCCCCATGCCATGAGGCGGGAACGATGAACTGAGGCGGTTCGTAAGGCGGCGCGAGATCGACGCCGGGCATCGAATTGCAGCCAGACAGGATGGCCGCCAAACCCAAGGAACCAAAGCCGAGGAATTTTTTACGCGCGAGGGACGCAGGGGACGGTACGGGATGCGATCTGTTCGTCATGTCGTCAGTTCAGTTGCGTCGGATCGATCACATAACCATCAGCAGGCTGGACGACGCGAACTTTGTCGCCCTCGAGCAGAGCTGCGCTAGGCGTGTTGATGATTCGATCACCAGTCGATAGGCCGGAAGAGAGTTCGATCGCGCCGTCCAGAATCCGGACGATCTTGATAGGTTTGAAATGAACCCGATCGTCGTCGCCCACGACCGCAATCTGAGCGCCTTTTTCCTGGAACACGAGCGCGCTCGACGGAACGACCAGACTCTTTTTTTCAAGTGGCACAGTCAGGCGCACTGACGCATATGACCCCGGCCACAGCACACGGTCTTCGTTGTCGATCGTGAATTCGGTCACGGCCGTCCGCGTGTTCGGATCGAATCCGCCGGCGACTGTGAGGAAATTCGCTTTGAAATGGCGGCTGGGAAATTGAGGCACCATCACATCCGCCGTGAGTCCTGGCTTCAGAATTTGCCCAAACGCTTCGGGGACGGAAATGAACAACCGCATCTTATGGATGTCGGCCACCGAGAACAGATTGGTGACCGCGTTGCGATCGCTGATATTGCCTTCCTTGTTGATATAATCGCCGACATTGATGTTACGTGCGGTCACAACGCCGTCGTAGGGTGCGACGATCGTCTTGAACTGGAGCTGAGCCAAGAAGTTGTTGACGTTGTGCTCGGCCGCCTCAAACTCCGCTTTCTCTTTTTTCTGCCCAGCCTCTTGAACGGTGATGGATTGCTCGGAAACGGCATGAGAACGTCGCAGTGACTGCCAACGTTCCGCGGTCACCACGGCAAGATTGTATTTCGCGCGCTGCGCCTCGAGCGAGGCCTTTGCCTGAGAATATTGTGCGTCGAGCGTTGGCGTGTTGATCTCGGCGAGAACGTCACCCTTCTTCACTTGAGCGCCATAGTCCTTGTACCACATTTTCACATAGCCAGACACCTGGGCGTAAATCGGCGCCTGGAACCAAGCCTCGATGTTGCCAGGCAGCGTGATGGTCTCCGTCGACGGCCCTTGCTTCGGGTTCGAGATCGCCACCGTGGGTATGGCGTTCTCCAAAGTCTGTTCTTCGAGAATACGCGCGTCTCGATGACGTACGTAAAACTGATAGAGAACGAAGGCCGCCAGGGCCGACATCGCGACCGACGTGGCGCGCCTGCCTTTGAGATTGGCCTTCACATTTCCGATGCGCAGCAGATCTGTATTCATTGGAGGCTCTCGGCTTTCTGAGAATTCCGCTTGTAGACAATCGCGTAAACGCAGGGGACGAAGAGCAAGGTCGCGATGGTCGCGACGATGAGGCCCCCGATAACGGCGCGACCCAGCGGCGCGTTCTGCGAATTTGCCATCGACATGGGCAACATGCCGATGACCATGGCGGACGCCGTCATGATGACTGGACGAATGCGTGCATGGCCGGCCTCGAGCGCGGCTTTGACAGCATCGCCATGCAGTTCCAGTCTCTCTCTCGCATAGGCGACCACGAGGATCGAATTGGCGGTCGCGGTGCCCATGCACATGATGGCGCCCGTCAAAGCCGGCACCGAGAGATTCGTATGCGTCAGGAACAGCGACCAAGCGATGCCCGCCAACGCGCCGGGAAGCGCGGTGATGATGATGAACGGATCGAGCCAGGATTGAAAGTTCACGACGATCAGAAGATAGATGAGCGCGATCGACGCAACGAGCCCCCCGATCAGCTCGAGGTACGCGCTGTGCATGGTCTCCGCTTGGCCCCGAACTTCGAGAACTGCGCCGCGGGGAAGCTCCTTCTCCATCTCTTCGGCGGCCTTCTTCACATCGGTCAACACGCCGCCGAGGTCGCGCGTTTCTGCAGAGACATAGATGTTGAACAGGGGCATGATGTTCGCATGCGAAACAACACCCGGCGTGCCTTTGAGCGAGAGAGATGCGGCGCTTCCGAGCAGTTGGAAATTTTTCCCCATCGGATCGAGATCTCCTTTGTCAACGGGGATCGTGAGCAAATTCTCGATCTTCGAAATCTGGTATTGCGGCGTGTAGACGTTGATTTGGTACGAATTCCCGCTTTTCTGATCGAGCCAGAATACCTGGTCCACCTGCTGGCTGCCTGAAAGAGTCATGAGCAGATTGTCCGCTATGTCCTTTTCCGTCAGATCAATGCCGAGCCCGAGGCTTCGATTGCCCTCGACAAGGAGGGTCGGCGTTCGCATCGTCTGCTGGATAACGACGTCGGCGGCGCCGCTGATTTTCTTGATCCTGCCGGCCAGCTTGCGCGCGAACTCGTAGTCCTCCATCGCGTCGCCGCCGTTGATTTGCACGTCGATTGGCGAAGGAGAGCCGAAATTCAGGATTTTCGCCGTGAGGTCCGCCGGCTGGAAGGTGAACTCAGATCCAGGGTAACGCTCGGTCAGACCCTTACGAAGAATGGCCCGGAAATCCCAAACCGGAGACACCTCGTTTTTGAGCGTGATGGTCATGTCGCAGTCCTGAGGACCGATCGTCGGCGTCGGGATGAACGCCAGATTGTGCGGACCCACTGGGAGGCCGCAGTTGCTCACGATTCCCTCTACCTGCCCCGGAAGGAGCTGCTCGATGTCTCTGGAAACGAGCGACGCGATGCGGCCTGTCACCTCCATGCGGGTGCCGAGCGGAAAGCGAGCATGCATCTGGAGTGTGCCCGACTTGATTTCGGGGAAAAACTCCTGGCCATTCGTGAAGAACAGGCCGAGAGACGCGACGGCGCAGGCCAGGAAGACCGTGATGAAACGACGTCGCCGCGCAAGCAAGTCTCGTAACAATGCTTGATAGCGATCGCGCATCTTCTGAAAGCCGCTTTCGAATCCCTGCTGAATGCGGCTGAAGAGGCTCATGGACGGGTGTTCGTCATGGTCCTGCACAGGAACCGCAAAATGCGACACTCCGCCATCCCCGGCCAGGGCTCTCTCTTCTGCGTCGCGGTTCGCGAGCGCATAAATCTCCTCGGGTGTCGGAAATCTTCTGCCGCCAGAGGCGGAAGGCGTCTCATCGCCCATTGCGGGGTCGAGGTCATGCCCATGCGGCGCGTTGTGGTCGACAAGGAGGTATTTCGCCATGGTCGGAACCAGCGTTCGCGAGAGTATGAACGAAGCCATCATGGCGAACATCACAGCTTCCGCCATAGGCGTGAACAACCAGCCAGAAACCCCCGTCAGTTCGAATAGCGGGAACCATACGATGATGATGCAGAGCGTCGAGACGAAAGTCGGGATGACGATCTGATTAGCGGCGTCAATAATCGCGACTTCTAGTGGTTTTCCCATCTCTATGTGCGTGTCGATGTTCTCGATCATAACGGTCGCGTCATCGACAAGAATGCCGACGGCGAGCGCCAATCCGCCGAGCGTCATCACATTTATCGTCTGGCCGGCCCAATGAAGGCAGATGATGGCCGAGAGAATTGAGAGGGGGATTGAAGTCGCGATGATGACAGTCGCCCGCCACGACCCGAGGAACAAGAGCACGACGAGGCCCGTAAGCAGCGACGCCAACCCCATTTCTTTCAAAACGTCGAAGATCGAATCCTTGACGAAGACCGACGCGTCATTGAGCATTTCGACCTTGACGCCCGGCGGAACGACTTGCTCGATGCGAGGTATCGCCTTTCTAATGCCGTCGACCACATCGAGCGTTGAGGCTTCGCCGCTCTTCATGACCACGATCAGAACGGATTGCTTGCCGTCCACCAGGACCGCATTGATTTGCGGCGGCCCTCCGAGACGCACGTCGGCCACATCACGCATGTAAATCGTCGTGTTGCCTATGCGTTTGATTGGAATATTGTTGAAGTCTTCGACCTCCAGAGGTGTCGCGTTCGTCTGAACCAGCCAATCAGTTGAATGAATTTTCAAGTCGCCTGCCGGAAGCACGATGCTCTGCCGGCCGAGCGCGTTATGCACGTCCGTCGCCGTCAGGTGGCGCGCCATCAGCTTTTGCTGATCGAGAGAAACCAGCAATTGCTTGTCCTGACCTCCATATGGATGCGGCAAAATCGCGCCCGGTATCATGACGAGGAGGGGGCGAATTTTGTTCTTGGCCAGGTTGTAGAGGTCGGCTGGAGTCAGGTTTTCCGCGGTCACTTTAACCATTGCGACGGGAACGGAAGACGCCTCGAGCCGCATCACCATTGGCGGTGAAATGTCTGGCGGAAGTGCTTTTGTCACCGTTTGGGAAATCGAGTCGATGTCAGCTTCCGCTGCAGCCAGGTCGATGCCAGGCTGGAGAAAGATCTTGGTGATGCTTGAGCCATAATAGGATTGGCTCTCGATATGCTCGATGCCCTCAACATTCGTGGTCAAAGCACGCTCATAATAATAGGTGATGCGTCCTGAAACCTCCTTCGGGAGCAGGCCGGCATATGACCACACTACCGCTACGACGGGAATCTTGATGTTCGGAAAGACGTCGGTTGGCGTCTTGACGATCGCCATGACGCCGAAAAGGAGGATGCATATCGAGAGAACGACGAATGTGTAAGGCCGTCTTAGTGCGAGCACCACCACTGCATTCACTGACGAAACTCCGTTTCGGCTTGATGTTTTCGGATTGGCTGAACCAGCAAATCTTCCGGCAAAGCAATCGTGACATTCCGGCGATATATATCGCCACACGATATAAAACCCGTGACCGAATATGAACGCATCGTTTTCGAAATTCGGCTTTTTTTTGGCAGAGGTTGTGCGAGCCTATCCGAGAGCGTTACCGTCCGATCGTTCGAAAATGTCAGGTTCGCCCGAAAACGGCTTAAGGCACGGGTAGGTTGCCTGGCACTGTCAGGTTAACGGAGCGAGGCCGGCAAAGAGGCGTTTGGTTTCGTGGTCGCTCATGCGGCTTGGCGCATGCCGGAAATCGCGCGCCACGAGACGATAGCCTCCACGCGGTGAGCTCGGCGGGCTTGTGCGGTTTGCTGTGCCGGATAAGGCAGGTGGAAAAGATGCCATTTTGTTTGAGTCACGCCGCCATGGCGTGCTCCTCGAGTTGCGCGTAATAGCGCGCTTCAGCTTCGGCTGGCGGGATGTTCCCGATTGGCTCCAGTAGTCTGCGATTGTTGAACCAGTCGACCCATTCGAGCGTGGCGAACTCGAGGGCCTCGAAGCTCCGCCACGGCCCGCGCCGCCAGATCACCTCGGCTTTGTAGAGCCCATTGATCGTCTCGGCGAGCGCGTTGTCATAGCTGTCGCCGACGCTGCCGACCGAGGGCTCGACGCCGGCGTCGGCGAGGCGCTCGGTGTATTTGATCGAGACGTATTGAACGCCTCGGTCGCTATGATGCACGAGGCCGCCGCCGTGAACCGGTCGGCGTTCATGCAACGCCTGCTCGAGCGCGTCGAGGACGAAGCCCTAATGCGCCGTGCGTGCGGCGCGCCGGCCGACGATCCGCCGGGCGAAGGCGTCGATCACGAAGGTCACATAGACGAAGCCCTACCATGTGGCGACATAGGTGAAGTCGGACACCCACAGCGCATTCGGCCGCGGCGCCTGGGACTGCCGGTTCACCTTGTCCAAGGGACAGGGCGCCTTGCGATCGCTCGGCGTTGTCCTCACCGGCCTGCCGCGCACGGCGCCGTGTAACCCCATGCCCCGCATCAGCCGTTCGACCGTGCAGCGCGCCACACTTTCTCCCTCCCGGCGCAATTGCCGCGACACCTTGCGCGCGCCATAGACCTTGAAGTTCTCTTCGAAAACGCGCCGGATCTTTTCGCGAAGGCCCACGTCGCGGCGCCCCCTCGCCGAGACCTTCATGGGATCGCGGCGGCGCGACGCATGCGCCCGGTAGGTCGACGGGGGGACCGGCAAAACTTTGCAGGCCGGCTCGACCCCGTGCGCCTCCCGATGAGTGTCGATAAAGGCGATCATGGTTTCGACCGGCGGTCGAACTTCGCCGCATCCGAACCGCTCGCTCTCGAACTTGAGGTGAAATCTAGTCGATGTCTTCTTCTTCGTCTCCATGGCCCCACCTCTCAAGGCTTGGGGCCTCCGGCAAATCCGGGGCGGTTCATCCGCTCCATGATCGAAAGCCTTACCCGCGGTTGATCGAGGCCGGCGAGCGCTGTCCGCCAGAAGATGTCGGCGGCCCCTCGCGCTATGCGGAATTGCTGGAGGGGATCGGCGACAAGAAACATGAGCGCCATGCCAAAATCCGCGAATGGCTCGGGGAAGAGCTCGATCCAGAAGCCTACGTTCCCGAACCGCTCAAAGCGCAAGTCGCCGCTTTCGCCAAACGCTGACGTTGCACGATTGAGGATTCGTTTGAAACCACCAAGAACGAACTCGGCCTCGATCACAACGAGACACGCTCCTGGCATGGTGGCGCCGTCATTGTTTCGCTCGTCATGCTGCCTTCGTCATGATGGCTGCGGGCCGAGTTCACGCTAACACCGTTGCGCCCCCCAAAAACAATACGCAGCACAAAGAGAGTCGCGTGCCGTTCGTCCTCGAAGATCCACTGATCCACGCAGGAAATCCGCCACCTAGCGACACGCTTGGCGAGAAAACGCATCCGACCTGCGTTTGTCATCGCATGGTCGCTTTGGAGGCGAGCACACCAGGCCCAAGCCAAGCGCTCCCACATCAAAATGCAACTGTAATGCTAGTCATTCCCTCGGAACAGGCGTCGGTCTCATGAGTGGCGCGCCAGAACGCTCTATTCCCGGGAAATGGGGAAGGCTGTGGCGCAAATCTCAGACATTTTCCCGCGTGGCGCCACCACTCTGAAAACTGGTCTTGCAGATCGACCGGCTGGATTCCGTGAGCCATATGTCGCCAATAGACGCAGTCGCGGCAATATATCAAAGGAGTCGCCTCGGACGAGCTAACGAGCCATTCGCCGCAGCCGTCGTTCGAGTCGGTGCGCGGCCAGTGCGCAATTTCATCCACATTGTTATTTGGCCGCGGCGCATGGCGCCGGCAGTTGCCGCCTTGCGCGTCCATGCGGGTCCAGAATGCGCAAGCGCCACATTTCGACTCCGCCCGGAACTGCGCGCTCATAGCCGATCTCCGAATAAGCCTGCTTGCTCGAGCGGCGTTGTGGACGGCGGCGCCGCCGGATCGATCTGTTCCAGTTCGATGACCGACCAGCCGCCGCCGAGCGCCAGCATGAGGGAAACAGCCGCCTGAGTCCGGCGCGTTTTCAACGTCACAAGAGCGTCCTGAGCGTCAAGCGCCGCCGTTTGGGCGGTGATGACGTCAAGGTAGTTGGTGGCGCCCTCACGATAAAGCGTCAGCGACGTGTCCAGCACCTTCTGCGTCGAGGTCACGGCGATGCTCAGGCTCTGGGCCTCCTTCGAAAGCCAGCGAAGGTTAGCCAAGGCGTCCTCGACCTCCTGATAGGCTCGCAGCACAGCGCCGCGATATTCGGCGACGGTTTGCGTGTAGGCGGCTTGCGCCGCTGCGAGCTCGGCGGCCCTCAGGCCGCCGTCGAATATCGGCAAAGTCACCGCCGGCCCAACCGACCAGATGCTGTTTTTGAAATTCAGCAGGCTAAGGCCCGTATCCTGTGTGCCGCCGGAAAGATTGATTGTTAGGCGCGGGAAAAAAGCGGCGCGAGCGACGCCGATCGTCTGGTTGGCGGCGGCGACACGGCGCTCGGCGGCGGCGATGTCCGGGCGGCGTTCCAGCAGGCTCAGAGGAACGCCAGCCGGAATGGTCGGCTGCCCGATCTGGGCGGCGGCGGGGCGTATGGAAAAGGAAGACGCAGGCTCGCCGATCAGTGTGGCGATGGCATGCTCGTACATCGCGCGTCGCGCCATGAGATCATCAAGCCGGGCGCGCGCGACTTCGAGCTGCGCTTCCGCCCGCGGCACATCGGCGGGCGCGCCGATATTGCCCTGGACGAGCGTTTTCACCAACCCGAGCGCGACGCGATAACTTTCGACGACACGTTTAAAAAGGGCAATTTCGCTATCAAGACCGCGAAGGGCGATGTAATTGCGCGCGAGCTCAGCCTGTAAGCTCAAGCGAACCGATTCGAGGTCCGCGGCGCTCGCCAGGATCTGCGCTTCTCTCGCGGCGATCATGTTTCTTACCCGGCCCCAGAGATCGACTTCATAGCTCGACTGCAGGGTCAACAGATTGTTGCCATAGTGATCTGGCTGATTAAATGGACGATTGTCTATCAGCGCCTGTTCATATCCTTGTGCAGTAGGCACTCTGTTCGACGTGCGAAGCGGCCGATGCGCCGACTGCTTGTTGGCTGAGTAGCTATTGTTGAGATTGACTGTCGGAAAAAGGCCGGCTTCCGCCTGGGCCGTATAGGCGCGCGCCTGATCCAGGATCGCAACATGCGCAGCGAGGCTCTGATTGCTGACGTCGATCTGAGGCTCCAAGTCGTTCAGCGTCTTGTCGTTCAGGCTGCGCCACCAAGGGCCCCTTGGCAGGTCGTCGCGCGGCCTTGCCTCCGCCCAGGACTTGGCTTCCTTGAATTTGGTGGGCGCCTCGACAGCCGGCGGCGCATAGTCTGGCGCGAAATTGCACGCGCAGAGCGTCAAAGGGGACAACCACACAAGGAGCGCGCGCGCTTTCATTTTTCCAGGTCTCCCTGCGCGCCAGGTTCGCCGCTCGTCTCCTTGCCTCTTCCCTGGGAGACGATCACCGCATCTCCATTACGGAGGTACTCGGACGGATAGTTGATGACGTGATCGCTCGCTTTGACGCCCTCGCGGACTTCCACTTCGGTTCCTAAGTCGCGATCGACCGATATTTTCTTTAGAATGACTTTCGAACCGGGGCCGACGGTCGCGACATGGAATAGATTGTCCTTGAACAGCAGGGCAGTCGCGGGAATTCTAACGACATCGGGGTTCTTCGGAAGATCGAAGCGCACCTCTGCGAAGGAGCCGGGCAAAAGCGCGCCGACGCTATTGTTGGCCAGCAATTGCACAAGGAGCGTTCGAGAGTTTGGAGCGATTGCCTCAGAATTGGCGATGATCCTCGCCTCGAAGGTTCGTCCTGGATGCTGCGATAGGGTGAGAGTCGCCTTCATTCCCTGATTGATGCGCATCGAAAGAGGCTGCGGCACGCGCACATAAACGCGTATTTGATGGATGTCCGCGATGTCGAAAAGCTCGATCGGATTGCCGGGACCCACGAGAACGCCGATGTCGACCCTGCGCGCGGTGACGACGCCCGAAAACGGCGCGGTAACGGCTGTGAATCCTTTCAAGGCCTTCAGCCGATCCAGATTGGCGCGGGCCGCGGCGACATCGGCTTCCTTGGCGTTGACGTCTCCACCCTTTTCATCGACGCTCTGCTGCGAGACGGCCGTGGATGCGCGAAGAGCCGCCCATCTCTTGGACGTCAATTTCGCGAGCTGAGCATGCGCCTCCGCCTTCGCGAGTTCGCCTTTGGCCTGTTCATATTGTTGGTCAAGTTCGGGAGCGTCGATCGTCGCCAGGGTTTCGCCGGCTTTGACGCGCGCGCCGATATCGTATTTCCAATCTTTCAGATATCCATTCACGCGCGCGCGGATTTGCGCTTCGATGAAGGGCTTCAGCTCGCCCGGCAGCACGAGTCCCTGGCCGCTGCTCCCCGTCTTGAGAGCCGCGAGTTCAACCGAGGGCACGGCTTGGGTGGCGGTCCATTGCGCGAGCCTGTAATCAGCAATCCGCCGGGTGACGATCCCGAACGCGGCAAGGCCGACCGCCGCCAGCGTCGCGGTTCCGAGCCAAAAGCCAATCTTTCTTCCCGCCCGCCGATCCTTCGGCGAGGAAATAACCGTCCGCTCTTGGGATTGGGACATTGGATCACTGCTCATCTGACGCAACCACCCGAGCGTGAACGAGCTTGAACACGACAGGGACGAAAAACAGCGTCGCGATCGTCGCGCACATCAGGCCGCCGATCACCGCGCGACCGAGCGGCGCGTTCTGCTCGGCGCTCAGCGCCATGGGCGCCATCCCGATGATCATGGCGAGCGAGGTCATCAAGACCGGACGGAAACGCGTGAAGCCTGCATCCACCGCGGAAGTCAAAGCGTCACAGCCCTCGGCCAGCCTCGTGCGCGCGAAGCTCACGACCAGAATGCTGTTCGCGGTGGCGACGCCCATGCACATGATCGCCCCGGTCAATGCGGGAACAGACAAGGTCGTGTAGCTCAAAAATAGCATCCACACGATCCCGGCGAGCGCCGTCGGCAATGCGCAAACGATGACGAAGGCGTCGATCCAGGATTGGAAGTTCACGACAATCAGCAGATAGATGAGCACAATCGCCAATGCGAGGCCGGCATAAAGCTGCGAATAGGCCGACGTCATGGTGGAAACCTGGCCACGCATGACCACGGTCGAGCCTGGGGGAACCTGCCGAGCGGCATCATCGAGAATCTTCTGTATGTCTCCTGCGACGGCGCCGAGATCCCTTTCGTGTATGCCGGCATAGATGTCGATGGCGCCTTGGATGTTGTAATGCGACACAACGGCGTTGCTCTGGCTGCGTTTGATGTCTGCAATGCCTGCAAGAAGCTGGGGCTCCTTCGCGGATGACACGGGCATCGTTTGCAAAGAGCCCAAACTATCGAGCCACATTTGCGGGGTTTGAGCGACGATGGGGTAAGAAACGCCATTCTGGGGATTGAGCCAGAAGGTCGGCGCCGTTTGGATGCTGCCCGCAAGGTTCACTTGCATCGCCGTCGCAACCTCGCGCTCGGTCAAGCCCAGCTCCAAAGCAATCGAGCGGTCGACGTCCACGTTCAAGGTCGGCGCGTTGAAGGCCTGCTGGATGCGCGGATCGGCGACGCCCGGAACCAGGGCGATCTTCTTGTAGACGTCCTCGATATAAGCCCGGTTGGCGGCGAGCTTGTTGCCGCTGATCTGGACGTCGATCGGCGCCGGCAAGCCGAAGTTGAGGATTTGCGTCACAATATCTGCCGGGAGAAACGCGAACGAGGTAGCGGGAAAGAGCGAAGGCAGCCTTTCACGGATGGTTTTGATATACCGATCCGTGTTTCTCTCCTGACCCTCCTTCAGCGTGATAAGCATATCCGAATCGCCGACGCCGATTGTTCCGGAATTTCCGTAAGCGAGATTGATGCCGCTGATCGGCAAGCCGATGTTATCCACGATCGATTCGAGCGCTTCCGGCGGGATAACCTCTCGGACGGCGCGCTCGATCCTGTCGCACAATATCGCCGCATCCTCGATTCTTGTGCCTGTCGGCGCGCGGATATGAAGCTTCATCTGCGCCGCCTCGACCGTCGGGAAGAAATTCTGCCCCAGGAAAGGCACGAGGGCGAAAGACACGATGACGATGGCGAGGAACGTCCCCACGAAGCGCCGAGGGTTTTGCATCGCCATCAACAGCAGCTGCTTGTAGCCCAGCCTCACGGCCTCAAAACGATGCTCGAAACCGCGCTGGAATCTCACCAAGGGGTTCCTGCTAGGAGGCGGGGCCTCGCCGTGGCGGCGCCCCGGCGCGGCGAGCAAATAGTGGGCGAGGGTCGAGACGAGCGTGCGTGAGAGGACGTAAGAAGCGACCAGGGCAAAAAGCACGGCTTCGGCCATCGGCCTGAAAAGATAGCCCGCGACGCCACCGAGGCTGAACATCGGCAGAAAAACAATGCAGATGCTGAGCAGCGAGACCGTCGCCGGAATGACGATCTGGCGTGCGCCGTCCATGATGGCGTCCTCGACTTCCTTGCCTTGCTCCAGATGCCAGTTGATGTTCTCGATGGTGACGGTCGCGTCGTCGACAAGGATGCCGACGGCGAGCGCCAATCCGCCGAGCGTCATGACGTTGATGGTTTCACCGAGCGCCGACAGGGCGGCCACGGATGCGAGGATTGCGAGGGGAATCGAGGTGACGATGATGAGCGTCGATCGCCAGCTGCCGAGGAACAGCAGGATCATCAAACCAGTAAGCGCGGCGGCGATTGCGCCCTCCGATATGACCCCGCTGACTGCGGACTGGACGAAGACCGACTGATCTCCGACCGCCGCCAACTGTATCTCGGGCGGCAGAGATTCGCGTATCTTGGGCAGAAGCGATTTGACCCCGTTGATGACGTCGAGCGTCGAGGCCGAGCCCGACTTCTGAATGGTCATAAGAACTGCGGCGCCGCCGTCCACTCGCACGATATTGGTCTGCGGCGGACTGCCGTCATGCACGAAGGCCACGTCCCGGATATAAATAATCGTGCCGTCCGCCTTCTTGATCGGCAAATTATTGAGCTCCGCGATCTGTTTCGGCGCGTCGTTCAAGGCGACGATATATTCGAAAACGCCAATTTTTTGCGTGCCAACCGGCGTAATGAGGTTCTGGCGCGCAATCGTATCGACGACATCCTGCGCGGAAAAACCGTAGGACCGCAACTTCCGCGGATCGATATCGACCTGAACCTGGCGCACCTTCCCGCCATAAGGCGACGGCACGGCGGCGCCGGCGACAGTCGCAAGCTGGGGGCGGACAAAATTCTGCCCATAGTCGAAGAGCTGCGTCTCGGACAGGGACTTGCTCGACAAAGCGAGCTGAATGACGGGAACGCTCGAGGCGTTGAACGTCAAGACATAAGGCGGGGTGATGCCGGCCGGAAGAAATTTGAGAACCGTCTGAGACGCCGCTGTTACCTGCGACAGAGCGGTGTCAATCCTGACAGACGGCTGGAAATAGACTTTTACGATGCCGTAGCCCGGCAGGGACTGTGACTCGATGTGCTGGATGTCGTTGACCTGGGCGCTCAGCGTCCGCTCATAATAATAAATGATGCGTCCCGACATGTCGTCAGGCGGAAGGCCATTATAAGTCCAGACAACGCTGATGACGGGGATGCCGATATTCGGGAAGATGTCCGTCGGGGTTGCAATCCAGGCTTTCACCCCGAAGATCAGAATCAGCATTGCCATTACGATGAACGTGTAGGGCCGCCGCAGCGCGATCCTGACGATGGCAAGCATTCCTAAGCCGAGCTCCCGAGGTTTTCGCTTTTAGGCCGATAGCTGGGGTTTACATGTTTCCGAAGGGGCGGCGTGCGAGCGAATTTGGATGGTTTCCGCCGGGGCCTGAGTAGCTTAGCGAAGCGGATGGCGACACTAAAATTTCCTTTAGACAACTGGGCCTAAGCTTTTGGCCGCACTGACCTATGGTCGATCTCATTTAGACCGAATTCAACCAGCGCAACAGCCGCCAAGCCTGTTTTGCGTGCGCGCCTGCGCCTTTTCCAATGAAAAATATGCAATCGGCTTTCTATTCAGCCGGAGAGGCCAAAGGCCGAGGGGGCTGCG
>DATBRF010000107.1:0-10750 GCA_036560425.1 Methylocystis sp. | reverse complement strand
GCGTCCATCTTGGCGCGCTCTTCATCCGAAAGGATGAAGGCGGCCGACTGACAATGGCTTCAAGGAGGCCACTCCAACCATCGTCAGCCGGCCAACCCCACGGACCCAGGAGATGCGGCGGACCTGAGCACTCCGCAGGGTATTCGAGTTCTGCCGTTACGCATCGAACGCTTGATCACGACGTGGGCTTTTGTTAGGGCCCTTGCGCCGTCGCCGGACACGTAGTTCGTTTGGCGGGCATCAAGTTACTCCGGCTGCACAAAATTGCAACTATCTGATATGGTTTTTCACAATGGGGCGATTTGAAAAATGAAAGACGGCGACGAGCGGGCGCTTTTCCGCTAAAGAGACAAAAAAAAATCGCGCGCCTCAAGCGCCCGCCTCGGAGGAAATGTATGACTGCTTATCATCTGCGCCTGTTCGTCGGGCTTGCGGCCGCTTTGGCGCTGTCCGGTTGCGGCGATCACCAACCCGGCGATGCGACCGGCGCGAAGGTGTTGCGCAACATTTTGGGAATGAACGGCGTCGACGCCAAGATCGTCTCCTTCAAAAAGGTCAACGCCCGCCAGGTGACGCGCGACAAGATCAACGCCTTCGAGCTGATGTACGAGGCGGAAATCCAGTTCCCCGAGGGTTTCGAGGCCAAGTGCCGGGAGGAGCATGAGCGCGGAAAATGCGCTTTCCTCGGTCTCGACGAAGACCGCACTTTCGCGAAAAGCGAAGTGCACACCAGCGAAGGCACGCTCCATTTCGTGAAGACCGAAAAAGGCTGGATGGCCGAAGACAACAACGCCTACTGACGTTGATGGGGCCGCGGGCGCCGATCATCGTGATACCGGCGCGGCTGGGTTCGACCCGGCTGCCCGGCAAAGCCCTGGCCGACATCGCCGGCCGGCCGATGATCGTCCATGTCTGGTCGCGCGCGGTTGAGGCCCGCCTCGGGCCCGTCGTCGTCGCCACCGACGCCGAAGAAATCGCCAGAACGGTTCGCGCGGCTGGCGGCGAGGCCGCGCTCACGACAGGCGCCCATATTTGCGGCAGCGACCGCGTGGCGGATGCGTTGCGGGCGCTCGATCCGCAGGGCCGCCACGACGCCGTCGTCAACCTCCAGGGCGACAATCCCTTTCTGCCAGACGGCGCGCTCGCCGCAGCGCTGGCGCTTCTCGACGAAGCCGCCGCCGACATCGGCACGCTCGCAGCCTTGGCCGCGCCGCAGGAAGCCGACAGCCCCGACGCGGTGAAGCTCGTCGGGACGCAGATCGGCCCGGCCCGTCTTCGGGCGCTTTATTTCACCCGCGCCCGGGCGCCCTGGGGTGAAGGCCCTCTTTATAAGCACATCGGGGTCTACGCCTTCCGGCGGAGCGCTCTCGAGCGCTATGCCGCCCTGCCCCCCTCTCCGCTCGAGCTGCGGGAACGGCTGGAGCAATTGCGCGCCCTGGAGGCCGGAATGCGCATCGACGCGGCCGTGCTGGACAAAGCAAGCCCATCGGTAGATACCGGGCGCGACCTCGCCGCCCTCCGCCAAGTTTCATCCCGCCCGCAGCCGGGATGAGAGAGTTTGTGAAAGTGTCGAAAGTGAACCAGCTCATCGCCTATCAGGGGGAGCCCGGCGCGAATTCCGACTTCGCCTGCCGCGCAGCCTATCCCGACCTCACTCCCCTGCCCTGCGCAAGCTTCGAGGACGCTTTCGCCGCCATCACCGAAGGCCGCGCGGCGCTAGGCATGATTCCGATCGAAAACTCGATCGCCGGGCGCGTCGCCGACATCCACCATTTCCTGCCGCATTCGGGTTTGCATATCGTCGGCGAATATTTCTTGCCCATTCACTTTCATCTGATGGCGCCCAAGGGCGCCACGCGCGAGGGCCTGCGCTCGGTCTACAGCCATGTCCATGCGCTGGGGCAATGCCGCCGCGTCATTCGCGATCTGGGACTGGCGCCCCATACGGCGGGCGACACGGCCGGCGCCGCGCGCGAGGTGGCGGAGTGGAATGACCCCACGAAAGCCGCGCTGGCCCCGCGGCTGGCCGCGGAGATCTACGGGCTCGACATTATCGCCGAGAGGGTCGAGGACGAAGCGCACAACACCACGCGCTTCATCGTGCTTTCCAAGACGCGCCAATGGGTCCCCGTCGGCAACGGCCCGACGATGACGACTTTCATCTTCCGCGTCCGCAACGTGCCGGCGGCGCTCTACAAGGCGCTCGGCGGGTTTGCGACCAACGGCGTGAACATGACCAAGCTCGAAAGCTACATGGTCGACGGCGAATTCGCCGCGACGCGCTTCCTCGCGGACGTCGATGGCCACCCTGAGCAGCCGGCGCTGGCGCGCGCGCTCGAGGAGCTGCGATTCTTCTCGAAGGAAGTGGAAATTCTGGGCGTCTATCCGGCGGCTGCGTTTCGCGTCACCAATATCCGCGCCTTCGAATATGGGGACTGACGAAGGGAAAAAGACATGGCCGCCGCTTACGATCCCAACAACATCTTCGGCAAAATTCTTCGCGGCGAGATCCCCGCGCACAAGATCTACGAAGACGACGTCTCCCTTGCCTTCATGGACATCATGCCCCGCGCGGATGGGCATGCGCTAGTGATCCCCAAGGAGGGCTCCCGCACGCTGTTCGACGTTTCCCCGGCGACGCTTGGCGATCTCATCAAGCGCGTGCAGCATATCGCAAAGGCGCTGCAGACGGCCTTCCAATGCGACGGCCTTACTTTGCATCAGTTCAACGAGAGCGCCGGCGGGCAGGTGATCTACCACCTGCACTTCCATCTTCTGCCGCGCTGGGATGGCGTTCCCCTGCGTCCGCCGGGAACCATGGCGGACAATGACAAGCTGGCCAAGCAGGCGGAGAAAATCCGGGCGGCGATGACGCCTTTTGCGGGGTGAGGGAAATCCCTCATCCGACCGGCGAAGCCAGGCCGGATGAGGGCGCCGCCCCTTACTCCTCCACCACCTTCGCCGGCCGCAGCGTCACCGGCCGCAGCAGGAAGGATGGCACGTGGTCGCCGAGGCCGATGACGGGCGGGCCGTCGTCCTCATGATGGCGGCGCGAGCGGCGGTCCCGGCGCTCGTCGGCGGGGCGGCCGCGGACGACCGGCTCGGCGCTCGGGCGCCGCGGCGCATGCGCCGGGCGGCCCATGGCGACGGGGCCCTCGGTCTCGAACCGCTCAATTCGTTCTTGCCGCTCCTGGCGGTGGTCACCCCGCTCGGGCCTGCGGCCGCGCTCTCCCCTACGCTCGGAGCGTCCGGCGCGATCGCCCCTTCCGCCACGGCGATGCTCATGCGGACGCAAGGTCTCCAAGGGCGGCGGCAGCTCGTCGAAGCCAGGCCCCTCCCATTCGATGGCCTTGCCGATCAAGCTCTGGATCTGATCGACATATTTGGCGTCGTCCTCGGTGACGATGGTTATCGCCACCCCCGAGCGGCCGGCGCGGCCGGTGCGGCCGATGCGGTGGACATAGTCCTCGCTATGGGTCGGCACGTCGAAGTTGAAGACATGGCTGACGTCTGGAATGTCGAGGCCGCGCGCCGCGACATCCGAGCAGACGAGAAGCGACACGTCGCCGTTCTTGAAGGCGTCGAGAGACGCCATGCGGGCGAGCTGGTCCATGTCGCCGTGAAGCGCGCCCGCCGAGAAGCCGTGCTTTGCGAGCGAGCGATGCAAAATCGCGACGTCGCGCTTGCGATTGCAGAAGATGATCGCGTTCTTGAGATTCTCCGCGCCGCGGATGAGCTTGCGAAGCGTCTCGCGCTTTTCGGCGTGGCTATGAGAGGCGACGAGCGCTTGGCGGATCGTCGAGGCCGTGGTGGCGGCGCGGGCGACCTCGATCCTGACCGGATTATGCAGGAAGGCCTCGGTGAGGCGGGTGATCTCCGGCGGCATCGTCGCCGAGAAGAAGAGGGTCTGGCGGGTGAAGGGAACAAGCTTGCAGACGCGCTCGATGTCGGGGATGAAGCCCATGTCCAGCATGCGATCCGCTTCGTCGATGACGAGGATCTCTATGCCCGTCAGCAGCAGCTTGCCGCGATCGAAGAAGTCGAGAAGCCGGCCCGGGGTCGCGATCAGCACGTCCGCGCCGCGCATGATCTTGGCTTCCTGGTCGCCGAAGGAAACGCCGCCGATGAGCAGCGCGACGTTCAGCTTGTGATTGGCGCCATATTTGACGAAGCTTTCTTCCACCTGCGCCGCCAGCTCGCGGGTCGGCTCCAGAATGAGCGTCCGTGGCATTCGGGCGCGGGCGCGGCCCTGTTCGAGGCGGCTGAGCATCGGCAGCGTGAAGGCGGCCGTTTTGCCGGTGCCGGTCTGAGCGATGCCGAGGATGTCCCGGCATTGAAGCGCTGGCGGTATGGCCTGCGCTTGGATGGGCGTCGGACTAGTGTAGCCGGCCGCCTGAACGGCTGCGAGAACCTTTTCCGAAAGGCCCAATTCGTCGAATTTCATCAATTATCCTGGTTACGGCTTACGAGAGCGGGAGGCCGCTGCGCGCCAGCCGTTCGAAAAGCGCGCAAGATGTCCTGAGAGAGGGCGCCGTCATCGCCGCGAGGACGGACTGGCTCGCCTACCGTCGCCGCAAAGAAGCGGGGAGCAAAAGCCACGGCCGCATGCTTGGACAACAAATGAGCCAATGTCAATGAAATTGCGAGCCCTCCCGCCGAATTTTTAAAAAATTGATTGACGAAAAAAGGGGTCCGGTCCCGACCAGCGGCCTAGAAACTCATTTCTTCGGCTGGACCCCGACCCTGTCATCGCCGCAAGGCGACGCCGGGATTGGGCCACGGAGCGGGATCGTGGAGGTTGTCACGCCGTCGACGCCGACGCTGCGCACGATGGAGTAAACTTGCGTTTCCGCCTGTTCGCGGCTGCGCGCGACGTTGCGCATGGAGCGCTCATAAGCGAGACGCGACAGATCGTCCTTCTCGACCGCCTGCGACAGAAACCTGGCGCCGAGCACGCTGCAAAAAAAGACGACGGCGGAGAAAGCGGCGAGGCTTCGGACGCGTTCCGTCAGGGCAAAAGGCCGAGCCGTGGCGTTTGGGTCAAATCCGGACATAGGAGAGCCTGTCTCTGATCGCCCTTCCCTAAGGCGATATGGTAAACATCGGGTTCACGGGGTTGGCTTCGCGAGTCGGCGTCTTTGCCTCTTGCCAAGGCGTCCCCGAAGCAGAATGCTGTGAGGGGTCGGGCCGCGCCCCGCGACTTTGACTGCCGACGGACGCGGCAAAGAAATTGCTCCATGCGCCCGTGAAAGAACATTTCACGGGACCTACATGGAAAGGACCAAGGGACGAAACGGACGTGGCTGCGTTGATATCCACTCGAACTCAGCAAGCGCCTTCACAGCCGGAGCAGGATCGATCGAAAGGTCTTCGCCCCCTGGGCAGGCCGCTGCGGGCCAGCAAGGAGCCGAGAAAATCGGGCGACGGCAGCCCTGGCTCAGGCACCGCGCTGGTCACGCGCACGCGACAGCAGACCCGCCGCCCCAACATGTATCGCGTCTTGCTGCTCAACGACGATTACACGACACAGGAGTTCGTGGTGATCGTTCTGCGTAAATATTTCAACAAATCGATTGAGGAGGCGACACGCATCATGCTGCACGTTCATAACCACGGCGTCGGCGAATGCGGTGTCTACACGTATGAAGTCGCTGAAACCAAGGTCACCCAAGTGATGGATTTCGCAAGGAAGCACCAGCACCCCTTGCAGTGCATCATGGAGAAAAAATAGAGAGGCTCGCCGTCTATGCCGACGTTCTCGCGCAACCTGAAACAGACCCTGGACCGCGCCCTCGCCTCCGCGCGCGAGCGTCATCACGAATACGCCACTCTCGAACATCTGCTGCTCAGCCTGATCGAGGACGCCGACGCCTCGGCGGTGCTGCGGGCCTGCTCGGTCGACCTCGACCTTTTGGCCAAGAATCTGCGCGACTACATCGACCGCGAGCTCGATAATCTGGTCAACGAGGACGCCGACGAGTGCAAGCCGACCGCCGGCTTCCAGCGCGTCGTCCAGCGCGCGATCATCAGCGTCCAATCCTCCGGCCGGGAAGACGTGAGCGGCGCCAATGTGCTCGTCGCGCTCTTCGCCGAGCGCGAGAGCCACGCCGTCTACTTCCTGCAGGAGCAGGACATGACGCGTTACGACGCGGTGAATTACATCAGCCACGGCATCGCCAAGCGCCCCGGCCTCTCCGATCAGACCCGGGCGCCGCGCGGCGTGGAGGACGACGGCGAGCGGGCGGAAGGCCGTGAGGGCCGCGACGGCGACAGCCGCAAAAAGGAAGGCGCGCTGGATGCTTACTGCGTCAATCTGAACAAGAAGGCGCGAGACGGCCGCATCGACCCGCTGATCGGCCGCGAGCCCGAGGTGCTGCGCACGATCCAGGTGCTCTGCCGCCGACATAAAAACAATCCGCTCCTCGTCGGCGACCCCGGCGTGGGCAAGACCGCCATTGCCGAAGGCCTCGCGCGCAAGATCACCCAGGGCGACGTTCCCGACGTGCTCGCCGGCGCGACCGTCTTCGCGCTCGACATGGGCGCCCTGCTCGCGGGAACGCGCTATCGCGGCGACTTCGAGGAGCGGCTGAAGCAGGTCATCAAAGAGATCGAGAACCACAAGGATGCGATTCTCTTCATCGACGAGATCCATACCGTCATCGGCGCCGGCGCGACCTCGGGCGGCGCGATGGACGCCTCCAACCTGCTGAAGCCCGTGCTGGCCCAGGGCGTGCTGCGCTGCATCGGCTCGACGACGTACAAGGAATACCGCCAGTATTTCGAAAAGGACCGCGCCCTTGTCCGCCGCTTCCAGAAGATCGACGTCAACGAGCCCACGATTCCGGATGCAATCGAGATCATAAAGGGGCTGAAGCCCTATTTCGAAGAGTTCCACAAGATCCGCTACACCAATGACGCGCTCAAGGCGGCGGTGGAGCTGTCGGCGCGTTACATTCACGACCGTAAGCTTCCGGACAAAGCGATCGACGTCATCGACGAGACCGGCGCCGCGCAGATGCTGCTCACCGAGAACAAGCGCAAGAAGACGATCGGCCTGAAGGAAATCGAGGCGACGATCGCCACCATGGCGCGCATCCCGCCCAAGACCGTCTCCAAGGACGACGCCGAGGTGCTCGCCCATCTGGACGAGACGCTGCGGCGCGTGGTCTACGGGCAGGACAAGGCGATCTCGGCGCTCACCTCGGCCATCAAGCTCGCCCGCGCGGGCCTGCGCGATCACGAGAAGCCGATCGGCTGCTATCTCTTCTCTGGCCCCACGGGCGTTGGCAAGACGGAAGCCGCGCGCCAGCTCGCCACCTCGCTGGGCATCGAGCTCGTGCGCTTCGATATGTCGGAATATATGGAGCGGCATACGGTGAGCCGGCTGATCGGCGCGCCGCCCGGCTATGTCGGCTTCGACCAGGGCGGCCTGCTCACCGACGCGATCGACCAGCATCCGCATTGCGTCCTGCTGCTCGACGAGATCGAGAAGGCGCATCCGGACCTTTTCAACATTTTGCTGCAGGTGATGGATCACGGGAAGCTCACCGACCACAACGGCAAGACCATCGACTTCCGCAACGTCATCCTCATCATGACGACGAATGCGGGCGCGGCCGATCTCGCCCGCACGCCGATCGGCTTCACCCGCACACGGGCCCAGCTCGACGACAGCGATGCGATCAACCGCCTCTTCGCGCCGGAGTTCCGAAACCGCCTCGACGCGATCGTGCCTTTCGGCCATCTGCCCGTCGACGTCATCAAGCGCGTCGTCGACAAATTCGTGATGCAGCTCGAGGCGCAGCTCGCCGACCGCAACGTCACCATCGAGCTGACCGACGAAGCGCGCAGCTGGCTGGTCGAGCACGGCTATGACGAGGCGATGGGCGCGCGGCCGATGTCCCGCGTCATCCACCAGCACATCAAGACGCCGCTTGCGGACGAGGTGCTGTTCGGCCGCCTCAAGAACGGCGGCGCGGTGCGCGTGGTCGTGGTCGGCGACGACAAGGGCGAGAAGAAGCTCGGCTTTGTCTTCCCGGAAGGGCCGGTCCTGCCGCGTCCAGAACGCGACATCATCGAGGCCGGCAAGAAGCGCGCGAGCGCCGATGAGGCCATCGGCGAGGGCCCGCTATCGCCGCAGACGGCGGATGGCGGCTCGGAGGACCAGGCGCAATCCTGAGCGCCAAGCGATCCGCGCCGATTTCCGGCAGCTTCCGCTCACCGGCTGTTAACCAGCTTTGTCTAAGGTGAGTGGGAGCCAGTTCCTGCTGCGCCGAAGCTCTTTACGACTGGCGACCCTGCTTCTCAGCGGCGGCCCAAGGAGGAACCGCACCTCGGAGCCGACGCTCGCCGATGCGCATTTGCCATGTCATAGAATCCTCGAGCGGCGGAAGCAGCCGCGTGGTGGCGGGGCTGCTGCGCCATCAGCTGGCGGCCGGGGACGACGTTTCTCTCATCTACTCCCCTGTGCGCGCCGAGCCGATTTTCACGAACGAAGTCGCGGCGCTCCAGCCGAAGCTGCATGTCCATACCCTGCCCATGCGGCGCGAGGTCGGCTTGCACGACATCGGCGCCGCCTGGCGGCTGTGGCGCTTGCTGTCAGACCTCGGGCCCTTCGACATTGTGCATGGCCATAGCTCCAAGGCCGGCGCGCTGACGCGCATCGCCGGCGTCGCGCTCAGGACGCCGGTCGTGGTCTACACGCCTCACGCCTTCGTCACCCTGGCGCCGGACGCCAGCCGCATCTATGGCGGGGTCGAATGGCTTGCGGCGTGGTTCTGCGACGCGGTCGTCGTCGGCTCGAAACAGGAATATCGGCACGCGCGCGAGACTTTGCGCCTGCCGGCGTCGCGGCTCCAGCTCATCCCCATGGGCGTCGACCTCAGCCGCATGAACGACCGTGCGGCGGCTCGCGCATCGCTCGGTCTCTCCGAGGAGGCCTTCGTCGTCGGTTTCGTCGGCCGCATCGTTCCGCAGAAAAATCCTCTGCGGCTTGCGCGCGTCTTCGGACTCGTGGCAAGCGCGCGCCCCGATCTGCGTTTCGTCGTCGTGGGCGATGGCGAGCTGTTCGACGCCTTTTCTGCGGAGCTTCGCGCCCAAAAGGTCGCCGATCGCACCGCACTCGCGCCTCACGCCGACGGGCGCGACGTAATGGCTGCATTCGACTGTCTTGTCTGCACCAGCGATTACGAGTCCTTCGGACTGATCTTCCCCGAGGCGCTGGCGGTCGGCGCGCCGATCGTCGCGCCCCCGGTCGGCGTAGCCGAGGAAGCGGTCGTCACGGGCGAAACAGGTTTTATCACAAGCTTCGACGCCGGCGACATCGCGAAGGCCGTGCTGGCGCTCGCCGCCAGATCGCCCGAGGAGCGTCAGCGCATGGCCCTGGCGTGCCGCGAGCGGGCGCGCATCTTTGATAGTGACGCGACGAGCAGCCGCACGCGCCGGCTCTATGAAGACCTTATCGCCGCGAAAGAAGGCCGCGGGAAATGACCGAAGCCGCCGCGCCGGAACAGCGCCGGCTTGTCGTCGATTACGAGAAATTCGTATCGGCTGCGATGGTCCTTTTCATGAGTTTCGTCAACGTCGGCATGATCGAGCCGTCGCCATACGACCTGACGTCGCTGATTGCGATGCCCATATGGTTCATAGGCGGCTTCAAGGTGCATCGCTCCTTCATTCTATTCGCAGGGATTCTACTCATCTACCTGATCTCGGGCTTTATTGCGCTTACGCCCTATCTGAACGACCCCAGTTCGACGATCTATTTCTACCAGACAGTCTATCTGGTCCTGACGGGACTCTTCTTCGCGCTCTACTCCGGGGAGAAAACCCAACAAAGGGTTGAATTGCTCCTGGTGACCTTCTGTTTCAGCTCGCTCATTGCGGCCGGCGCAGGCGCGCTGGGTTATTTCGACATCGCAGGCCTCGGCGCATATTTTTCGTATGCGGGCCGCGCGTCAGGCACGCTGAAAGATCCCAATGTGATGGGGTCGGCTGTCATTCTTGCGATACTTTACCTCACTCTAAATCTCATGCTTGGCCGCGCCCGCAGCACATTGCTGACAGCCACGGGCCTGATGATCGTATTCAGCGGCATGTTCCTGACATTTTCTCGCGGCTCCTACGCCTCGACTGCGGTGTCTTTCGCCGTCATGATGATCTCCGTCTTTGTCATGAGCGAAGACCCTCGGATGAAGCGGCGCATCCTGCTTTCGGCCGCCGGCGCCCTCATGATTGTCGCGGCGGTCGTCGCGGTGATCCTGTCGCTTCCCGAAACGAGAGAATTTTTCTCCCAGCGAACCGCTGCGACCCAGGACTACGACGAAGGCCCGACCGGGCGTTTCGGCAACCAGCTGCGTTCGATCCCGATGCTGCTCGACCGTTTCTGGGGCTTCGGGCCACTGCGGTTTCGACTGGTCTTCGATCTCGATCCGCACAACTCCTATGTAGGCTCTTTCGCGAACTACGGCTGGATCGGCGGCGTCCTCTTCATCCTCCTTGTCGCGGTCACGACCTTTATCGGATTGCGGCTTTTGTTCTCCAAAACGCCCTACCTTCGACAGGCGCAGGCAATCGTGCCGACGACGCTCTCCCTGTTCATGCAGGGGTTTCAGATCGACGTCGACCACTGGCGACATGCTTTTTTCTTGATCGGCGTCGTATGGGGCCTGGAAACCGCGCGCCAACGATGGCTCGAACGCAGCGCAAGCCTTCCCTTGAATGCGGCGGTCGCCCAACGCGGCGGGAGCTA